>CAZJHS010000009.1:0-39224 GCA_964545895.1 uncultured Chitinophaga sp. | reverse complement strand
CCTAAAGGTAATATTGATATGGGCGCAACTTGGGGCTCATACATTGGGTTGTTTTTTTTAGCAAGCAGTTTTGTGGCCATTGGTATTTTTGCTTCTGCCGTTACCGATAACCAAATTGTATCATTTATTGTAAGTATGTTTTTGTGCTACTGTTTTTACGCATTATTTGATATGCTTGCCAATTTTAATTTGTTAGGAACTTATGATAGCGCGGTTGCTGCATTAGGCATTAAAGCTCATTATGATTCAATGAGTCGTGGTGTGTTAGATAGCCGCGATTTGTTGTATTTTATAAGTGTAATAACTGTTTTTTTATGGTCAACCAAAACAGTTTTTGGTTCTCGTAAATGGTAGTAAAATCAAAGTAAATCTGTTTTAAATAAATATAAAAAACGCCAAGCGTTATATATGAAGAAAAGAAATTTTAAAATACAATCGTTAACAGAACTGGCACTAGTGGTAGCTTTGTTAGTATTGTTAAATATAATTTTAACCAATTATTTTTTTAGGGTTGATTTAACTTCTGAAAAAAGATATTCGTTATCTCAAAGCAGCATCAATTTAGCTCAAAAAGTAGATGATGTACTTTATGTAAAAGTATATTTAGAAGGCGAATTTCCTGCAGGATTCAAGCGCTTACGTCAATCAACCAAAGAAATGCTGGATGAGTTTGCCGCATACTCGGGTGGTAAATTGGAGTACGAGTTTATTGATCCTTTTGATGGTGCCGATGCCCAAAAAGCCAACGATGTATTGCAAGAGTTAGGCGAAAAAGGTTTACAACCCACCAATGTACAAATTAAGAAAGACGATGAATCAACCCAAAAACTTATTGTGCCTGGTGCGTTGTTTTACTATAAAGGCAAAGAGTATCCTGTAAATTTATTAAAAGCTCAGTTTGGCCAAGGTCCCGAGGAGGTTATTAACGAATCGATTGAGTTGATGGAATATGAAATTGCAAATGCGTTGCGCAAATGTTTGGAGACAAAAGCAAAGCAAATTGCATTTATTGATGATCATGGCGAATTAGATAAATGGGAGGTAGCAGATGCATCACAAGAGTTAAAAGCTTTTTACAGTGTAACCCGCATTCCACTTGCAATTCAAACTCCACAAAGTTTAATGCAAAACAGTGCATTAATTATAGCTAAACCTACCAAGGCATTTTCTGAGTACGAAAAGTTTTTGTTAGATCAGTTTGTGATGCACGGAGGTAAAATACTTTGGTTGGTTGAGTCGCAAATTGCCGATATGGATAGCATTGGCAAAAACGGAATGTTTATGACAGGTAGCTACGATTTAAACCTTGATGATATGTTGTTTAAATGGGGTGCGCGTATCAATCCAAATGTGGTGCAAGATATGCAATGCAATGCTATTCCTATTTTAAGCAGTATGCGTAACGGTACTCCGCAGCAAAAGCTTTTGCCATGGTTGTTTTTCCCAATCTCATCTCCAAGTGCGCAAAATCCGCACATCATAGTTAAAGGCATTGATCCAGTGTTTTTTCAGTTTGCAAGTGGTATTGATACTACTTCAAACAAAGAAATAAAGAAAACCATTTTACTTTCTACCTCGCCATATTCGCGTGCGGTAAGCGCACCTGTAAAAGTTGATTTAAATATGGCTCGTGTTCAGCCCGAGCCCGAAATGTTTAAGCAAGGAAATGTACCTTTAGCGGTATTACTTGAGGGAACTTTCCACTCGTTATTTGAGTACAGACCCGGTGCTAAAACAGATGCATTACCATTTAAGCCACGTATTGATAATGGAAAAATGATTGTAATTGCTGATGGTGAAGTAATCAGAAATCAACGTAAAAAATCAACAGGCGAAATTTTTCCATTAGGCTACGACAGATACACAAACCAGCAATTTGGCAACAAACGTTTTATATTAAATTGTATGGATTACTTGTGCGATGATAGCGGCATTATTGAAATTAGAGCCAAAGAAATTAAACTTAGATTATTAGATAAGGGCAAACTAAAACGCGACCGTATGCAGTGGCAATTAATTAATATGCTATTGCCTTTAGCATTATTACTAGTTTTTGGATTTGTAAATAAAACAGTACGTAAAGTAAAGTATACCAAGTAATAGAATGAACAAACAGATTAAAATTTTAATTGTACTACTTTTAGTAGCTATTGGTGTTTATGTAATTTTTACGCGTAAACCGTGGAAATCGTTTAGTGGCGATGGAAGTGATTTTACTATTACCGATACTGCCGCTGTTACCAAAATATTTTTAGCCGATGCTTTCGGATTATCAGTTACCTTAACCAAACAAGCTAACGGTGCTTGGTTAGTAAATGATAAGTTTGAAGCAGATACGCGCAAGCTAAATTTATTGTTACAAACCATGCACGATGTGCGCATGCGTAACCCTATTGGTAAAAACGAGCACAATACAATTATAAAAGAGCTTGCCGGATCAGGTGTTAAGGCCGAGTTTTATACTTCCAATGATTTGATTAAAACCATTTACATTGGGCAAGCTACCATGGATAAATCAGGAACGTATATGATGCACGAAGGGGCCGAAACGCCATATGTAATGCATCTTCCAGGCTTTGTAGGATATTTAACGCCACGTTTTCCTACCAACCCTGTTAAATGGAAAACTAAACTAATTTTTAATATTCCTGCCGAACAAATTACTAAGGTAAATGTAATGTATCCTCAAAATCCAACCGAGTCGTGTGTGATTGAGAATTCAGCTACACCTATTTTAAAAAATGCACAAGGTATGATGGTGCCAACCAACACTAATTTCTTAAAATACTATGTGGCTTCTTATAACCAAATGTATGGCGAGGCTTTTGATGATGAGTTTACTGCTAAGCAACACGATTCGATTTTTAACACGCCTGTATTTTGTAAGTTAGCAGTAACAGATAAACAAGGTAAAACCTACAGTTTACAGCTACATACCAAAGGATTGAGCATGCGTACAAAGGAGCGTTATGATGAGCAAGGAAGTGAATTAACTGAAGATGCGGAGAAGTATTTTGGGTTTGTAAATGGAGAAAAAGACATGATGTATATTCAGCAATATAATTTTGGTAAACTATTGCGTACACTTACCCAATTTAGAGAAGCTAAATAAAATATATGGGCACAAAAAAACGGCTGTATCAATTTAGGTACAGCCGTTTTTTTATATCATTTAGTGTTTTATTTTCCTTTAAATGCAATCTCTGTGGCATCGCCCCAAAGTTCTTCAATGGCATAAAAGTCGCGTTTCTCGCGCTGAAAAACGTGTGCCACTACATCAATATAATCAAGTAAAACCCATTCTAAGTTTTCAAAACCTTCTTTATGCCAAGGTTTTTCATTTAAAATTTTGATGGTTTCTTCTTCTGCACTATTAGCAATTGCTTCTACTTGCTTATCACTTTCGGCATGGCTAATTACAAAAAAATCAGCACTTGCACCACGTACGTTGCGCATGTCCAAAATGCGAATTTCTTCCGCTTTTTTCTCAAACATACCCTGCGCTACACAAATAGCCAAAACTTGTGCTTGGTCTGCTGTTGTAGGTTTACTGCTGCGCTCTGGGCGTATGCCTTTTGCTTTTGTTGCAGGTTTACGTGTAGCGGTACTTTTTGGTTCTTTGCTTAGTTTTTTTACTTCTTTATCAAAATCTTGCGCCTCTTTTGCTGCTTTGCTTAGTTTCTTAGGAGCCACTTTTTTTGCGCCCTTTGCCACTTTTTTAACTGCAGTTTTTTTTGCTGCCGATTTTTTTACTGGTGTATTTGCCATTACTCTTTAATAACTTTGGTGCAAATCTAACTTTTTAATGCATATAAACTCACTAACAAAATCTGTTCAGTTTAAATTAATTAACCTCGATGTGGTATCATCAACCAATACCATTGCCCGCGAGTTTGTGCAGCAAGGTCAAGCCAACGAAGGTCTTGTTATTGCAGCCAATGAGCAAACTGCTGGCCGAGGCCAACAAGGAACAGCCTGGGAAGGTGAGTATGGAAAAAATATTTTGTGCAGTGTTGTATTTGTGCCTAGTTTTTTAAATATCAGTCAGCAAACCTGGTTAAATATGGCTTTTTGTTTGGCTTTACGCGATGCGCTATCAACCTACAGCAGCAGGGTGCGTATAAAATGGCCTAATGATATTTACATTGGCCATCAAAAAGTAGCAGGCATTTTAATAGAAAATAGTTTGCAAGGAGCACAGATTAAAAATTGCATATTAGGTTTTGGAATAAACGTAAATCAGCAACATTTTAACGAAACTAAAGCAACATCCCTAATTCATCATACCCAACAAACATTGGAAGTGAGTGAGGTTTTGGAATCGGTTTTAAATCATTTGCAAGTACGTTATAACCAAGTGCAATTGTTACAGTTTAAGCGCATAAAAACCGATTACATGGCCAATTTACTTGGTCTTAATCAGGAGTTAGCTTTTGAGGCTGGGGGCAAATGTTTTAACGCAACAATTATTGGTGTTGATGATGATGGTCGTTTGGTGGTAAACAAAAATGGCCAAACCGAAAAATATATGGTTAAGCAAATTTCTATGTTATGATAAACCTAGCTATAGATATTGGTAATACACGTACAAAGGTGGCTTTTTTTGAAGTCAATAAATTAATGCACGAACAAATAATTGATAACGAAAATCAATGGCATGCCTTAATAAAAAACTTTAAGCCCCAATACGCGGTAATGAGTGCAGTAGGAGCAGGGGCTGATGCTGTAACTGCAATTTTAAGTGTGTTAAAGGTTTCCTTACTTCAGGTAAATTATCAAACCCCTTTACCGTTTACAATAAACTATAATACCCCGCAAACATTGGGCATGGATAGAGTTGCTGCAATTGCTGCTGCGCAATTTTTGTATCCCAATATAAACTGTTTAGTTATTGATGCTGGCACATGCATTACCTACGATTTTATTTCGGCAGATATCAGTTACCAAGGTGGGGCAATAGCGCCTGGTATGCACATGCGTTTGCAAGCTATGCATGAGTTTACACACAAATTACCTTTGCCAAATTTAAATTGGCCCGAAGATTTTGAAGGTAAATCAACCGAACAATCATTATTAAGTGGTGTTTGCATTGGCGTAGCCGATGAAATAAATGGTAGGATAGCACGTTATACCGAACGATATGGACAATTGCAGGTTATAATATGTGGCGGTAATTCGCATTTGTTGGCTAAACACATAAAAAACAACATATTTGCAGCACCATCATTAGTGTTAATGGGGTTAAATCAAATTTTATTATTCAATGTTAAATAAGGCTAAAGGGCTGTTAAGCATAGGGCTAATGTTAATTGGCTGTCAGCTTTGGGCACAAAATATTACAAAATCACCCTACTCAACTATTGGCTTGGGCGAAATGCAGTTTGGTGGAAGTGCAGCCTTACATGGCATGGGGCAGTTATCACAAGGTATTAAAATGCCGTCATTGCTCAATAACCAAAATCCCGCATCTTACAGCGGTTTGCAAAACACAGTTTGGGATGCAGCTGGTTTGGCTTCTGCTGGTAATATTAGCAGTGCAAATACAAGTGGTGGTGTTACAAATGCAACATTTGCTTATTTCTCGGCAGGTTTTCGTGTATCGCAAAAGCGCGGTTGGGGGCTAAGTTTTGGGTTGATGCCTTTTTCGGGTATAGGGTATAAAATTAATCGCACTATACAAACATCAACCTTTACCGGAACCGAGCAAAATAGCGGACAGGGAGGTTTATCTCGCGTTTATTTAGGAACTGGTTTTCGCTTAAAACGTAATCTATCATTAGGTGTAAACGGAGGATATGTATTTGGACAGTTAACACAAACAACCTTACTCACCATTCCAGTACAATACAACATGTACAACTTGGTTGAGAATCGTGATAGGTATTTAAAAGGATTTGCATTTGATATTGGTATGCAATATGCCGATACCTTTACGGCCACCAACAAAAAACAAGTAGAGAAAAAGTATCAATATGCATTTGGCTTAACGGTTTCGCCTCAAAGCAGTCTTTCAGCAACTGATAACTATAACGTGCGTACATTAGGTGTTGGTGTTACCAATCCATCAGGATCAGGCAAAGACACCGTTGCAAATAGAAGCGATGTAACAGGAACTGCAATTTTACCAATGATAGTTAAAGGTGGCGTGTTTTTTCAGGAAATTAACCATTGGGGAATTGGCGTTGATTTATCATACGCAGCATGGCAAAATTATCAAGCATTTGGCAGCAGCGATTCGTTAAAAAACACCATTGGTTTTAACATTGGTGGTTTTTATAAGCATAACAAAACAGATGTAAAAAGCTATTTTAACAGAATAGAATACCGTGCTGGTATGCGTTACGATAATGGAAATGTATCTGTAAGCGGAACCAATATCTCTACATTAGGTTTTTCAGTAGGCTTAGGATTACCAATAGATAAAGCATTATCAAAAATTAATATTTCGGCCGAGTACTTAATGCGCGGAACCACCGAAAACAAACAACTGCGTGAAGATTATTTTAGGTTGGTAATAGGTGTTTCTATCAGCGATTACCAATGGTTCAGACGATATAAATACGACTAATACCATGCGTGCATTACTTGTAGTTGTTTCACTTGGGGTAATCCTTTTTCAGGCATGCTCTGGCAATGATATTGCCCAGGTAAATAAGGTTGCAGTAGCTCAATCGTGGCCTGTAGAAACAGGTACAGATGTAACCATAAATTATACAGATAGTGGCTTAACTAAAGCTTTGGTAACAGCGCCATTATTGGAGCGTTATGCCTCTGAAGAGAAAAACTATACCGAGATGCGTAAGGGTATAAACGTTAAATTTTTAGATAAAAAAGGTAATGTAGAGAGTTTCTTAACTTCGCTATATGCCGTGCGCTACGATAAAGAAAAACGCATGATAGCCCGCAATAAAGTGGTGGTGATGAATACCGATGGAGATACACTTCGCACAGAAGAACTTCTTTGGAATGAAGCGACTCAACGTATATCAACCCAAAAGCAAGTTACCATTACTACCAAAAACGAAATGATGTGGGGCGATGGTTTAGAATCTGATGTAGCGTTTAAAAATCCTAAAATATATAAGCTACGCGGAACTATTAGTTTGAAAGACTAGTTATCTTGTGAGATATTTAAAAAGCCCAATTGCAGCAATGTAATTGGGCTTTTTAATGGGTAAAAATTATTGATACATATAGACACAAAAAAAGCTCAACCAATTAAATGATTGAGCTTTCAAGTCGGGGTGGCAGGATTCGAACCTACGACCTCCACATCCCAAATGTGGCGCGATACCGGGCTACGCTACACCCCGAAAACGTTTAAGTTTTGTTGTTACTTAACTTTAACGTGGCGCAAAAGTAAACTTTTGCAATGTTTTTCCAAATATTATGCTAAATTAATTTGGACAAAGCTTGCGGAGAGAGAGGGATTCGAACCCTCGATACAGATGTAATCCGTATGTCGGTTTAGCAAACCGGTGGTTTCAGCCACTCACCCATCTCTCCGGGCCCCCTAAAAATTTTTAGGAGTGGCAAAAGTATGTAGTTAGCCATTAACTACCAAACATTATTTAAAAATAATTTTAATTAAATTAAGCACAATAGGTAATGCCAAAATGTGTTAAATATATTGGTTTGATTACATGTTGTTTACAAAACACGTACAACCAAACCCTTGCTTTATTTAATCTAAAACATAAAGTTGAACCATCAAATACAGCACAAATTACTGGCTGTAGTTATTGTAACAATTAAATTATTTGAATTATGGCAAAGGAAAATCCGGTAAACTACAAGTTTCGCGACCTGAAAATCTTCGGATCTACAGAATGGTTGGCCAATAATGAAAAGAAATACCGATTGGTTTATGACGAGTCGGAATGTACTTTTATATATAGTGAGCTTTCGTTTTTTAATAAACTTTTTGATGAAGAAGATTGGGAAGTTCGCATGAATTTGAAATGTGTTCATCACACTGACAATATTGAAATTTGCAACCTTGTTGCCGATAGGACTATTCGTAAAGACGAGAACATTGTGTATGTGCGCGAAGGTTGGGGTGTTAAAACGCCTGGTGTATATTGGAAAAAAGGAATTTACCGCTGGGAGGCGTGGATTGATAATGTATTTGTTGCCGAAAAACTTTTTTATGTAGAAGAACAAGGCTTGGTTACAGATACTGTAAATCCATATTTTACCCTTCAGCAAGTAAAATTATACGAAGGTCCTGACTCTAACTTGCCTAAAAAGGAACGTAAATATGTTTCATCTTTTAGTGCAGCCGATACTCGCTATGTATGGCTCGAACTTACTTGCGAAAACTTAGTGAAAAGTAATGAAGCTTGGCAGTGCGAAATGTTTTTTAATTTTAAAACGCATACGGGCCAACTTAAAGGCAGTATTGAGAAGTTACTGGAAGTTGGTGGACGCGAGAACACCTTTGAATGTTCGATAGGTTGGGGAAGCGATTTAAAAGGTACTTGGGGCAATGATATTTACTCGGTTGATGTAATTTTCATGGATCAAATTATTGCCAGTTTAACTTTTGATGTGGCAGATGAATTTGTTTTTAGCGACACACCCATTATTCCTAATGCAATTGCTAAGACAAAATCAAAAGCAATAACCGAAAAGGCTGTGTTACCAATTGCAGATAAAAATCTCGATGGAGTTCTTACCCAGTTAGACGGTTTAATTGGCCTTGATAGCATTAAGAAAAAAGTAAAAGAATATACCACGTATCTTAATTTTATCAAGCTACGTAAAGAAAAAGGATTTGAGGATAATGATAAAATTAATCTTCATGCTGTTTTTACGGGTAATCCAGGTACAGGTAAAACCACTGTGGCCAAAATGCTTGGTAAAATTTATTGCGAGCTAGGTTTATTATCAAAAGGACACGTTGTAGAGGCTGATAGAAGTGATTTAGTAGCCGAGTACATTGGCCAAACTGCACCCAAAACTAAAGATGTAATTAAAAAGGCTAAAGGCGGAATTTTATTTATTGATGAAGCTTATGCTTTAGCGCGCAAAAATGACGACTCGAAGGATTTTGGAAAAGAGGCTATTGAAATTTTACTGAAAGAGATGAGTGATGGTGATGGCGATTTGGCCATTATTGTGGCTGGTTATCCCGAAGAAATGAATAATTTCTTAGAGTCTAATCCAGGCTTAAAATCTAGGTTTAGCATGTACTATGATTTTCCTGATTATACGCCACAAGAGTTGATGAAAATAGCTGATTACACATCAAACAAACGTGCTGTGCAGTTTAATGTTGAGTCGCGTGATGTGTTGTATAAAAAGTTAGTGGATTCATACCGTAATCGTGATAAAACTTTTGGTAATGCACGTTTTGTAAATACGCTTATTGATGATGCGAAGATGAATATGGGATTACGTTTAATGCTTAACGAAAACCCTGAATCATTAACCAAAGATGAGCTATCAACCATAAAGCCCGAAGATATTGATAAAATATTTGCAGCTAAAAACAGAAGCATTGCCGATATTCCAATTGATGAAGAATTACTACGTGCTGCTTTAAGCACTTTACACAGCATGATTGGACTTGGTGCAGTTAAAACAGAGATTGATGAGCTAGTTAAGTTAGTTAGGTTTTACAAAGAAATTGGTAAAGATATCCGACAAAGCTTTTCGCTGCATGCTGTATTTACCGGAAACCCAGGTACAGGTAAAACAACAGTAGCACGTTTGTTGGCCCAAATTTATAAAGCCTTAGGTATTTTAGAGCGCGGTAATTTGGTGGAGTGTGATAGGCAAGGCTTGGTTGGTGCGTATGTTGGCCAAACCGCTATTAAAACAAATGAGGTAGTTAATAAAGCCAAAGGTGGGGTATTATTTGTTGATGAAGCTTACGCGTTAAGTGAAGGCGGAGAGAATGATTTTGGAAAAGAAGCAATTGAAACTATACTTAAACGTATGGAAGACGAACGTGGGGAGTTTGTAGTGATTGTAGCTGGTTATACCGAGAACATGCGAAACTTCTTACAATCAAATCCTGGTTTAAGTTCTCGTTTTGATAGGGCAATGTTTTTTGAGGATTACAATGCAGAGCAATTGTTTGAAATTGCCTTGCGCATGTTTGCTAGCAATAGCATTACGCCCGATGATAAAGCAAAAGAGCACCTGCGTGCCTTTATGGAGTTTATGTATAAAACCCGTAACCAGTATTTTGGAAATGCCCGTAATGTGAGGAAACTTGTTGAAGAATCAATTAAAAACCAACATTTACGATTGGCCAAATTGGAGCCCGAGTTACGCACTATTGATATGATTCAGCAGCTTTGTTTTGAAGATGTAGAAGAGTTTAAAATAGATTACAACGCGGTTCCTGAAAAGCGAACCATAGGATTTAAAAACAATGCATAAAAAAAGGTGGTAAGTAAAACTTACCACCTTTTTTATTATGTGTAATTGAGGTATTAGTACACCATTACTTTGTGCGTTTTGGTACTTTGGTTAACAGTTAAGGTTAACAAATAAATACCTGTTTTTAAATGGCTTGTTGTAATTGCATGTAACCCATTTTTTAGTGTAGGGTTAACTTCCATGTTGTTACCATTAAGGTCCATCAAGGTTACTTTTTCAAAATTTAAATTAGGCAATAAAATTTCTTTCTCAGTAACAGCATAGGCTATTTCAGTTAATGGAGCCAACTTAGCATCAGCAAATACAATAGGAGAGTAGCTGCTTAATCCGTTAAAATCGGTTTGTTTAACGCGGTAATAAGTAGCTTCAAGTGTGTTTGCTAACTCATAGTTGTAGGTGTTCGTGTTTTTCGAGTTTCCTGCTGCTTTTACTTGTGCAAGTTCTTCCCAAGTTAAGCCATCATTACTTTGTTCTACAGTAAAAAATGCGTTGTTAATTTCGGTGTAAGTAACCCATTTTAATGATGGAGTTGCTTTTGTATCAACGGTAACCTCACCCCACTTAATTGGTAGTACAGTAGAAGTAAATGTTTTTGCATAAATCTTATCACCCGAGCTTGAAAAATCATCATCGGTTGAGTTTACTACTACATAAAATACAGGCGATGAAACTGTGTTTGGAGTAGTGTAGTTGAACTGCCAAGTTTTGCTCGATGAAGGAGCACTTGTACCATTTGAGTTGTGTTCGATGTAAGTTCTGTTGCCACGAGCAGTTACTTGTGTTTGTGTGCTGGTGTTGGTAATAGTGCCAATACTAGCTGTGGTAGAAGTAGCACCAGTAGGTAAAACGCTTAATTGAAAACCATACTTAGTGCTTGATGCATCGGAAAAACCTAAGGTAAATGTGTAAGTTGTGTTGGGTTGTAGGTTACCAATTGAAGTACTGGTGGTAAGCGTTAAGCTGTTGTGTACAGTGCCTGATGTTTGTAATGGAAAATCAGAATGACAGCTGGTGCAATTACCTAAACCTGGTGCATTGTTGTAAGCACCTGGAGGGCCTCCAGAGTTTGAGGAAACCGTTTGCGTTGTTATAACAAGGATTGTTACAACAAATAAGAGGGTAAATATTTTCTTCATATGATTTAAGTTTACCCGAATATAAATCATAAAATTAGCAAATAACAGTAAAAATATTTTAGCGGTTGAGTTTTGACTTTATATGCCAAGTATTTGCTTCAGTTGTTCAATAAGTCGTTGTTTTATAATAGGCTTTTGTACCAAGGTATCAAAAGCTTCTTTAATTTCATCTTTACCGGTGTAGCTCATTACATGAGCGGTTATGGCTACCACAGGTATGTGTGTAAATTGGGCTGATTGTTTAATGTATTTTCCAAGCCAAATGCCATCTTGCGCACTTCCTAAGTTAATATCGGTAACCACTAAATCAAATGGTTGACTGTTTAGTGCATCAAGGGCTTGCTGTGCACTATTCACTACTTTACATTCAAAATCATCACTTAAAAAAATCTGCATCAACTGTCGGTTAATGGGGTCGTCATCAACGGCTAATATTTTTTTCATCATGTTTTATTCCTGGTTCATGTGTTGGTGTTATAGCCAAATGGCTTTAATGTTGCAAAACTCATATAGCCCATATTCACCTAATTCGCGGCCATATCCCGATTTTTTTACTCCTCCAAATGGATTACCCGGTTGGGATTTTACCATTTCATTTATAAATACCTGTCCGCTTTCAATTTCGTTTGCAACAGCAAGAGCTCGGTTTACATCTTTGCTCCAAACGCTTGCTCCCAAACCAAACTCGGTATCGTTAGCAATTAAAATGGCCTCTTCATCAGTATCTACAACAAAAACAGAAATTACAGGTCCAAATAGTTCTTCCTTATAGGCTACGCTTTGGCTTGGTATGTTTGTTAAAATGGTAGGCGGATAAAAATAACCAGTTTTAGGTATATCAGTTTGTTGATAAAACAATGTAACTCCTTGTGCTATGCTGGTATCAACTTGTTGAGCTAGTTTTTCTTTTAAATCTAATCTGGCAAGTGGGCCAATTTGGGTTGATGATTCTTGCGGATTTCCACAAACTAATGCGGCAACTTTTTGTTGTAGTTGTTGTAAAAAATCTTGCGCAATGTTGCGGTGCAATATAAATCGTTTGGCTGCAATACAGCTTTGTCCATTGTTTTGAAAACGAGCTACTATTGCTTGGTTTAAAGTGGCTGTTAAATCGGCATCATCTAAAACAATAAATGGGTCGCTGCCACCAAGTTCTAATACAGATTTTTTGATGTGTTTGGCAGCCATGCTTGCAACTGCACTTCCTGCTTTTTCGCTACCAGTAAGTGTAGCTGCTTTAATTCTATTATCGGCTAAAATTTGTGCCACCTGTTGTGGGTTAGCAAATACAATTTGCACAACACTTTGAGGTAGGCCACACTCATTTATCAGTTGCTGTATGGCCAAGCTACATTGCGGTACGTTTGGTGCTGGTTTTACTAACATGGCATTACCTGCAAGTACAGTAGGAATTGCACTGCGCAAAATTTGCCAATACGGAAAATTCCAAGGGAACACACCTAAAATTATACCAAGCGGTTCGTAGTTTAAGGTAACTGTTTTGCCCGTTTCTGCAACGCTACTTTTAGGCATTAATAGCTTTTGGGCTTGTGCTGCATAATACTCGCATCCACGAGCGCATTTAAGCACCTCTAATTTAGCTTCGGCAAGTGGTTTACCCATTTCAAGTGTTGCAAGCAAAGCAAGTTCTTCGTGTTGATCTTTTAGTAACTGCCCTAGTTTTTGTATAAACTGTACACGTTTGCTAATATTAACTTTGCGCCAATTTTTTTGTGCTTTGTTGGCTTGTTCAACTTGCTGCCACAAAACATCGTCACTTATAAAATCGTATGTGGCTAATGTTTCTTCGGTATATGGATTAACAGATGCGAAATTCATGAGGTTGATAAACAATAATTATGCACTAACAAAAGTGCCAATAAGTTCGGTTAAGGTAACTACTTTTTGCTCGCCTGTTACTAAATTTTTTAAATTAAAAATACCTTGTTCAACTTCTGTTTCGCCTGCAATTGCAGCAAATGGAATTTGCAATGCATTAGCGTAATCTAGTTGTTTGGCAATGGCTTTTTTCTTTACCACATCAGGGTAAATTTCTGTTGCAATACCATTATCGCGTAATGCTTTTGCTGCAGGTAAACAATATTGTTGCGAAGGCTCATCAAAATGGCAAAATAAAACTTGGGTTGATGTTGCTCTAAGTTGTTCAGGAAATAACTTCAACTCATCCATCACATCATAAATTCTATCAAGGCCAAAACTTATACCCACACCCGATACATTAGGCAAGCCAAATATTCCAGTTAAGTTATCGTATCTGCCACCACCACCAATGCTGCTTTTTAAAGTGCCATCGTTTGATACAACTTCAAAAATACAACCTGTGTAGTAGCTTAAGCCTCGGGCTAAACTAAAATCTAAAGTAAGATTGATATTTAGGTTAGGGTTTGATGCTAAAATAAACGCTAGTTCGTCAATGCCTTTTAAACCTTCTGCCGATGTTTGAAGTTTATCTTTTAACTGGGTTAAAATGGTTTGATTTTCGCCTTTAATAGTTATGATATCAAACAAAGTATTTAACTCCGTTTGAGTAAAACCTTGCTCAGTTAACTCTTTGCTTACGCCATCTTCACCAATCTTATCCAACTTATCAATGGCAACAGCAATCGTATTCATGGCATCAATAGATTTTACTACTTGAGCAATACCTGCCAATACCTTACGGTTATTAATTTTTATTTCGTAGTTGTTAATGCCAAGCTGGGTAAATGCTTCTGCATAAATTTGTATTAAGTCTAACTCATTTAGTAAACTATCACTACCTACCACATCTGCATCACATTGCCAAAACTCGCGGTAGCGGCCTTTTTGTGGTCTATCTGCACGCCATACAGGTTGCATTTGGTAGCGCTTAAACGGAAATGTAATTTCATTTCTGTTCATTACTACATAACGTGCAAATGGCACTGTTAAATCGTAACGTAAACCTTTTTCGGCAATAAATTTGGTTGTGGCTTTAGCATCTAGGTCGTTTAATTTACCGGTGTATGATGGCAAAAAAGTAGCGTCCTGACTTTCATCCGAAAGCATCTTATCATTGTATTCTTTTAGCGATTTTAAAAAATCACCCGAATCTAAAATTCTAAATAGCAATTTATCGCCTTCTTCACCATACTTACCTTCAAGGGTAGTTAGGTTTTCCATAGTTGGCGTTTCAAGTGGCATAAATCCATATTTTTTAAATACCGTTTCAATGGTGTTTAAAATGTATTTACGTTTTTGCACATCTGCTGGTCCAAAATCGCGGGTACCTTTTGGTAATGTTGGTTTTTGTATTGCCATAAATATGGTGGCGAAGATACATTACCTGAAAGGATTATAAAAGCCTATAAACTTAAGGCTGCATCCAAATAAGTAAAAATATCAGCAGGTAGTTCATCACCTGCTTTTTTAGCTCTTTTATGGCCTAAACGCACCACAATAGTTTTTAAACTTGGTATGGCAAAAATGTATTGCCCTCTTATTCCGCGGGCATAAAAAATAGCATGTCCTTTGTGGTTCATGGTCCACCATTGGTAGCCGTATTGCTCGCTTTTAAGTCCTTTTTTGTCTATTAATTTAGCGGGGGTAATAGCCTCTTTTATATAAGCCGAATCTATTAATTGAACACCATTTTGGTAGCCAAAATTCATCATTAGTTTAGCTAAACGCGCAAAATCGCGTGCATTGGTATACCAACAGCAACTTACTTTTTCCATGCCATGTTCATCTAAACTCCAATAAGCAGGGTGCTCTGCCCCTAAAGGTTGCCAAAGTTTTTCGGTGGCATATTGGGCCATGGTTTTATTGGTAACCTTTTTCAATATCATACCTAAAAGTTGGGTATCACCGCCCTTATAAAACCAAGTTTTTCCAGGTGCCTCTTGTGCAACGGATTGTTTTAGCGTTAGTCCATTTACGTCAGGTCCGTAATAGGCTTCGGCAGGCCAAGAGAACATACTTGAGTAATCTTCTTTAAAGCCCAAGCCGCTACTCATGGTTAGTAAATGTTTTATCGTAATTTTTTGCAATTCGGGTGTGTTAAATTCAGCCAAGTAGTTGGCCACTGGCTCATCAACACTTTGTATTAATCCATCTTTTAACGCACAACCAATTAGCATAGCAGTTATTGATTTTGCCATGCTAAACGAGTTGATGTATGATTTTTCATCATAACCTTCCCAATGTTTTTCGTAAAGCAAACTGTCGTTTTTTATCACTAAAAACGATACCGTTTCGTATTGCTCAATTTGCTTTAAAACACTGTCGTGTAAAACACCTTTATTGTATTGTTTGGCTAATGGCCAAGGTTTAGGTTGGGTTGATTGAATTTCATTTTTCTTAAACCAGTCCAACTCATCAATATCAGGATTAAGCCTGCCGCTAAATATGGTTTTAGGTAGTAAGTTATTTAAATAAGTGTTACCCGATATTAAAATATAACCTTCGGCTATCAGAAACAATACCAGTAGTATTCCTAAAATCCATTTAACTGTTTTCATTAGCGGTAAACATACGTGTATTTAACCAAACCATCTACTTGATTTTGTTTGCGGTTAGTATATTCTATCAATAAGTTTTTTTCGTTGTAAGTATAGTTGCTTTGGAATATGGTTTTTTTGTAAGCGTATTTGTGTTGCGTACAATTGCCAGTTGCATCATAGGTATAGTTGCTAGTAGAAAGCAGCTTACTTTTACTATCGTATGATTGTATTTGAACTAAGTTACTGTCGCTATCATATGTTGATACACTTCGCATTAATTTACCTTTAGGATTGGTGTAATCATTATATACCACATAACCACCATTAGGGAGTGCATCTTTACGCATACATACTTTAGATTGTTCCACTTTTTTCTGCTTTTCGCCTTGATAATTGCACTCGTAATTAACCACGGCCGTTAATTTATTTTGTTTATCGTATGTAGATTGTTTCATCAACTTGCCCGTTTCGTCATACTCATATTTAATGGTAAGTTTGGTTAATCCATTACGCTTGTATGTGTACGAAGTACGATTTCCACTTTTATCATAAGTGTAAAAATAGGCAGTTGTTTTTTTGCCGTAACTTACTGTAGAACTAATCATTTTACCGCGTTCAAAGGTGTATATACTTTTTGATGTGGTATCACCATTTTTGTCTAATGTAAAGCGATTGGTTAGTAAAGTATCGTTAATGTATGATGAGTAAGTACTGCGTTTTACAGTTCCCTTGGCATTGTAAAGTACTTGATAAACAATATTACCTGCATTATTTAATTGAAAGGCATTTTTACGTTTAGTTTTACCTTTATCGTTAAGGTACGTAATCTCGTAAGATTTAACTTCGGCCTGCTTAGCTGATTTGCCAAATTTAAATGGTTTGCCATTATCATCGTACATAAATATATTATACCTAGTGACGCTGTAGAACTGTGCATACGCCATATTTACCATAGTAAACATAAATAACAGTAGGCTTGCTTTTGTTTTCATAAAATTAGTTGAGGTTTGATGGTTAAACGATGATATGCTGTGATTTATTATTGATAAGAGAGTTGTATTAATTACTTGGTTGTACGTAACTTATTTACTCAAACATAAAAAAACCGAATTGCATTTGCAATTCGGTTTTAAGATTATATTGTTTAAAACAGTTGTACTTTATGTTAGTACATACCATCCATACCGCCTGGCATACCACCCGGCATTGAAGGAGCTTTGTCTTCTTTTTCTTCTACCAAAGCACATTCGGTAGTTAAAATCATAGCTGCTGCACTAGCTGCATTTTGTAAGGCAACTCGGCTTACTTTAGTTGGGTCAATTACACCCGCAGCAATTAGGTTTTCATAAACCTCTGTGCGTGCATTGTATCCAAAATCAGCTTTGCCTTCACGTACTTTATTAACTACTACGCTACCTTCGCCACCAGCATTGGCAACAATCTGACGTAATGGTTCTTCAATGGCACGTTTAATAATGGCAATACCAGTGTTCTCATCATCATTAATACCTTTAAGGTTATCTAATGCTTCGGTTGCGCGTATGTAGGCAACACCACCACCAGCTACAATACCTTCTTCAACAGCAGCACGCGTTGCGTGTAAAGCATCATCAACACGGTCTTTTTTCTCTTTCATTTCAACCTCGGTAGCCGCACCGATGTAAAGTACTGCAACACCACCAGCTAATTTAGCTAAGCGCTCTTGTAATTTTTCTTTATCGTACTCGCTAGTAGTATTTTCAATTTGAGATTTAATTTGATTAACACGTGCAGTAATATCAGCCTTTCCACCAGCACCATTAATGATGGTTGTGTTATCTTTATCAATGGTTACTTTTTCTGCTCTGCCTAACATGGTAATATCAGCAGCATCCAATTTAAATCCACGCTCTTCGCTTATTACGGTACCGCCAGTTAAAATAGCAATATCTTCAAGCATTGCTTTTCTTCTATCGCCAAAACCTGGTGCTTTTACGGCAGCAATTTTTAACGAACCACGTAATTTATTTACTACTAAAGTTGCTAAAGCTTCACCTTCTACATCTTCGGCAATAATTAATAAAGGTTTACCTGATTGAACTACTGCTTCTAATACTGGCAATAACTCTTTCATGCTACCTACCTTTTTATCAGTAATTAAAATGTATGGCGCATCTAAGTCTACTTCCATTTTTTCAGTGTTGGTAACAAAGTATGGCGATAAGTAACCGCGATCAAACTGCATACCTTCAACTGTTTTTACTTCAGTTTCTGTGCCTTTAGCTTCTTCAACAGTAATTACACCTTCTTTACCAACTTTAGCCATCGCATCTGCTATCAACGTACCAATAATTTCGTCATTGTTGGCTGATATCGATGCAATTTGTTGAATTTTTTTATTGTCGTCACCAACTTGTTGGCTTTGCGATTTTAGGTTATTTACAATGGCTTCAACAGCTTTGTCGATACCACGTTTAAGGTCCATAGGGTTAGCACCAGCTGCTACGTTTTTTAACCCAGCAGATACAATTGCTTGTGCTAAAACAGTAGCAGTAGTAGTTCCGTCACCTGCAATATCTGCAGTTTTGCTAGCTACTTCTTTTACCATTTGTGCACCCATGTTTTCCAATGGATCTTTTAATTCAATTTCTTTAGCTACAGATACACCATCTTTAGTTACAGTTGGTGAACCAAATTTTTTATCAATAACTACATTACGACCTTTAGGTCCTAAAGTTACTTTTACTGCATTAGCTAATGCATCAACACCGCGTTTTAAACCATCACGCGCTTCTACGTTATATTGAATTTTTTTTGCCATTTTTTTTTGTTTTAAAATTATACTAAAGGAGTTGTTTAATTAAACGATTGCGAAAATATCAGCTTCGCGCATAATCAAATAATCTTTGCCTTCTACAGCAATTTCGGTTCCTGCGTATTTACCATATAAAACGGTATCACCAACTTTTACGGTCATTGGTTCATCTTTTTTGCCATTACCTACAGCAACTACGGTACCTCTTTGAGGTTTTTCTTGTGCTGTATCTGGAATAATAATACCTCCAAGGGTTTTTTCTTCTGCAGCAGCTGGTTCAACTAGAACTCTATCTGCTAATGGTTTAAGATTTACTGACATATAGTTTTTATATTAAATGTTATTTTTTTGAGTAATCTTCCTTTCTCCACTATTATGCCAACGCTTAAATGCTGCCATTTTTGAAGTTTTTGAGGTAAGATAACTGACACAAAAGAAAAATAATGTCAGATGCAACCATAAAAAGTAGTAAATTGACTTACCAATAAGTCATGCACACACCCGAATTAGATATGATTGAAGGCTGTATTAACGGCAAGCGCAGTAGCCAAAAGGCACTGTACGATTGCTATGCCTCAAAAATGCTAGGTGTATGTATGCGATACGCAAAAGACAGAGCCGAAGCCGAAGACATGTTGCAGGAAGGCTTTATTAAGGTTTTTCAGAATATTGCACGGTTTAAACATGAGGGGAGTTTTGAAGGTTGGATAAGGCGTATTATGGTTTTTACTGCTATTAATTTTTTTAAACATCGCTCGCGTAAGTTTCAGGAAGATTTAGATACAGTGGGCTATGATGCGGGTTTTGATGATGGTGTGATAGAAAAAATATCAGCCAAAGAGATTATTGCTTTGGTTCAACAATTGCCCGAAGGCTACCGTGTAGTTTTTAACTTGTATGCGGTAGAAGGGTATACCCACAAAGAAATTGCGGATATGTTAAATATTGCTGTTGGAACATCAAAATCGCAGTATGCACGCGCACGCAGTGCAATGCAACAGATGCTAGCAGAACATTATCAAATTTTAAATGAGCCTTTTAAAGAACCGAAATAACGATTTTGAAAAGAAGTTGCAAGAGCAGCTTGACGATACGGTATATAAGCCTACCGAATCGTTGTGGAATCGTATTGACCAAGAGGTAAACAGGCCAGAGTTTGAAAAAAGGGTAGAGGGCAAGGTTGGTAATTATCAGCTTAAACCTTTTCCGGAAACTTGGGAACAAATAGAAGCGCAGTTGCCTCCTGAGCGTAAAAATCGTAGAAGGGTTGGCTTAGTCTGGTTCTCATCATTAGTAACACTATTAGTTATTGCTTTCGGGGTTGGCTATCAGCTAAATTATTTGAATCATAATACATCACTTACAGCTGTTAAAAATACAAGCACAATTAGCAATGCTGTGCCTAAATCTGCTGTATCAAGCCCTAAAAAGGAAAAGATTGTTAATGCCACTAATCAGGTTGCCGAGGCACAAACTATTGATGTTAAGCCAAAACCTCAACCTCAACCTCAACTTCAATCTCAATCTCAACCTCAATTATCTACACGTTCTCAAACTTTGGTAAAATTACCTGTAAGAAAAGCTACAGCTACAACAAGTAAAGGAGATAAATCAACTACTGAACATAAGCCCAATATGCCTGTAGCCACTTCTAACCAAGTTGATAAATATACTTTACCTGTTACAAATGCACCAACTGAAAGTGCAATAGATTCGATGCCTGTAGGGCCGGTAAAATTATTAACTACAGATACTGTGTTAGTAGCCAAAAACTCAGATACCACGCAAAAGCAAGTGGCACGTAGCTTACCTGTTTTATCAGATAGTAATAATGTAAGTGCTATTGTGCCTGATGAATCCTCTAAGCTATCATTAACTATTTTGGTGGGTGCACATTACAGCATGATGCAGTTGCAAGCACCAAATACTAGTTTAGCCAATACGGTTGCTTTACGTAAAAATGTAGAACAAGCGAAGGTTGATTGGAGTGGAGGATTTTTACTTGATTATTCATTATCAAAAAACTGGATGGTATCAAGTGGGATACAATTTACCCATTTTAGCATGGGTATGAATTTTGGAACGGCAACTACATCTACCTCTCCAAAATTTGAACCTGGAGGTACTTTTTTAACCACAGATTCAGTAACAACTGGTGTGCTTAATAACCAGCGTATAAAATACAGCTGGAACGAAATACCGGTTTTGTTCACTTATAAATTTAAACCTTTGGCTCGACTTGCAGTAGAAGCTAAGGCAGGGGTAAGTTACGCAATTATTAGTGTGGTTGATGTGGCCATGGTTGCACAAAATAATATTGGTGTTTTATCAGTTAAAAGCACCGATGCATTTCCTGGATTTACCAATAGCTGGTTTGCACAAACCTATTTAGGGTTAAGCTACCGTTTAAATGATGATATAACGCTTACTGCTATGCCATATGTAAAATATAGCATTAACAATATGATTGAACGAAGCAATTGGATTAGCCAACGACCATATATGGTAGGTTTAAGTTTAGGATTACGTAAGCAGTTTTAATACTACAAATAATAGTAAATAGAAAAGGCCTGACGAACTTGTTCGTTAGGCCTTTTTATTGCTTTAAAATAAATATTATTTAGTAGCTGGTGCAGTTTCTTGTGCAGGTGCTGCTTGTTGTTCAGGAGCTGGAGCTGCCGCAGGCGCTGCTGCTGGAGCAGGTGTAGCAACATTCTCTAATTGTCCACCAATGCGGCTTTCAGGTGCATCTGTTTCGGTACCAACTGCAGGACGGAAAAAGTTGCTTGATAATGAAAGCACAATTAAGGCAATTACTAAAATCCAAGTTGCTTTTTCTACTACATCACTACTGCGTTTAACGCCCATAATTTGGTTAGGTGCAGCAAAGTTAGAGGCAATCCCTCCACCTTTAGGATTTTGAATTAGTACAACTAGTGTTAATAATACACACACTAAAATAATTACAATTGAAAGTACAGTATACATAGTTTTTAGTCTTTTATTTCTGTTTTAATTTTTTGTATAAGGGTGGCAAAATACGACAATTTGCTTGGATATTTCAAGCATAATTTTTCATAAGCTCTAATTGCTTTTTTGTAGTTGCCTTGTTTGTAAAGTAAATTTGCAAGTGTTTCAGTTACAAGTTCTTCGTCTTCCTCTACACTTTGCCTTGCCATATTCATAGGATTAAAAAACTCGGCTTTAGGTCGGCTAATGCTTGGATTTTCTTTAATAAACTTGTCTAAAATATTCTGAAAATCGTTCACATTGCTTTTGGCCACCGCATCTTCAATATCAGCTTTGGTAACCTCAGCAATAGGTTGCACTGGTGCAACAGTTTCTGCTGGTGTTGGTGTTGTAGGTTCGGCTACATCATTATTAACGGCTGTTACTTCTGGAAGCTTTTCTTCTTCAGTTTTGGGTGCCGTAACCGGATTTTCAATTTTTTGCCCCGATTTTAACATCAGCCATTCTAAAAAGCTGTGCTCTTCATTCACATCATTATTTGGCATTGTCGGTGGAGGCAATTCGGCAACTACTTCTAAAGGTTTTTCTTCTGTAGTATCAACAGAAATATTTTGTTCATCAAGCAGCTCAGCAATTGCTAAATCGGCTTCTAACTCATCAGTACTTAAGGTAGTTTCTGCGTCAGTGGTGCTGTTTTCGGCAGTGTTTGCTATTACAGGTTCTTGATATAGTTCTGTTGCTTCGGGTTCAGTGATTGTTAAGTCGTGCGATATGTTAGCTAAGGCTTCTTTTACCTCTTCCTCTAATGGCAGTGGTGTTGGAGTACTTTCAACTAAATTTATTGGTTCGGCAGGCACGCGCTCTGGCTCGGTCCATTGATAGCTTGGCTCTGGCTGTTTTTGCCAATGAGTTTCTAAGTTATGAATGTAATGATACAACACTTCTCTATCGGGTACAATTAAAGCGGTTTGCTTTAAAAATTTTTCGTACTCGTAGTGTTGTTCGTTATGCAATGCTTTAGCCAACAAAATACGTGCATTGGCAAAATACGGGAAATCAACTAACACTTGCTTAAGCGCAGCTATATGCGCTGTTGCAGGCAAGTTTGGTGTTTTAATTAGTTGTATAAATTCCGTTTTATTCATGCTGTAAGTATGCGAATAAAACGATTTTTTTTGGAATTAAAGAATTACCAGTTGATGAATGCTTTATTAAAAACATCTTGAACCAAAATATCAGTTACTTTATTAACTAAATCACCTTCAATGCTTGAGAAGTTTTCTGTTGATGAATAATCAACAAAATTGGTGAATTGTTGGGTAAAGTTTTTGGTTGGGTCGTTGGTATTTTCGTAGGTAATTTCAATAGTAACAGTTAACCTGTTTACTGCGTTTTGTTGGTTACCCTGAACCGCTACTGGGGCTGTGGTGTAGCTGAGTATTTTGCCGCTAAATTTAACATCGGCATTTTGCTGGGTTAGCTTAAGGGTTGTTTCGTTTATAAATTTGGTTTTTAAACGCTCGGTTATTATTTGGCTAAAGGTCGGCATAACAATGCTCGATACATTGGTAATGTAATCGACAGAAAATGTTTTTCCATCAACAGATGCACCTGTATGCGAATAAAAACCACAGCCGGTAAGTAAAAACAAACCGGCTGTTAGGTAAATAATAAAATGTTGTTTAACGCTCATTATTTTGCTTGCGCTTGAGCGGCAATTTTGTTTTTAATCCAATCAGAGGTTACTGATTTAGGACGCTCTAATGCTAATCCTAAAGCTCTATCCCAAACTAACGAGGTTAATACACCCAATGCACGCGAAACACCAAACAATACGGTAAAGAAATCGTATTCTTTCATGCCGTAATGCAATAATAGCGCACCGCTATGTGCATCAACGTTAGGGAATGGATTTTTAATTTTTTTGTAGCTTCCTAAAATGCGAGGAGCAATATCATACACATCCCAAACAATGTTTACTAATTCATCAGTTGGCATATGTGTTTTAGCAAATTCCATTTGTGCAGTAAAGCGTGGATCGGTTTTACGCAATACTGCGTGTCCGTATCCTGGTACAACTTTACCTTCGTTAATGGTTTTGTTAATGTAATCTTCAATTTGTTGTTTGCTTGGTTTTCCGCCACCTAAAGCTTCTTGTAATTCCAATACCCAACGAATTACTTCTTGATTAGCTAATCCGTGTAATGGTCCGGCTAAGCCGTTCATTGCAGCAGAGAATGCTAAGTAAGGATCGCTTAAAGCAGAACCCACCAAATGGGTTGTATGTGCAGATACGTTACCACCTTCATGATCGGCATGGATAACCATGTATAAACGCATCAACTCTTTAAATCCTTCGTTTTCGCCATAACCCAACATGTGAGCAAAGTTACCTGCCCAGTCTAATTTCGGGTTTGGTTCAATGTGTACGTTGTTTTTGTATGTTCTGCGATAGATATATGCTGCCACACGAGGAAGGCGAGCAATTAAATTCATGGTATCTTCAAAGGTATGTAACCAGTAATCTTTTTTGTTTACACCGTTGCGGTATGCAGCAGCAAACTCACTTTCAGTTTGCATAGCCATAATTGCTACCGAAAACTGGGTCATTGGGTGCGTTGATGTAGGCAACGCATCAATTACTTCAAAAACGTGTTTAGGCACAACAGAACGTTTAGTCCAGTTGCTACCTACTTCGTACATATCATCGTACGATGGAATTTCGCCTGTTAACATTAAGTAGAACAATCCTTCTGGTAATGGCTCGGTAGTTCCTTCTAAACGTGGAAGTTTTTCTCTCAATTCAGGGATACTAAATCCTCTGAAACGAATTCCTTCTTCTGCGTCAAGTAATGAAGTTTCGGTAATTAAACCAATCATTCCCTTCATTCCAGATGTAACCGCATCCAAATTGTAAGTTCCCATTTGAACTTCCGCATTGGCTTTTAAAAATTCTTTGATTTCTGCTGCTTTAGGTAAGCCAATTTCTTCAAACCTATTTTTAATTTTATCCATTAATGTTCTATTATAAACAATGTAAACGTTTCGAAAAAGCCTTGTACGACTTTAAAAACCGCGTAAAATTAGTATTTGTTTTTTTATTTACTCAATAATTACCTATAAATTATTGTTATATTTAGCTACTTGTTGTTGGGCCGCGGTTTTGGGGCTGTTAAAATAATATATATGTAGCTTAATATGCTTAATATGCCTAAGCAAAAAAGTGCTAACGAATAGTTAATTAAACTTAACGCAAAAAACTCGTCAAGCATCCAAAGTGCATTGGCTGTAATCCAAAATAGCACCGCTAGGTTGGGTAAAAATCGTTTAATTGATTGGCGTGATTGTATTAAAATCCAGATTGCAATACCTATTGTTGGTATAATCATTAAGGTTGCTAATTCTTTAAACTGCATCATCCAACACGAATCCTTTATTAACCAAAACAGGATGTGTATATTTTCTTGTTGCCGTGCGTTTTTAATACCCATTATTACTCGTTATCCTCCTGCAATATCAACATAAATAAAAGCAACATGCAAAAAAGTACGCTGTTTTTTATATTTTGTACCACTATTTATGACGTATAAATACTTGAAAGTAAATTTTTTACTGTTGCTAATTTTTGCATGTACACTAAAAGTACAAGCGCAAACGGCTACATTAGTTGGCAAGGTTGCCATTGCAAATACCAATCAACCGATAGGCTATGCTGCAATTACATTAGGTACCAATAGAACACAAACAGATACAGCTGGTTTTTTTTCGATAAAAATTAACTCAGGTAAATACACTGTTAGGGTAAGAGCATTGGGCTTTAAATCGTACGAGAGAAGAATAGAAATTTTGGGTAGCCAAGCTGAAATTACCATTTTGCTTGAGCCCGAAATAAATCAATTGGATCAATTTGTTTTTTCGGGGGGGAAAATTGAGCGTAAGGCAGCTCAAGAGGTAATGACCATGAATATCATAAAGCCTAATTTAATAGCTTATACTAACGCTAATGATTTAAGTGATGTGGTAAATAAAGTACCTGGTGTCAGTGTAATTGAAGGGCAAGTGAGCATGCGTGGTGGTGTTGGATACAGTTACAGTGTGGGCAGTAGGGTTATTATTTTGTTAGATGATATGCCTTTGATGGGTGGCGATTTAGGTGATATAAGATGGAAGTTGCTTCCGATAGAAGCAGCCGAACAAATAGAAGTAGTTAAAGGAGCAACTTCGGTTTTATATGGTTCATCGGCTTTAAACGGAAGCATAAATGTGCGAACTGGTTGGGCTGGAAATAAACCCGAAACCAAGTTTACCACTTATCAAGGAATAACAGATAACCCGCGTAGGGCTTATGCAGCGTGGTGGGAGCGAACTACATCACCATTTACTACAGGTGCATTTTTTAGCCACAAGCAAAAAATGGGTAATTTTGATTTAGTTGTTAGTGCCAATGTAAATATGGTAAGAAGCCATTTGCAGGAGAATGATGAGTTTAGGGCACGTAGCTATTTAAAAACTCGTTATCGCAGTAAGAAAATTAAAGGACTAAGTTATGGGCTGAACGGAATGTTATTGTTTGAAAAAGCAGGTCGTTTTTTTCTTTGGGCTGATGGAGATTCAAATTCACTTAAACCTTATGCAGGAAGTGCTGGACAAGATTTTTGGCGTATTTATACCCTCGATCCGCATGTAACTTATCAATCTCCTAATAACAAAACCACACACGCATTAAAAGTAAGGTCGTACAACATTGTTCGTTTCGTTGATCAAACTTTGAATAGAAATTTATATAATGCAAATGCACAGCAAACAGGTTTAGACTATACTTGGCAGCGAAAGTGGCCTAAACATATTACTACAACCTCTGGTTTTTATGGTACCTACACTACGGCTGTAAGTAATATTTACAGTGGCCGTTATATAGGCTACTCTTATGCGTTTTTTTCGCAGGCCGATTATATGCGTGAGAAATGGAATGTGAGTGCTGGTACACGATATGAGTTTAATAGAATTGATGCCAACAAAGAAAATAGAAGGCCCATGTTTAAGTTGGGTGCTAATTACCAAGTGGCAAAAAAAACATACTTACGTGCAAATTATGGCGAGGGTTACCGCTTTCCTACAATTGGCGAACGATATGTAAATGATAGAGTAGCCATCTTACGTGTTTTCCCTAATCCAGATTTAAAAACTGAGTTTGGATGGACTACCGAAATTGGCGTTAAACAAGGATTTAAAATTGGCAATTGGAATGGACAGGCAGATTGGGCTTTGTTTTGGCAAGAATACACTCATTTGATTGAGTTTAAGTTTGATCAGTACGAAAAAGCAACGCAAGAACTGCCTCTAGGGACTTTTGGCTTTAAAGCATTAAACCTACAACAAGCCAGGGTAGCAGGTACCGAAATATCGGTGAGTGGAAATGGTAACATTGGTGATGTGATGATAAATGTGTTGGCTGGGTATACTTATAGTTTTCCTGTTAATTTGGCTAATGATACTGCATCGCGTAATCCAATTACGTATTTGGGGAAATTTATAAAAAGCTTTGGTGGCGTTGATAGTGCTTATGCTAATGATAAGCTTTTACCATACAGAAACCGTTATTTGGTTAAGGGTGATATTGAGATAAGCTACAGGAAATTAAATATTGGCTACGGGGTACAATACTACAGTAAGTTTGATAAAATGGATCCTTTGTTATACGTGCTTATTCCTGGTTTAACTCAGTTTATGAATAGAATTGGTAGTGGCGATTGGGTGCATCAAGCACGAATTGGTATGAATATCAGCCCTAATGTTACCATTAGTTTTTTAATTAATAATCTTACCAATTTAGAGTACGCCACACGCCCTGCTCGCATGGACGCACCACGTACATTTAACCTTCAACTTCGCGTAAAAATTTAGCAAAAAAATAAGGTCGTTTGAAATGACTCAAACGACCTTATTAGTGTATTATTAAACGTAACTATTCCTTAATAAACGTGGTGTAATAGTTACCTGTTTGGCATTGTATTAAACACTTGTAAATTCCCCTATCAAAACCTTGTACATTTATTGCTTCGGTGTTGTTGTTGCTAAAATTTCCTTCGTAAACTTTACGTCCTAAAGCATCAAACATACTAACTGCACCTTGGCTATGGTTTGGTAAGGCTGATAAATCGAACGAAACACTACTTGCTGTAGGGTTAGGATAAGCCTTAATAAATGCAGGGGCTGAATTATTTAATAACTCACCTAAACCAGTAGTGCGGTAAATACGGAATGTAAATGAACTTGATGAATCAAACCTATTAAATGTACTTGTAGGTGCTATTTTTAAGTGAAAATAAGTTTGAATATGTGTTGTAATTGGGTATCCACCAATTTGGGTTGTATCTGCACTTCCGCTTAGTAATGCACATCCTGCTTGGCCACCAGCAATTACACAACGGTTTAAACAATTGTAGGTAAAGCCCGCTGGTATACCTGATAACGACATTAATTGTACAGAGTCAATCACAACATCATAGTAATTACCATTTACTAAGTAGGTTGTATCTTTAACAGCATAAAAACTTAAAGTTTGGCTGTATGGCGCATCTGTGTATGCAGGAGGTAAATTGGCTGGCGAAAACCCTGTATGGTTTAACGCAACATCGGGTGTGCATTGTGCATAGCTATTGGCTAAAAAAGCAACCATGCTTATGGTTAAAAGTAGTAAATATTTTTTCATGTAGTGTGTGTTGTTACCTCAAATATATAAAAAATCTATTGTTCTGGATTAAAGTTAAATAATGTGTCTAAATCATCAGGATTAATTGGCATAATACTACCTGCTGGTGTTTGGGTATTTACCTCGTAATTTCCAATACGTACTCTAACTAATCGTAAGGTAGGGTGGCCAACTACTGCAGTCATTTTACGCACTTGCCTAAATCGGCCTTCTTTTAGTGTAATGCTAAGCCAAGTGTGTGGTTTGTATTTATGGTAACGCACACGCGGATATCTTTCGGGGAAATCTGCATCGGGTATTCGTTTTACAATGGCTGGCTTAGTTTTATAAAGTACACTTTGGTGCGAAATTTCAACACCTGTATTCAATTGTTCAATGGTTTCGGGCGTTACATCACCTTCAACCAAAACCCAATATTCTTTTTCAACCTGATGAGCTAAAAGGTGCTGGTGTAATTGGCCGTTATTACTTAATATTAATAATCCTTCACTATCCTCGTCAAGCCTACCAACGGGCATTACATCGTCTTCCACATCAAACACATCACCCAATAATTTTTTATAGTTAAGCTCGCAAACAAATTGGCTTAATACACCAAATGGTTTAAAAATGGCGTAGTATTTAAATTCTTTATCAGTCATCGGCACAGCATTTTCCTTCATGCACTTCTTTTATCCAATCTTCATCGGTGGTTTGGGTTGATGATTTACTATCGGGCGTACTGCACCAATCACAAGTTTCGCCATTCTCTGTAAATCCTCGCCCTTCGCATTGTGGGCATACATATCCGCATCCAGCCATTTGTAAAATTTAAGACAACAAAAGTAGCAAAACTTACTGGGCTTGCCCAATAATTTGCATAGCTATTTCTGCTTGCTGCTTGGTGGTTAATTCGCCATCAATCCAATTAATTGTAAAGCCATCTTTTTCCATTTTTCTAAAATAGGTCATCTGGCGTTTGGCATATTGATGAATAGCAATGCCCAATTTGTTCTCAAGCTCGGTTAGCGAAATCATGTTTCTAAGGTATTCCGAAATAAACTTATACTCTAAGCCATAATAAACTAAATCGTGGTGTGTAACTCCTTTTTGTAGTAGCATTTCTACTTCTTCAATCATGCCTTGTTGTAACCTTTGTGCTAAGCGAAAATCAATACGTGCATTACGCAATTTAATTGTTGGATTTATACCAATAATTAATGGAATTATTGTAGGGTTATTAGGCGGAGTATAGCTGTTGGTGGTAATATACTCAGCTATTTCTATGGCTCTAATTGTACGTTTATGAGTACTTAAATCGGCCTTTTGGGTGTATGCGTTTTGTGGTAAATGATTAAAATGAGTGATTAAATTTTGGTGGGTTTGATTTATTAATTCCATACGCAGTACCTCATTAATGGGCACATTGGCGTATTCAAAATTGCTAAGTACAGCTTGTATGTAAAGGCCTGTTCCGCCACATAAAATAGGTGTTTTACCTTGTTGATTTAACTGATTAAATGCAGTAAAAAAATCTTGCATAAATAGGCTTACATTATACTTTTGGCCTGGCTCTATTATATCAAGCAAATGGTAATTTATAGTTTGATTATTTACTACATAATCATCATAATCTTTACCCGTACCAATGTTCATGTATTTATAAACTTGCCTGCTATCAGCGCTTATAATATCAGTTTGTAACGTGTAGGCTAATTGGGCCGCAAGTTTGGTTTTGCCGCTGGCAGTTGGTCCTAAAATTACAATTAAATTAGGCTTGATTGGTTTCATAAGCTCTTGTATCAAGTACAAATTTTAAACTGCCCGCATTCCATACTTTAATACAGTTTTCTGGTGTTGCTTGTTGATGAGCAATTGTGCGTTGAAGTGTATTTTTATTAATAAAAAATTGCTGCGGTTCGGTCTCTTCTACCAATGTAAAACCAAGTAAGCTGTAACTTTCGCCTTGGCTCCAATCTCTATCAGCATAGGTCATAATATGTTGGGCATGCATATTTGTGCTAAAAAAATGCACCAGCTTGCTAAATCCGCCAACCACATTGGTTTGAGCCAGTGTAGCAAATCGTTCTAGCTCAAAACTGCGGTAATATATTGGGCCATCATACATGGTTCTGGCTTTACTAAAGGTAGCTACAGCTACCAATTGTTCCTGCCATTTTAATCCAAATTTATAATAGGCACCTGTTGCTTTTTGCAGGTGATTGTTGTTTAAAAAATTGGTTGTTTCTAATTTATCTAGCCTAACCACTTTAGTTTGGCGTGCATGTATTTTTTTGTTGTAACCAAGTATTGATTTGATCCGGCTTCTAACAGTGGCTTCGTTAGTAAGCCAAACATCTTCCCAAACATGTATTATTTTATGATGAATTGTGGTTGTTTTTTGGGTAAGGTCAGTAAAAAAATGAAGTGCTAAATTGGCTTGCTCAAACTTTTGTAAATCTATAAAATGAATAAGAATTTTTTGTTCGTCAAAAAAATAAACATCAAATGGCGAAGCATGTAAAACATGGGGTTTAGCCCCAAGCTCTATCATGAAATTACCAAATAAATTATTTTGATGCATAGGTAAAGTTAAGCTCTTTTTTGAGTAACTCAATTACATTAAATACAATTGGGCAAATGTTGTAATTACTCCACAAGCTGCGTTTGTATTTCATGTCTTTGCTGTCAAGGTGTGGATAGCCCGCACAAGCGGCTGGTCTTACTTCATAAATAGTGCATTTGCAGCTATCTAAAAATAGGCAAGGTTTAGTTTTTAAAAATTGTGCATCACCATCAAAGCCTATATAAGTTGCTTTAAAATCAGCAGCGGGCATTCCTTTTTTTTGCGCTAAATTTTCTATTTCATGATACTCTAATCCTGGTTCCAATTTTTTGCAGCAATTGGCGCATAGTGTACAATCAATTTGTGCACTTACTTGTTTGTTTAAGGCATGTATTTTTTCGTCAACTGTGGCACTGCTGTAATTGCGTAAATGTTTTTTAAAGAAAATGTTTTCGATGCTTTTTTGCGGAATAATCGCAACCAAATCTTCTGGACTTTTTAATAGCATAAGTTAACCGATAAAGCAGGCTATTGTTCGTATTGAGTTAGCTTTCCATCTTCCCAAATAAACAAGAAATTTTCAAGCATAACCTCATCACCTTCTTTTAATTTTTTAATGTAAACACTGCTGTTAGTAGTATGTATACTGCCTTTGGTTTGCACCGCCAATTTTATGTATTGATGATTGATACCACGTTTAGTACCGCATAAAATAACATGCACAGGCTTGCGTATGCGTTTTAGTAAACTCATGTCACGTATTTCGCTATCATCGGCAATAAGCACAATATCTTGGTAATCTCTGTAGGCAGCCATGGCCTTAATTAAAGCTTCAATATCATTCTCAGGATCATCGCCACCTTCGCCCATTTTACGCACATCCTCTAAATCTTTTTTTAGCTTTTTATAATCTTTAGCCTCAAACGGATGCACACCACCCGTTGTTCCAATACCTTTTTTGTTGTCGGCAATATTGTCGCCATCATTAAATAAGGCATAGTACTTTATTTTTTCGCCTTCAATATTTCGCTTAAACCAAACTAAAAGCTGACCAATGTACGGAAACATACTTCCTGTCATATCAACCACAAGCAATACCTTTTTCCACTCTTTATTGCGTTCAAATACTTTAAAAATAGTGGAGTCTTTTATCTTGTATTCGCCCGTTAAAAATTTGTCGAATTTTAGCGTAGTTTCTTTTGTAGGGCTCTCGTAAGTTACGTATCCTTTTTTATCAAAGTGCGCATAACTGCCATCTAATTCCCCTTTTTCAAATTTTGCCTCCGTAAGTAAAAAACCATTTTCATCGTAGGCACGTTCGTATCCATGCTTTTTGCCAGCCACGTACATTTCTTCAACTTTAGTGCTGCAATTAGGATAAAAAGTAACACTAGGTCCGTATAGCATTCCATCCTTGTAAGTGTTACTAAACTCTATACAATCTTGTGCATCAAAGTAACGTATTTCAAGCCCTTCCATCTCGCCATTTTCGTAAAACACCTCGTATTTTAAGTCTCCGTTGGGCCAAAACAATCTCCAAAATCCTTGCTTTTTACCAGATTTATCGGTGTAATTAATGGTATCACCATCTCTTATTTCAAATGTTTGTGCATTTGCCCAATAAGCAGCTGTGGTTAATATAAAAAATAAGATAAAGTGCCTGATAAAATCCTTCATGAACTGTTTTCTGCGTCCGAATATAATAATGTTATCGCAATTGCTCAGAAAATTACATTACTCAAAACATTTACAAGATATTAGTGTTAAAGTTTAGTATGAAAACCAAATTAATCCAAAAGTACATTGTACAAACTTTAGAGCATAATCAAGCACCGCAAAGTGTTTATTTATTTGCCAAAGCCATAAAGATTAAAGAAGAAGAGTTTTATAATCATTACTCAAGCTTAGAAGCGCTTGAGATGGATATTTACAAAACTTGGTTTGATGATGCTTACGCACAGTGCACACAGAGTGAGCCTTGGGGTTCATACACCTCGCGCGAAAAAATATTGAGTGTGTTTTTTACCTTTATTGAAGCACTAAAAACTAACCGCAGTTTTGTAAAGTTTATGAAGGAACGCGATTTTAAAGCGCTGCCTCAGTGGCCAGCTTATTTAAATACACTAAGGCAAACTTTTATAGAAAGCATGAAACCAATATTGGCTGAAGGCATGACCAACCAAGAGATAGCCACGCGCAAGTTTTTGGATGATAAGTATGCAGACGGACTTTGGTTAAACTTTTTATTTGTAATTAAATTTTGGATTGATGATAACAGTACGGGTTTTGAAAAAACAGATGCTGCAATTGAAAAAAGTGTAAATCTGGCATTTGATTTAATGGGTAAAAGTGCGCTAGATGCCGCTTTAGATTTCGGTAAATTTCTTTTTCAAAATCGCTAGATTCTCAGCATAACCGTCTTTTCTCGGTTAGTAATTAATTTTTTATGGAACAAAATAGTATACCTAGTACCAAGGTTCAGCGCGCCATGCGTTTTGTAAAAACCGGGGCGCAAATTGGCGGTAATTACATTAAGCATTATTCAAAAAAAATAGTCGATCCATCTTTATCAAAAGATGAGTTACATGAAAACAATGCAACTGATGTATACCAAGCCCTTAGCGAATTAAAAGGTAGTGCATTAAAAGTGGCACAAATGCTAAGCATGGAAAAAAATATTTTACCACGTCAGTATACCAATAAATTTCAGATGGCGCAGTATAGCGCACCACCTTTATCGGGGCCACTTATTGTTCAAACATTTGTAAAGGCCTTTGGTAAAACACCGCAACAAATTTTTAACACATTTGAGATGAAGGCAAGCAATGCCGCAAGTATTGGCCAAGTTCATCAAGCACAATTAGGTGCTCAAAAATTAGCCGTAAAAATTCAGTATCCGGGAGTGGCTGATAGTATTAAAAGCGATTTGAAAATAGTTAAGCCAATAGCTTTTAGACTGCTTGATATGAACGAGCATGAGTTAGATAAGTACATAAAGGAAGTAGAAGGGAAGTTATTAGAAGAAACCGATTACGAATTAGAATACAAAAGAAGTGTAGAGATTACCGAATCGTGCAAGCATATTCCTAATTTAGTGTTTACAAAATACTATAAAGAGTATAGTGCTAAACGAGTTTTAACTATGGATTGGTTAGATGGTTTGCATTTAGATGATTTTTTAAAAACCAACCCAACACAGGAGGTTAGGAATAAAATTGGTCAGGCTATGTGGGATTTTTATGATACGCAAGTGCATGAGTTACGTGCGGTTCATGCCGATCCGCATCCCGGTAATTTTTTAATGCAATCAACAGGTAAATTGGGGGTGATTGATTTTGGTTGTGTAAAAGAAATACCAGAAGATTTTTACTTAAACTACTTTGCGCTTTTAGTGCCTGAAATTATGGATAACAAAGATGCATTGGTTCGTATTATGCAGCAGCAGCAGCTTGTAAATAAAAGCGACTCAATAGCGTCACAGCAAATAATTACCGATGCATTTATACGCATGACAAAATTGTTACGCACTCCATTTGATTTTGAGGAGTTTGATTTTGGCAACAATGAATACATCAATAAAATATACGAACTTGGCGAAGAGGTAAGTAAAATAGATGAATTGCGTAAGTCAAAAGAGGGTAGGGGCTCTCAGCATGCCTTGTATATTAATCGTACTTATTTTGGTTTATACAGTATTTTAAACGTGCTACAAGCAAAGGTTAAAACAGGTGTGCGTGAGTGGCGCAAACCTCTTATCAAATATCATTTGGGATAAAAAGAAAAAACTCGGCCCCCCACAGGCCGAGTTTAAATGGTATTGAAAAATCAATACCCCCACAATTATGAAAAGAATTCAAATGTAATAACGCTCAACTTATTTTTTTGTTTTGTAAAATTGAGTTTACTTTAAAATACTATATTTGATACATGCAGCGTATCATAAAAACGCCTCAACAGGCTGGATTTACTTGGATTGACATAGAAAATCCCACAGAAGAGGAATTGAAAAACTTACAATTAAATTACAATCTTCATCCCGCAGCTTTGCAAGATGTTTTGCAACCCGAACATTTGCCCAAAATTGAGATGTTTGATGATACTGCCTTTATTATTTGCCGTTTTTTTGATGATGAAGCTCAGCCACCCTTAGATTCTATTCAGAAAATAAGTAGAAAGCTAGCTATTTTTTATCGTAAAGATTTGGTGCTAACCATACATAGAAAGCCATTAAAGGCCTATCAACAATTAATAGATAGGTATGAAACAGCATTTACGCTTAATGCATTTGAACTTACCTGTAAAATTGTAAAAACAGTTTTAATTTCATACGAGGTTCCTTGCCAAAAAATAGAAACTGAAATTGATTTTTATGAGAATCGGATTTTTATGAAAAAGCGAATACCAGATTTGATAAAAAGCTTATATGAAATTAAGCGTAGAATTTACATCATTCGTAAAATATCTAATTTAACACATGATTTGGTGGTTCATTTAGGCTCACATATCGAAACACATAAATCAAAACCTATTTACCAAGATTTAAAAGATTATTACACCAAGGTTGATACCGTAATTGAGTCAAATTACGATGATATTCATAACCTACTCAATATCTACATTTCGCTCTCCTCGCAACGCACCAACGAGGTTATGCGTACATTAACTGTGTTTACGGCTTTTTTCTTGCCTACAACATTTGTGGTAGGATTGTACGGAATGAATTTTGAGTTTATGCCCGAGTTACATTACACATGGGGTTACCCAGCTGTAATTGGTTTGATGTTGTTTATTACCATCATAATTTACGCTTGGTTTAAACGCAAAGGTTGGATGTAACTAGCTGCGCATGTTTTCAAACTGAAGCGGAACTTCAAAATCATGTGACCTTACTTTGCCCATTGTAGCTTGTAACTCGTCAATACTTTTGCTGGTTACACGCACTTGGTCGTCCATTATACTTGCTTGCACCTTAAGCTTAGCATCTTTTATAAAACTCACCACTTTTTTTGCAGTTTCTTTATCCAAGCCTTCTTTAATAGCAATTTGCTGCAACATGTGTTTTCCACTTGGGTAAGGTTCTTTACTAATATCTAAAATGCGTGGGTCTAAGTGTTGTTTGGTAAACTTGCTAAAAATAATGTCAATCATGCTTTTAAGCGCCATATCTTGTTTGGCTTGTAGCTTAATAGCTTTGCTTTTTTTATCAAACTCAATTTCACACTCTTCAGCTTTCAGGTCGTATCTATTTACCAGTTCCTTAATGGAGGTGTTAATTGCATTATCAATGCTTTGTAAGTCAATTTTATTTACAATATCAAAACTAGCCATAACAAAAAAATTAAGATTTTATTTGAGGCAAAAATAGCTATTTTTGAATGGTAATTAAATCAAACAATGAAAAACTGGGCTGTATATATTTTTTTATTTATGGGTGTTGCCATGGTATCGTGCAACGATGAGCCAGATCCTGTAACTCCAACCGAGGCAGATTATACTGGATTAAAATTTACCGCCACTGGTACGTTAAACATACCTGTTACGCATGTGTTCAATTCATCCACCGTTAATACTCCGTTTGCCCTAAACACAAGTTATTTAACTCCACTAGCCGATTCAATAAAAGTATCGGAGTTAAGTTATTATCTTACCAATGTTTCTTTATTAAATGCAAATAACGTTTGGGTTAATTTAGGTAATTACGATTTGGTTGATGTTACTGATGCAGCATCGATGAATATTACTTTAAATAATGTGCCTGCGGGTACATACAGTAAAGTACGTTTTTTAATTGGGGTTGATAGCCTAGCCAACAGCACAGGTGTGCATGAGGGCGAGTTAAGTCCTGCTTTCGGTATGTATTGGACTTGGGCTACTGGTTATGTGTTTTTTAGGATGAAAGGTCGCTGCTCTGCTAATCGTTCTTTAACTTTTGATATTGGTGGAGATGCTAATTTAGCATCAGTGGAGTTGCCACTAACATCATTTAAAAAATCGGGTAGTTCATTAACACTAAATACGCAGTTTAATATTGCTGATATTTTCGTTAGCCCTAACAATTACAGTTTAAATACAAACTCAATAGATATACATACAGCCACTAATACTGATGTACATTTGTTGCGTGATAACATATCTACTGGTGCTTTCACCATTACTTCAGTTCAATAATAAATGATGTACGGAAAGTCTTTTAAAAGTGCATTTTTGGTAATAGGATCATTCCTATTAATAGTATCATCTTGTCAAAAAGATGAGCCATTAGTCGTTAATCCTGTTACTCCCGATTCGTTTAAGGCAACTCCATATAACTTGGTTTACCCAAAATGGAATACAGCCATTTGGTTGCGTTTAAAAATACCTGCCGATAATCCGCTTACAGTGGAAGGAATTGCCTTAGGTAAAAAACTTTTCTTTGATAAAATCTTGTCGGTAGATAATACCATTGCTTGTGCTTCTTGCCACGCTCCAGAACATGCATTTTCTGATACCAAAGCATTTAGTTTAGGTGTTAATAATCAGCAGGGTGGGCGCAATGCTATGCCTTTGTTTAATTTAGCTTGGGCTGATGTTTTATTGGCTGGTACACATAAATATTTTTGGGATGGACGTAAGGCAACCATAGAAGATCAAGTTTTGGGGCCTATTGCTGATGCTAAGGAAATGAACAAAACCTACGCTCAGGTTGTTCAAGATTTGCGTGCGCATGCTACATATCCCGCTTTGTTCAAAAGTGCTTTTGGTACAGATTCTATTACCATCACGCAAGTAATGAAAGCCATAGCACAATTTGAGCGCACCTTAATATCATCAAACGCTAAGTTTGATAAATATAAAAGAGGCGAGCTAATATTAACTGAATCTGAGTTTCGCGGACTTAATATTTTTTCTACAGAAAAAGGCGATTGTTTTCATTGTCATGGAAATGAGTTAAACCCTATATTTACAGATTTTAAGTTTCGCAACAATGGGCTCGACTCCATTCCAACGGATTTAGGTTTAGGTGCTATTACTGGCAATGCTGCAGATAATGGTTTATTTAAAACACCATCACTGCGTAATTTATCTTTTACAGCTCCGTATATGCATGATGGTAGATTTGCTACTTTAGAACAAGTTATCGAGTTTTATAACTCGGGCACTAAAGATGGCGCAACTACCGATGAAGTTATTCGTAAACACTTTCCTCACGGTGGTCTTAATCTAACTCAAGAAGATAAAGTTGATTTGCTTAATTTCTTAAAAACATTGGATGATTATGAATTTGTAAACAATCCTGCTTTTAGACCTTAAATATTTTTAAGTAAATTTTAAGGAGTTTGCAAGGCCCTGTTTTTCATAGTTTTAATAATATTGTCAATAGCTGACATTCAAAAAAGCCCCTTTAAAGAATTGGGGCTTTTTTTTTTCCTCTTTTTTTCTAACTTTGATAGTCTCTTGACATTAAGTAAATATAAAATAAATACAATCTATATGAATAATTTTTTACTACGATTCAAGTCGCTTATTATCCTGCTATTTGCGACTGCTTCAATGGCATCATGGCAGAGCGCTTCTGCGCAAATTGTTGATGTTGGTACTGGAACTGCATCCAATACAAATCAGGGATTACCAACTCCTTATCAAAATTACTATTGGGGATCAAAGCAGCAGTTTTTAATCCTAAAAACTGAGCTTACAGCTTTAGGTATTACTAGTGGCCGTAATTTGAATTCGTTGGGATTCAATGTTACTGCACTTAACTCAACTCCTATTGGTGGTTATCTAGAGACTTACATCAGAATTAAGCATGTTACTTACTCTACCATGCCTAGTGTTTGGGAAACAGGGTTAACTCAAGTATTTTATGCAGCTACATACACTCCCACATTAGGTTGGAATATTCATAATTTCTCTACGCCATTTACATGGGACGGAACATCAAATATTGTTGTTGAGGTATGTAACAATGCAGCTGGGTGGACTGGAACAAGTAATGCAAGTGTATTCTTTACCACAACATCTTTTGCCTCTGCTTTGCTGTATCAAACAGATGCTTCTGGTGTGTGTGGAGCTCCGGGTACAGTTACCTCTACTTTCGATCGTTGTAACATGAGATTGAACTTTACCTTGCCTGGTCCAGGAAGTAATCCATCATTATATCCCCCAATCGCGAACTTTGCATACGATAAAGGCATAGATACCGTATGGATAAATA
>CAZJHS010000008.1:0-61828 GCA_964545895.1 uncultured Chitinophaga sp. | reverse complement strand
GGCACAAACATCGCCAGGGTTAGCAATAAGTTTTATGGTGTATACACCACTTGCAGCGTATTGATAAGTTGGTGTTAAAGTGGTGGTACTCGTGTCGCCATCGCCAAATTGCCATAAGTATTTTATGGGTAAGTTATTGCCGTTAGTAATGGTTCCACTTAAAAAAATGTCAGGTCCACAACTGTCTTGGATCACTATAAATTTAGCACTGTTGCTGCTGCTTATTACAAATGTTTTGGTAATAGAATCAATGGTGTTGCATGCGTTGTTATTGGTTACCACCAATTTTACAGTGTATGTGCCAATGGTTGTAAACGAATCTGTTAAATGAACAGAACTATCTTTTAATACATTATTGATGTACCAATACTGTTTGGTATTGTTGTTAGAGTTATTGGTAAATTGTATGCGTTTGTTTCCGCATCCATTGCGTGGCGAAATAGAGAAATCAGCAGTTAATACATTACTTTGCCTGAAATCAAATTTAAAACTAGCATTGCTACAACGTGGGCTTTTGTTGGTTGGCGAGTAGCTTCCTGCTGTAGTAGGAAATCCTCCACTTGTGCCATAAGCACAGCTTGCACAAACAGATTGGTAAACAATACCACGCTTATCAAAGCGGCTTGTGCCACCATCCACGTGGTCTGATCCGCCTTGTTCTCCAAAAAAGGTAGCATACGTTAAGCTATCGGCATTGGCACTAAGTACAAATAAGTAAAAATCATCACCATCTGATGAGTTTTTGTATGCACCAAGTGTAATGGGCATGCTTGCCGTATTGCTTACAAAACCGTTGGGGTTTAACGTGCGATATCTAGAGTAGTAATTTACCGTACCACCCCAAACCGATCCATAAATGCGTCCGCAAACATCAACCATAAAAGCACTTGGCGCAATGGCATTGTGCGCACCTCCTTGGCCTATTTGGGTTGATAAAATTACGTTGGTTAATGTTGGACTAAATTTAGTAATAAATAATGTTCCATTTGCATTACGATACACCCCAGGTGTGGCATAAACACTATCATATGTTTGGCCCATTACCACTATATTTTGGTTATTATCTAACTTTACAAAATGGGCTTGATCGTAATTGCTTCCACCCCAATAACGCTGGCCAACTATTGCAGTTAAAGAACTGTTAAGTTTAACCAAAAAGGCATCGCTTATTCCACCATGATAAAGTGGTGAAAACGCGCCAAAGGTGGTTGACATGTTGGTACTTTGTGTTCCGCCCGCAACTACAATATCGCCATTGGTAAAAATATCTAAAGAGTATAGGGCATCTTGTCTGTTATCACCCAAATAGCTGCACGCTTTTAGTTGTGTAAGTGCGCTATCTAACTTAAAAATAATTCCATCTTGCTGGCCGCCTATATTTGTTTGCACTGCTCCGGCAGTTACAGCCATATTGGTTGATGTAGTAGATGAAACCAACCAAACATCGCCACCTGTAGTTACTTGTATTTCACCTCTAAACTCATCTGCATAATTCATGCGCAAGGTATCAGCAATGTTAATTCCATCAATACCGTTTCCGCCTAAAAAAGTACTGCCTACTAATGCTGCTCCATTGCTGGTAAATCGGGTAACGGTAATGTCAAAACTATCGCTTTTGGTAGTTTGCACACAGCCTGTTTTGGTAGGGAAATTAGCCGATAGCGTAGCGCCCAATACAATAAGCTGCTCATTTTTATCAACCACTAAGCTAATAGGATATTCGTTTTTATTGCCACCTAAGTATGTTGCATAAAGCAGTTGTGTTCCATCGTTATTGTACTTGCTAATGGCAATATCGCACGGAAAATCTTGTAAGGGCCAGCTTTGTGTATTTGTTCCACCGCCACCCCAAATGGTTTGAAAGGCACCTGTTGTTACTGGGTATTTTCCATTAGGGAATGTTGTAGCATTACGAGCAATTCCTGCGGCATATAAATTTCCTGCATTATCGTAAGTTGCTGTATGGCCAAAATTATCAACGCTACTTCCGCTGTAGGTGCTAAAAACCAATAAAGGGTCAATAATTAATTGGTAATTAGTGTTGTAATTGCCCACCGCAAATTTTACTGTATTTTTTTTGAGTATAAAGGCACAAGGCACTTCTGTTTTTTCGCCATCAATAATTTGGTAGGCGTTAGGCTTTAGCTCGGTAAACGTGTTTACACTAGTTTTAATAACCAGGTTTTCTCTCTTTAAATCAACATCTTCGGCACCTTGGTAAGTAAGGCTAATAATTTGGGGTGATGTATGCGGTGCAATAATTAAGTCGTACTTTAATCCACCTGTTTCGCCAGTATATAGTTGCATATCAACGCCATCATACAAATTTTTATATTGTAATTGTTCATATACTGGAACTTCACTTTTCCATAACGAAGGATTGTTGCCATTAAAAAAATTATAATAATGAGCATACTGCTTAAACCCACTTATGCTGGTATTTGTTGATGCTTGATTAAAAACAACACGTACAGCATGCTGCCTAATTGTTTTAGGTTTAAATAAATGAGGGTTTAATTGGTGGCTAAAGTATTGGTTAACATCTTCGGGGTTTTCAAAAAAATACTGAAGGGCATGTTGTTCGGCAAATACCTGCGCACCACCAATATTTATAAGGTATTGTGCAGGGTTAAGCCATTGGCCTTTATTGGCAATAAAGCCGCTATGTGCTGCCAATTTGGGCGTGTTGTGGCCATAAAGTGCAAGAGATAACGTGCAACTAATTAGCGTAATAAAATATTTTATGTGCTTAAAATTCAAGATAATTTAGCGCTAAAGCCATGTGCTAAAATAGATAAATATTGCTTTACTTTGGTTGTATAAAGAAATATTTAAGAAAACATGCTTTCATTGCAACCTTAAGCAACCTATTCACATCTGACCTAATAACCGCAACAATAACGTGAGCAAAATAAACGAGCATGAACTCATACAACAATGTTTGGCAGGTAATCCGGTGGCGCAAAAAACGCTTTACGATACCTACGCTAGAACCATGTATGGTTTGTGTATAAGATACAGTAGCAATACGGAAGAAGCACAAGATATTTTGCAAGATGGGTTTGTGAAGGTTTTTGCTAAACTGGGTCAGTTTAGTTTTAATGGCTCTTTTGAAGGTTGGATGAAGCGCATTTTTATTAATACGGCATTGGAGTTTTACCGAGTTAATAAAAACCACATGTACCACGCTGATGTGGATGTGGCTTACAATCAACCTCACCACGATTTTACAGTGGAAAGAATGAGCCAAAGAGAGATTATGGAGGCCATGAATAATTTAGCACCAGGTTACCGTACCGTGTTAAATTTATTTGTAATTGAAGGGTATAGCCACGCAGAAATAGCAGAAATGTTGGGCATATCTGAAGGAACCTCAAAATCTCAGCTAAATAGGGCTAGAGCGCAACTTTATACTGCGTTAACTACCTACTTAAAAAAAGAAAAGTAATGAAAGAAAACATGAATATAGATGACTTGCTAAAACAAGAGTTAGGTAACCTTAATCAGGTTCCACCGGCTAGTGCTTGGCAAAATATTGCATCAAAAATTCCGGCTACACAAGCCGCAGTGCAAACTGCTATCGTGGCTAAGTCGGTTGCTGGGCTTTCTTTAAAATACATAGCTGTAGCTTTGGCAACAATTGCTGTAGGTGCGGCTGCGTATGTATATATATCGTCAAGCCCTGCTACCCAAACTGTATTGCCCAATACACCAACTCCAAGCAATTTACTTCCTACACAACCAAATACCAATAAAGCCGAAGAAACTGTAATTGCATCTAATGAAAACAAATCATTACCGGCAAAACAAATCGCTAATAGTAAGGTTGGTAGCGGAGAAGGAAGTGCATCGCGCACAGGTTTATCAAACCAAAATGATGTGCCTGTTGATTACCCAGCTCCAACAGTATTTACTCCAGCTGAGCAAATCAAACAAGATGAACAAACAAATCATACTTCGAACTCGGTTGCTGCTGACGAAAAAGAAAAAAATCAGCCAGAAGTGAAAAATCAACAGAATAGTGTTACGAACACAAATACAGCAAGTGAGGAATTTTTAAAGCCAAATATACCAAATGTATTTACACCAAATGGCGATGGGTACAATGATGAGTTTGTAATAACCATTGAAGATGAACAGCTGTTTGAATTGAAAATATTAGATGCCAAAGGTCAAATTGTATTTGAATGTAAAGACAAAAACCAACATTGGGCAGGTATAAAACAAAATAGTGGAATTACTTGTGAGCCAGGTTTATATGTTTTTGCGCTAAGGTATCAAACCCAAAGCATGAAAACCCCTAAAGTGGAGCAGGGTTTTATTTTACTAAAACAATAGTTTGAAAAATCAAAATTAAAGCATATGTTAGCATATTATTATCAATTAAAAACCAAACCTGAGAAATCTGCCGAGGCAGGTTTTTTACGGCTAACAAAAAACCAAAAAGGTACAATGAAAAAACAAGTACTACTTTTTTATTTGTTGCTTTTGTTAACAGTTTTCGGAGTGAATTCCGCAACTGCGCAATCGGTATCCATTAACGTATCTACTACCGAAATTTGCTTGGGCGACCAATTATCGCTTGATGCAATTGTAACCGGTGGTCCAGCTACGCAATGTAAATTCGATTTTAACAACGATGGAACTTACGAAACAACAATTCCAACCTCAAACAGTACCTACACCACAGGTTACTTGTATGCGGCAGCTGGTAACTTCACTATTAAAGTGGAGGTATTAGTTAATGGAAATCCTGTTGTAGCAACCCAAAATGTTACGGTATACAATTTGCCAATTCCGGCTGCTGTCGTAAATGGTACAGCCATCCAATGTTTTAGAGGCAATTTGGTTACATTAACCAATGCTTCTATTAAAACATCTAATGATATTTACCGAATCACCACAGATTGGGGAGATGGTCGTATTGAAGATCACCCAATGCCTACCGTGGGTCAGGTTTTCGGACATACTTACAACGCACCTGCTTCTTACACTATTGGTGTGCGCGTTATTGATAGTAAGGGTTGTTTTAAAGACACTTTTTATAATAGCTTAATTACAATTAAAAATAACATTACCCCAACTTTTAGTGTTATAGGCTCTCGTGGTTGTGATAAGTCAATATTTCTTTTTCAAAATACGACCGCTCTGGTTCCCTTCAAACTTGTTAAAAGATATACATGGGATTTTGGCGATGACGTAATTGACACAAGATTTGCACCTTGGAAATTACAAGACACGCTTAATTACGACACTATTGCCCATGTTTATGCTAAAGACGGAGTGTTTTTACCCGCATTGATAATTGAAGATACTACCGGATGTATTGATAGTTTCAGGATTGATAAGAACTCAAGTGCAAACAAACCTGAGAACATCAGATTAACATTTGATGCAGCACCTTATCTAACTGCTCAAGATACCATTATTCGCGATTCGGTTTGTTACGATAAGCTTGGTAATAAAACACTTGTGTTCCGTCAAACGAAAAATGAATTGGTTAATCCTTCAAATGGCGAGTTAGTTTGGACGTTTGATGATCCACCTTCACAACAAAACAACATAAACACTTCATTATGGTCTGTGCCTCATAATTTCCAAAGAGGATTGGGCAAATATAATGTCACATTAACCCTGTGGCCTAATCGTCCTCAGCCAAGTTGCAGAAAAGACACTACAATTACGATAGAGGTATTGGGTCCGCGTGCACGAATTGAAGATCCACAAAATAACATCGTAATATCTCCAACTGATAAAAACCAATGTCAAGCATTGCCAAGTGGTTATTATGGAGCCGTTGACTTTGTGAATACTAGTCAATATTATAAATCAGATCACGTTTTCCGTAGATGGGATTTTGATGACGACTTTGCTCCTCAATGTACGTCATATTTAGTACCAAATGTGGGCTATCCGCCATTAGGTGGTTGGGCAAATGCAGCGAATCAGTATAATTTCAGTACTGGATATTGGCGCCAAGGTGGTCAGGTTTTCCCTGGGAGAAGGTTAGATTGCCGTTATTCTGCCGATACTTTACCATTACACAACTATCCAGATTGGAATGTAGTATATAAATGGTACCGCTATGGTCATGATTTCATGCCTTGGAATCCAAATCAATATACCAGAACTCCTGCCGATACTTTACCAAATGCTAATCCTAAAAAAACTTGGGTGCCTGATTGGGATACCTTATTTTGGAACAAGCCTGTTTATTTAAATCCGAATACAGGAACTTGGAGTTTAACTCAAGGAACGTGGACTGATCCATTTACTAATCAGCTTGTGCCTTGGCCGCGTATTGATAATGTACCTTCACTTGACCAAAATGGATTACCTGTGCCATCAGACTTGAGGGCATATAACCGTTTTACGTTGAATAATGGAGCACCAGATCCTATAGCAGGTTTCTGGGGTTCAACTAAAGGAAATCAATTAGGTTATGGATTTGTACCAAGAGGAACATTAATTGATCCGCTTAACGATACCATGACACTAGAGTATTTAGGCCCAGGTGAGGTGTTTTTCCAACGTCACTATGATAGTACTTTTGATGAAAGCACTAACAACAAAATCACTTTTTATCGTTACATGTTTAACCGTGGCGTACAAAAATGTCATACAGTAAGGTTATTTCTAATGGATTCGCTCAACAATGTTGGTGATAGAAGATTTTTAGCGGTTGAAAATAAAGTAGCGAGTGTTGCAGATGATTATTTATTCAGCTTTACAATGGATGTATATAGTCCCCTAGTTGGAGGAACTGTTTTAAGTAATACAACTACAGATGATGATGTGAGTTACCCTCTTCAAAATATTGGGTTCAACTTTAATTATAATGGTGCTACGTATACACAAATTGGCGTTCAAACAAATGGTAATATCAGACTAGGAGCATTGGCTGCTGGTTATATCGCAAGAAGAAAGGTACTTACTATAGAACCTAATACCATTGCTGGATTCAATAATGATATTCAAGGCAAGGGGTTACCAAATAGCGATATTAGAATGTCCATAGTTGGTACTGCACCAAATCGTACATGCATCATACAATGGTCTAATTTTGCGAGATTTCCAATAGCTTACTACCCTAAAGATACCTTTAATTTTCAGATTCATTTAAATGAAAGCGGTAGAATATCAGTTGTCTATGGTAGTCCATTTACTTTCGACACAACCAAAGTTGGTGGATATCCTGTATTGGTTGGTATTAATGGAGATTATCCAAATGACTTTAATTCGAGACAAGGTAACTCATTTACCTCAACTACATATTCAAATTCGAATGATGCTGGAATAATGGCAATGGATACAGTTGTTCCACCATCTGGTTTAACATACACATGGAATCAACCTTCTATGAATTTTGTTTCAACATCTACAATTCAACTTGGAGACAGTGTAGCAAGAGGATCAACAGATCAAGGGATTTTACGTGTAGTTGTTAATACAACGGGTGCTTCAAATCCATTAACAGTTACGGAACTAACATTTAACTCAACAGGTACAACAGACACAAAAGACATTATTAAGTCAAAGCTTTATTTCTCAGGAAAAAGCAAAAATGTGAAAATTGCACAACTTTTCGACACGTCAGTGACCAATGTTAATGGAAGTTTTACTTTTAAAGATACAGTACAACTAGTAAAGGGCGAGAATAATTTCTGGCTAACATACGATATTACCGATAGTGCTATGTTGGGCAATATTCTTGATGCCGAGTTTTTGTCAATCAAAGTAGATAATACACCAAGAACTCCATTAATAAGTGCACCATCAGGAAACAGAGGGATTAAGAAAAATGACTTGCAAATCATTGAAACTGAAAAGGACTCATTTGATTGTAAACATGAGGATCAAGTTCAATTGAAATTAATGCGTCCTGATGCGCGTGGTGTTGGTAAGAGTGGTGTGGAGTGTCCAGGTGCATTCTCAGGACCTGATAACGCAGGTATTAAATTTAACTTTGGTCCAGTTTCAGACAGATTAGGTGATTATCCAGGTATTCAACCTGATTGTGGTCAATCTTGGATTAGATTCTGTCATGATTCAATGGCTGATAGATTAGATCAAACCCCTTGCGCATTAGATGGATTTGTTGATTTTGGAGGAGGAACAACTCCAGGCGGTTTAACATTGCCACCATTTTCTAATCAGCCTGATTTTGGACAATTTTTACCGCCAAATCTATGGGCAAATGCAGGTGGAACTAGTTTCTGGTACCAATATGGTCCGGGCGTTGCAAGCGGATGGCCATTGTCGCCTCCAGCTAACCCAACTGGCGACATTACCATTGGTATTTTAATTGGTACCGGTGATCCTACTAATCCGTGTTTATCAGATACTGTTTGGTATCACAACTTCTTAAATATTACTGATTTAGATGGTCGTTTCTTCGTTGATCCAACCTATCATCCAATAACCAAAGCTCCAACCAATGGTGTTTGTAAATTGTATTGCAAAAACGATATGGTGAACTTTGTATACATCGATAGTACTCAACGTAATGTTAAATACTCGATGATTGCTTGGGGCGATAACTCTGTTACTGTTGATAGTTTTTACTACAGCAGCAAACTAGGTGTAACCGATGGTTATTTTATCAATGGTTTCCGCAGAGTGCGTTATCAAATTTACTTTGGCCCATGTGGTGATGATGTAATTGGACGTGTTTATGACAGTATAGTTTGGCCTAATGGTCAACCAGGTGTTGATGTAGATACTTTATACACTGATAACTATACTTTCCGTATTTATGATCCAACTAATAATCCTTATGGTTCATTAAACCGAATCGGCCCAAATACAGCTGGTGATTCTGTGCAATGGCAAGAGTGCGGTAGATTCTTTTGGGTTGCCAATACAGATACCTTAAAAACATTCTACCTGCGCGACTTACGTGATAAGGCATATATGTTATTGCCAGTTCAACATAAATACTGGTCGAGTTCATTTGAGGATGATTGCAAACGTCCAGGCTCAAGTCCGCGTGCTGTAGCTCATACTTTAGTAAGTACCAAAGAGTGTAAGAAATTTGAGGTTGATAACAAACTTTTAGTACGTGGTGTTATCGATTCGGTTCGTACACGTAATGGAAAAGGTGAGTGGGATGAGATTTTCTGTAAAAACGAACCTGTTCATTTCTACGATTCAATCAGATACTATCGTCCTGACTGCTCGTTGTCAGACCCGATTTTTAATCCTAACTTCCATCCAGTATCAGGTACTCCTTATGGTGCTCCATTTAATAGCTATCATTACGATACCATTAATTATTGGAGAGATGGTGCTGTTGATATTAACGACTTCCGCTCTGATGGATCATATATTGAAAAAGTAAAATACTACTTTGGTGATGGTGATTCAGCCATGTGGACTAACCCAGTGCATGAATATAAGCAAGCTGGTAAGTATATTGTAACGTTATTAAGCCGCGATAAAAAGGGCTGCTGGGATACTACAACATGCACAGTTTATGTATCTGATCCCAAAGCAATTCCTGTAATTAAACCAGGTTTATACAATTGTGGTGATGAGGTTACCTTCTTCGATCGTTCTACTATGGCTCCTATTCCTGGTATGAGTAACAATCCATACGACAGTATTCGCTTTGAGCCGCAAGTTGGTTCTGGAAGTATTGTGAATCGTAACTACTGGTTCTTTGGTGAGCGTAAAACAGATACGTTGAGATTTGATGCTGCCGCAATTGACACTCCTGAATGGAATTATCGTGGAAATGGTCATTTCAGAATTAAATTGGTAGTAGAAACAGCCCAAGGCTGTAAAGACACAGGATTTGCGAACATATTCATCAGTGGTCCTCGTCCTAGAATTCAAGTAATTACCGATACAGTTGGTTGTGCTCCATTTAATGTTAAAGTTGTAAACTTAGCTGATGTGCAAGGCGGTCAAGGTCCAAATGATAAGCCTACCAAACGAACAGATATTCTATGGGGTGATGCTAATTCGCAAACATCAATTAGTTTGAATCAATATGATACGCTAACATTTACGTATCCTGATTCTGGTACATTCTTCATTTTTGCGCGTGGTGATGATAATAACCCATTATCAGACAACCTAGGGTGTAAAATTATTAATTACCCAGATACAGTTGATGGAATTGATGTGCCAATTAAGATTTCTGTGAGGAAGCCATATAAAGCCGATGTATCTATAAATAAAGCAGTAGTTTGTGTTGATCAACCATTCATGATCACAAACCTATCTGATACTATCAGCTACACTCAGTTTAAATACAGTATTTTTACAACTGATTTTGGAACGGAGATATTTACAGTAACCAAACCAAATACAGATAATAGGTTTACCCAAACTTACCCTGACACTGGTTCGTTTAAATTGTTGTTAATACCTACTGCGTATGCGCCTGGTTTACCTCAATGTCCGTTGTACGATACAGCAGATATTAAGATTGTAAGACCATATGCAAGCTTTACTATTGATTCAGTTCCAAATAGTCCTAAGTTCCATTTTACCAATACTTCTATGTCGGCAAGTGAGTACACTTGGACTGCAAGTAAAAACGGAACCGTTGTGGCAGGACCAGTTGATATGGTTCAATCAAGCAGAGATTGGAATTACGACTTTGGTAAAGACACTGGCGATGTGGTAATATGCTTAGAAGCATTTACACAAGAACCAGCTAAACCAATTTGCGTTGACAAAGTATGTGATACCATATCGTACCGCTTTATTGTTGAATTTGATATTTACAACGTGTTTACTCCAGGTAAGACTGATGAGTTGAATAACAAATTTGATATTAAAATTAAAGGTCAAACCAAATACGAGTTGTTTATATACAATCGTTGGGGAACCAAGGTGTTTGAAAGTACAGATGCAGAGTACGATTGGGATGGTACCAACTTTAATAATGGTACAGATTGCCCAGCTGGAACTTACTACTATGTATTTAAATACGAAATGTTAAATGGTGATAAGAAATCTATGAACGGTACTATTACCTTAATTAGAGAGTAATACCCACGTTTAACTATAATAAAATAGTCCGCAGCGAAATTCTCGTTGCGGACTATTTTTTTTGGTTTATTTTATACCTCTTTAAATTTGGTTAGTTTTGCACCATATTAAACTAATTATTACATGAGAATTGCTGTTGTTGGTGCCACTGGTTTAGTGGGTACCGTTATGCTTAGGTTGCTAGCCGAAAGAAACTTTCCTATTACTGAATTGATACCAGTTGCATCTGAGAAATCAGTTGGTAAAGAAATTTCATTTAAGGGTAGCAGTTATAAGGTACACAGCATGCAACAAGCTATCGATAAGAAGCCGCATATTGCCTTGTTTTCGGCTGGGGGTAGTACTTCATTGCAATGGGCCGAAGCGTTTGCTGCCGTTGGTACGTTTGTTATTGATAACTCATCGGCATGGAGAATGCACCCTGATAAAAAATTAATTGTACCCGAAATTAATGCAGATGCAATTACCAGCAACGACAAAATTATTGCTAATCCAAATTGCTCTACTATACAAATGGTTTTGGCTTTAAATCCACTTCATCAAAAATTTGGAATTAAGCGTATTGTGGTATCAACTTACCAAAGTGTTACAGGCACAGGTGTAAAAGCTGTGCAACAAATGGAGAATGAACGTAATGGCATTGAAGGTCCAATGGCATACGCACACCCAATTGATAAAAACTGTATTCCTCAAATTGATGTTTTTATGGATAATGGATACACCAAAGAGGAAATGAAAATGGTGCAGGAAACCAAAAAGATTATGCGTGATGAGCAAATACAAGTAACAGCCACTTGTGTGCGCATTCCAGTAATGGGTGGCCATAGCGAGAGCGTAAACGTTGCTTTTGAGAAGGATTTTACATTAGATGAGGTTCGTCATTTGTTGGCAAGTGCCCCTGGAGTAACTTTACGCGATGATATTTCAAAAGCAATTTATCCAATGCCATTAATTGACGCGCATAACCATGATGATGTTTTTGTTGGTCGCGTACGTAGGGATGAAACTCAACCCAACACATTAAACATGTGGATAGTTGCTGATAACTTGCGTAAAGGCGCTGCTACAAACGCAGTACAAATTGCGGAGTATTTGGTTGCTAAAGGTATAGTTAGTTAGTAAATGGAATTGGCAACCTATACTAAAAGCCAATTGGCACTTCGTAATGGGCAAGATAAGGACGAAGTGTGGGTGGCTTTTAAAGGGGTTATATATGATGTGACTAAAAGTAGGTTATGGCGCAATGGTAAACATTATGAGCATTGGGCCGGGCAAGATTTAACAGCAGAATTAAAAGATGCACCACATAGTGCTACCGTTTTTGATAAATTTGATATTGTAGGGTATTTAGAAAAATAAAATGACAGCAAAATCATTCAGCTTTGATAGCTATATTATAAAGGGCATGAGTTATGCCGTTTATCTTGATTTAATTAAAGATTTATTGTCTGAAGGAAAGACCACAGGAGTAAATCAATCAGAAGAGCAAGTAGCTTATGCTAAATTAAACTTGCAACGTATGGAGCGTTTGCATAAAACAATTGTTGTTAACGCTGATTTAGAAGCACAAGTTAAGCAGATAAAAAAGCCACAAACATGGTTATGTATTACCGAAGGATGGTGTGGAGATGCTGCTCAAAATCTTCCACTATTTGATAGATTGGCGAGTTTGAATAGTAACATTACTTTAAAGTTAGTATTGCGTGATGAGAACCTTGAATTAATTGATAGATACCTTACTAATGGTGGTAGGGCAATTCCTAGGGTTATTTGTATTGAAAATGGCATCGAATTATGGCAATGGGGCCCAAGGCCCAAACTAATGCAAGACAAAGTACTTGAGTACAAAAACAACCCTGATTTCTCGCACGAAGAGTTTGTGATACAGTTGCATACTTGGTATGCACACAATAAAACAATTGCGCAGCAAGAAGAGTTGATGCAGTTATTAAAGTAATATTATTTTGAGAAGGCCCAAGTTGGGCTTTTTCTAAATTTATTTGGTTTATAAAATAAACTAGTTTACATTTGAATTAACCAACTTAATCAAAATGAAAATAAAACTATTAATGATGTTATTGTTAAGCGGATTTACAATAACACTTACAGCACAAAACATGCTGTTTAACGGAGGGTTTGAAACCTGGCAAGACAATGGAGGGTATGCAGAACCACAATATTGGTATACATTAAATTCATTGTCGGTATTTGGATTTGAGCAAACTACCACCGTAACGCCTGAGGCAAAATCAGGAACTTACGCAGCAAAATTAGTTACCAGCGAGAATGCAATGCAAAATTTACCGGGGCTATTGGCATCTGGGCCAATATTGAACCAAGAAGGTGATGTAGATTTTACAAACATAAAAGTTGCCTTTAATTACAGACCTGTATCGATGTCGTTTTTTTACAGATACATGCCAGCATTAACAGATAGTTGCAGTGCATATATGGCACTAACACATTGGAATGATAGTACTAAACAAACAGATACCATTGCTGAGGCTACCTTTACTATAAAGGATAGCGTGTTGGAATACAACCAAGCTGTAATAAATTTTCAGTACTACTCGGCTCAAACCCCAGACTCTGCTTTTGTTATTATAACTTCAAGTTTTAACGGTTTTGATCCAGTACCTGGAAGTACTTTATTTATTGATGATTTTAGGATTAATTTTAATACTGGATTACCTACGCTAAAATCAACCCAAGCTAATTTAGTTGCTTATCCAAACCCAGTTATAGATCAACTTTACATACAAGCAAATCAAGCCAATGTAGATTTAACAATAAGTGATGTAACTGGAAAAAAGAGGATAGAAAAATTAGCACAATCAACTCAAGTTCCGCTTGATTTGAAAGCGCTTGAGGCAGGCATATATTTTCTTGAGGTACATACAAAAACAGGAGTACAGATTAAAAAAATCAGTAAAAATTAATACCAACACAATGAATGAAAAGGAAGCTTTGCTGATTATTGAAGAAATGATAAGCAGCACTAAACAAGAACTAAAGGACAACGGATTTTACTATTACTTTTGGGGCTGGCTTGTATTTGTAGCCGCAACAAGCAATGCTATCATTTTACACTATAATTTGCTTGAAGTACACAGTTTGCCTTGGATGATACTTATGCCATTAGGAGGCTTGGTTACTTTTATTATGGGAAAAATGGAGCGCAACAAAAAAGTACGAGCTAAAACTTATGTATCGGAAAGTATGCAAGCCATGGTTATTGCTTTTAGCGTTTCGTTATTTATTGTTTGTTTTGCTATGCCAGCCGGTAATCAGTGGAAAGCATTTTACCCCACAATTATGATACTGTATGCAATTTGGCTTTTTGTATCGGGTAAATTGCTAAAATTTAAACCACTAATTTGGGGTGGTTTATTAAATTGGATATTAGCATTAATTGGATTTATTTTAGCATCAACTATGGTACATTTAACTTTAATTGCGGTTGGTGTTTTAGGTGGGTTTATAATACCCGGCTATTTATTAAAAAGTAAAGCGCAACAAGGTGTTTAAAGAACTCGATCCAATTTTACATAGTCAGCTTCGGTTAGCCATCATGAGTATTTTGATGAGCGTTACCGAAGCTGAATTTACCTTTATTAAAGAAAAAACTAAGGCCACAGCAGGCAACTTAAGTGTACAAATTGATAAACTTAAAGTTGCAGAATACATTGTAGTTGAAAAATCGTATAAAAACAACTATCCACTAACCCTCTGTAAAATAACGCCTAAGGGTAGGTTGGCATTCGAAAAATATGTAAAAGATTTGAAGTCGTATTTAAAAATATGATGTGCACATCAAAATGCTGTTTGGGGATAACGTTACAGCAATGTTTACGTATTTGCATGGCATGAAAATGTTAGGTGTTTTACTTTCGGCTTTTATATTTATGCCTTTTGCACATGCGCAAGATATGGCAAGTGCGGTTAATACTGATGTTGTAACTACACATCCTGAAGAGGATGAAGTATTGGAAGCATCAACCCAAGAAAAGCACTTTACTAACTTGCGCCAACTTACTTTTGGTGGCGATAATGCCGAAGCCTATTTTAGCTTTGATGGCAAAAAGCTTTCTTTTCAAAGCAATAACCCTGCTTGGGGTTTAAAATGCGATCAAATTTTTTGGATGGATATTGAAGAGGCGGCAGACAATCGCATCTATCAACCCATGCCTGTAAGTAATGGACAAGGCCGCACCACTTGCAGTTTTTATATGCCAGACGGCAAACGTGTTTTATACGCATCTACTTTTAAAGGCGGTATAAATTGCCCACCAGCACCCGAAACCAATGGCCGTTATTTGTGGTCGATTGATGCTAGCTACGATATTTTTATTGGCGATGAAAAAGGTAAAATGGTAAAACAACTTACCGAAATTGCTGGTTACGATGCCGAAGCTGTTGTTTCTCCAAAAGGTGATAAAATACTATTTACATCAACCCGCGATGGAGATTTGGATTTGTACATTATGGATATTAACGGCAAAAATGTAAAACGATTAACCAATACCTTAGGATATGATGGTGGTGCATTTTTTTCGCCAGATGGAAGCAAAATTGTATTCAGAGCTAGCCGTCCGCAAGGAAAAGATACTATTGAGTATAAAGACCTTTTAACTAAAGGTTTGGTAGCACCAACCAATATGGAAATTTATACCATGAATGTGGATGGATCAAACCAACGCCAAATTACCCATTTGGGTAAGGCCAATTGGGCTCCGTTTTTTCATCCAAGTGGTAAAAAAATAATATTCTCATCAAATCACCACAGCGATAGAGGTTACGATTTTCAGTTATTTATGGTTAATGAAGATGGTACTAACCTAGAGCAAATAACTTTTGAAAGTAAGTTTAATGCCTTTCCTATGTTTTCGCCTGATGGTAAAAAATTAGTGTTTTCATCAAACAGAAACAATGGCGGAACACGCGACACAAACGTGTTTATTGCCGACTGGGTAGAGTAGTGTTTAACAAAAGTTTAGCCGTTGCAGGTATTTTTTATTAAATTCGCCTCACAAAAATGACTAAACGCTGGATACCCAAGAACGAACCTGATAAAGCTACTGTTGAAAGTATTTCAACGGCTATAAATGTAAATAAAACGTTATCAGGCATTCTGGTTCAACGCGGTATTGAGTCATTTGAAATTGCCCGTAAGTTTTTTCGCCCACAATACGCTGATTTACACGATCCTTTTTTAATGTTAGGCATGGATAAAGCCATCATTAGAATTGAGGAGGCTTTTGAACGCAACGAGAAAATTTTAGTATATGGTGATTATGATGTAGACGGAACAACCTCTGTTGCTACTGTTTACGCTTTTTTAAAAGCCCGTTACCCCAATGTAGATTTTTATATTCCCGATAGATACACCGAAGGCTATGGCATTTCGGAAATTGGTATTGATTGGGCTTCAGAAAACAATTTTGCACTAATAATTGCGCTTGATTGCGGTATAAAATCTGTTGAACGTGTGGCTTATGCCAAGCAAAAAAACATTGATTTTATTATTTGCGATCACCATTTACCTGGCGAAGTAATACCCAATGCTGTAGCTATTTTAAATCCAAAACAGGCCAACTGTACTTATCCATTTAAAGAATTATCGGGTTGCGGTATTGGTTTTAAATTGGTACAAGCTTATGCTGCTAAACATAATATACCGTTTAGCGAGGTAGAGCAATACATAGATATGGTTGCTATAAGTATTGCGGCCGATTTAGTGCCCATTTTAGACGAGAATAGAATCTTAGTTCATCATGGTTTAAAGAAACTAAAAACTAACCCTAATAACGGTTTAAAAGCATTGCTTGAAACGTATGCCGAAAAGCCCGAGTATAGTGTAAGTGATGTGGTGTTTTTTATTGGTCCACGTATTAATGCAGCTGGCCGTATTGCAGATGCCAAAGACTCTGTAAGGCTTATGACCTCGCCTGATTTTACCAAGGCCAAAGAAATTGCCGAACTAGTTAATCAACATAATACAGAACGTAGGTTATTTGATAGCGATATTACCCTACAAGCGTTTGAAATGATTAAACATGATGAGCTTTTTGCTGAAAGAAAAGCAACGGTATTGTTTAATAATGCTTGGCATAAAGGGGTAATTGGTATTGTAGCCTCGCGTTTAATTGAAAAGTTTTATAGGCCAACCATTATATTAACCGAGAGCAATGGACTTGCTACTGGTAGCGCGCGCTCGGTTGATGGATTTGATTTATACAGTGCCATTGAAGAGTGTAGCGATTTGCTTGAACAATACGGTGGCCACACACATGCTGCAGGTTTAACCCTAAAGCTTGAAAACGTAAAACCATTTGCCGAAAAGTTTGAACGTATTGTAGCTGCAAACATAGAAGAACGAAGCCTTACTCCAGAAATTGAGTACGATGCCGAAATTCCATTACGTGCTATATCGCCTAAGTTTTTTAATGTACTAAAACAGTTTTCACCATTTGGACCTGGCAATCAAAATCCAGTGTTTATGAGTAAAAATGTGTGGGATGTGGGCGATGTAATGATTGTAGGAAATAACCATTTAAAAATGAGTTTAACCCAAGAAGAAGGTGGACGAATTTTTAAAGCAATAGCTTTTGGTTTGGGCGAGCATTACGATAAAGTTTCGCAAGGCATATCGTTCGATATTTGCTACAGCGTGGAGGAAAATCATTTTAATGGCCATGTTAACTTACAGCTAAACATAAAAGATATTTTATTTAGAGGATAAGCTACAAGAATTGGTTTGTCAAGTCGTGCAGTTTATACTCTTTTGCTGCGCATAAAGTATATGTATATAATTAAATCATATCGACTGTTCATATCTATTGTTTTGATTATAATACTTAATCAAACAGTTTGTTTAGCTCAGAACACTTTGAAGAAATATGTTAAATCAAGTATTGTGTCTATTGAAAAACTTGACGATAACTACGATTTCAAGGAAATTGCCAAATCAATTAAAGATAAGCAATTTGTTTTTCTAGGAGAACAGCATCACGGAGATCTTAGTACATTTCAGCTTAAATCAAAGCTTGTTGAATACCTTCATGATTCGATGGGATTCAATATCCTAGCTTTTGAAGGAGATTTTTTTGCGTTAAATTATCAGAACGACACAATTAATTTCGATAGTCGCAATTTGAGATTTTATAAGCACAATATCATGCCCGTTTGGTCAGAGTGTGTTTTCTTTGACAAATTTATTAATGATGCATTCATCAATCAATCCAATGAAAAACCTAAGTTAAAACTTGTTGGATTCGACTGTCAACCTTCAGGGGCTTTGACATACAAAATTTTGCCTCAGTACTTAAAAGGTGTTATTCAAAATTACGACATTGATAAAATGATGTTTTTGGATAAACTAAATAATCTAATGGATTCGCTATTCTGGGTATACAAAATGGACTCCAATCAATGTTTCAGGTTGATAAATTTTTGTGATGAGCTTATTGATTCCATCGGAATAAGTAATATTCAAAGATTCGATTTGTTAAATATTCTAAATGTAAAGCATAGAGGAGAGTCATTACTGCTAAGATATCAGCGTTCTGAGTATGAATCAAATGTTAGGGATATCAGAATGGCAGAGAATCTCAAATATTTGATTAATGAGAGATATAAAAGCGAAAAGTTTATAATCTGGGCACATACATTACATGTTTTAGATTTACCAGAATCGAGGAAAGATGGGCATACATGGAAGAATATGGCTCAATACTTTTTTGACGATTCATTAATGAAAGCAAAGTCTCACATTATCATTTTTACTTCTAGAAAGGGCCATTTTGCAATGATAGAGGATCCAGTTTTAGAGATAAAAAAATGTAAAAAAAAGTCATTTGAAGATTTTGTACCTCAAAGTGTTAAATTGGGTTTTATTGACTTTGAAAAGTATAATAACAATGTTAATTACCCTGATAACTTCTTATTCAGGGGAATATTACATGACTGTTATGAAATGAAATTTAAAGGAGCATTCGATGGTTTAATCTATATCAAAACAATGTATCCTTGTTCAGAAATTGAATGATGTAGTACATAAATAGCATATCATTTTTTAGCATCATTCACTCCGTAATTCTTCGTAGAAAATGAATATTTTATTTAGAGGATAAGCTAATTAGCACAAATGCCAATTAGCTTACCGTTTAATTTCTATTCCTCTGGTGTATTCATCATGGCTGATAATACTTTGTATGCACCTTTGGTTACTAGCTTTTTAGCAATGAGTGGTGTTGAGGCTTGTATGGCTGTGTAGCCATTTTCAGTTCCTAACACAGTTACTTCAATAGGTATAAATTTAAACTGGCCCGATGCGTTTTCTACCAATTCAAAAACCAACGATTTTCCTTCATGGTTTACTACGGCATCATCAGGTAAAGCATTTTCGCCTTGCGCCTGCACATCAATATAAGCTGTTAAATACATACCAGGTATAAGGGTATTATCCTCTTCGTTTAAATGACAATGAACCCTAACGGTTCTATCGTCAGTTATTTCTTTGCCAATTAAATACACCTTAGCCAATCTGGTTTTAGTTTCATTGGCTAACGTGATAGCTACTTGTTGTCCTATTTTAACAGTACCCAAATCTTTTTCAAATACACTAACTTCTGCATGCAAGTGTTCGGTATCTACCAACTCAAACAAAACAGTATTGGCTGTTACAAAAGCGCCAATGTTTGTATTTACTTTAGTTACATAACCATTTATAGGTGCAATAAGGTTAATTGTTTTTTGAATAGTGCCTTGCTCTAATTTATTTACATCAATTTTAATAAGCTCTAACTTTGCACGTAAACCCTGCACTCGGGCGTGCATTGTTTCATACTCGGCCTTTGCTTTTTGCAGTGTTTTTTTACTGTTTATTTCTTCTTTGGCTAACTCTTGTTGTCTTTCAAGTTCTGTTTTTAAATAAGTAAGTTGACTTTTGTTTTCTAAGTAATCTTGCTGCAACTGAATGTAATCAGGGTGTTCCATCACGGCCACTATATCGCCTTTATGCACATGCATACCTTGCAGTAAATTGGTACTTTTTAAAAAACCACCGTAAGGTGCCGAAATACTATTTAAATTTTGCGGAGGTACATCAAGTTTACCGCTTGCTTTAATTTTTTGGTTAATGGGTTGAGTTGATACTTGGCCCAATACAATGCCTGCATTTTTTACTTGCGTTTCGGTAAGTGTAACACTTAATGCCGCTGTATTGCTATCTGCATTTTCTGCATCTGTAGTTTGGGTTGATGATTGCCCACATGCGGCTAATATAGCCACAAGTAAATAACTTAAATATTGAATAAAGTGCTTTTTCATAATTTGTTAATTAACGCCTGTTATAAATTGAAGTTGAAAAACAGCGTAGTTATAATTTTTAATAGCCTGCAAATGATTAAACTTAATAGCGGTAGCATTTTTTACGGCTTGTAAATATTCAGTATAACTTATTTCGCCCTGCTGATAGGTTTTTTGTGCCTGATACAACACCAAGTTAGCATTAGGTAATGCTTGTTGGGTGTAGTAGTTTAGGTTAAACTGCATTTGCTGATAATATGCATTTGCATTTTTGTAGGCAGTTGTTGTTGCCAACTCTTGTTGTTCGAGCTGTTTTTGTGCAATACTTTTTTGTAGCCCTACTGCCTTAATTTTAGCAGCATTTGGCGCATACCAAAGTGGCAAGTTAATACCCACCAAAAATCCCTGAAAACGATTACTTGAAGTAGCAATACTTGCATCAACTGTATTAACACTACCAATTAGTGTTTGGTTAAAATAGCCAAACTTTACATCTGGCAACGATTTGTTTAACTCTAGCTTTTTTTGCTGCTTGGCTACTGCTACTAGGCTTTGGTAATAAGTTACATTAGGACTTTGAATAATGGGCAAACTATCGGGGTTATTTACCAAAACCAATGGTACAAGGCTATTATCAGTTAATGTACTATAGTTACCACTGTTTAGCAAAGCATTAAACAATAACCAGGCAGCGTTTAACTGCAAATCAACTTGGCGAATTTCGTTTTTAACCTCTTGGGCCTGCATTTGAGCGGTAGACTGCTCAAGCATGGTTCCCTCTCCGGCATGGTAACGTGCTTTAGCCGCATTTAAAAATGCGCTGTAAATGCTGTCTGTTTGAGTCAGCAATTTTTTATACTGCATTAAAAAAAGCAAATCAGTGTAAGCCTGTTTTACCGCTAATGATACTTCGTTTTGCGTTAGTTTTAGTTGAGCTTCTGCCGTTTTAATTTGTAGATTTCCTAGCTTGTATTGCGCAGCAAATACAGTAGGAAAAGGCAAGCTTTGTGTAACGGTAATGTTGTTGTCGTTTTTATAAAAGCTATTGTATTGCCCCTGCATGTAGGTAATATCCGTTTTGGGTAATTCGGTGGCCGTATGTTTAGTAACCTGCTGAAAGTTGACACCTAGTTTTGCAGCATTAATTTTAGGATTGTTGCTTAACGCTAAATCAACGGCTTGCTGCATACTTATACTTTGTTGCGCAAAAACTGTTTGTTGTGCCACCATAAACATGGGCAATAGAACCAATGCTTTTAATGCCTTTTTAGCGGTTCTGTTTTCAAACAATAAGTATAAAATTGGCAATACAAATAGTGTTAAAAAAGTAGCTGATACCAGTCCGCCAATTACAACAGTTGCCAATGGTTTTTGTACTTCGGCACCATTACCATGTGATAAAGCCATTGGTAAAAAACCAAGCGAAGCAACTAAAGCTGTCATCAGTACTGGGCGTAATCTGTTACGTGCACCTTGCATAATAATGTTTAAGTTGTTTTGTGTATCGGTTAACCGCAAGTGGTTAAACTCGCCAATTAATACAATACCATTTAAAACGGCCACACCAAACAGCGCAATAAATCCAATACCAGCCGATATACTAAACGGCATATCACGAATCCATAATGCAAACACTCCACCAATAGCACTTAGTGGTATAGCGGTAAAAATAAGTGTAGCTTGTTTTAATGAATGAAAGGTGAAAAATAGCAACATAAAAATAAGCAGTAGGGCAATTGGTACTGCAACTATTAATCTATTGCGGGCTTCTTCTAAATTTTTGAACGAGCCTCCGTAGGTGGTGTAATAGCCAGGTTCAAATTTTATTTTTTGATTAATTGCTTTTTCCAATTCAGTAACCACTGTTTCAACATCGCTATTGCGCACATTAAAGCCTACAACAATTCTTCGCTTTGCATCATCACGTTGTATTTGATTGGGGCCAACTTTTAATTTTACATCTGCTAATTGTTGTAATGGAATTTGGTTTCCGTTTGGTGCAGTTACATATAAATTTCTGATATCATCAATACTATTGCGATTGCTTTTATCAAGTCTAACTACCAAATCAAAACGCTTTTCTTGTTCAAACACTAAACCCGCGCTTTGCCCTGCAAATGCGCTACGTATAGTTGCGTTTATATCGGCAATGTTTAGCCCAAATTGCGCAATTTTATCTCGGTAATAATTCACTACAATTTGTGGTAATCCACCCACTTGCTCTACATAAATATCAGCAGCACCGTTTGTTTTTTCGGCAATGGCACCAACTTGTTTAGCGTATGCAGCTAATTTGTTTAAATCTTCACCATAAATTTTTACTACTACATCTTGTCTTGCCCCAGTCATTAACTCGTTAAAACGCATTTGTATGGGTTGTTGAAATCCGTAAGTAACACCAACCACATTTTCTTCTAATTTAAGTTGCATTTTTTCAGCAAGTTCATCGCGGGTTTCGGCTGATGTCCATTCGGTTTTATCTTTTAAAATTACCATTAAATCACACGCCTCTACAGGCATTGGGTCGGTTGGAATTTCGGATGAACCAATTTTAGCCACCACCTCTTTTACTTCAGGGAAATGATCTAAAAGTACGCGTGCAGATTTTTGTGAAGCTTCAATTGTTTCACTCAAGCTACTTCCAGTCATTACTCGTGTTTCTACAGCAAAATCTCCTTCATCAAGGGTAGGAATAAACTCGCCACCCATGCTCATAAATAAAGCAATGGAACCCACAAATAAAACCACAGTAAAACTTAACACTAGCTTTTGCTTGCGTATCATTTTTTTAAAGGCGTTTTGATACCAATCCTGCAAACGCTCAATCATTTTATCGGAGAAAGTTTTTTGATGCGATATTTTTTTGTTTAGCACCAAAGAGCTAATCATAGGAACATAGGTTAATGATAAAATTGATGCACCAATAATGGCAAAACTTACAGTTTGAGCCATTGGTTTAAACATTTTACCTTCAATACCTACAAGGGCTAATATTGGTAGATACACAATTAAAATAATAAGCTGGCCAAATATGGCACTCTTCATAATTTTAGTTGCCGAGTGCTCTACCTCTGTATTCATTTGTTGTTGGGTAAGTGCATGCTTAACCTTTTTAATACCCATGTAATGCAAGGTCGATTCAACAATAATTACTGCACCATCTACAATTAATCCAAAGTCAATGGCACCAAGACTCATTAAGTTTCCAGATACGCCAAACAAGTTCATCATGGCTACCGCAAATAGCATGGCAAGTGGAATAACCGAAGCTACAACCAAACCTGCTCTAACATTGCCAAGCATCAACACCAACACAAATATTACAATAAGCGCACCTTCAATTAGGTTTTTACTTACAGTTCCAATGGCGTTATTTACTAATTTAGTTCGGTCTAAAAATGGCTCAATAACCAGTCCTTCGGGTAAAGTTTTTTCTATTTGAGTAATGCGTTGTTTTACATGTTTAATTACCTCCGAGGAGTTTTCTCCTTTTAACATCATTACAACAGCACCAACCACTTCACCTTGGTCGTTTCGGGTCATAGCGCCATACCTAATGGCCGATCCAAGCTTAACAACGCCAATATCTTTTATTAATACAGGAATATTGTTAGAGGTGTTTTTTACTACAATATTTTCAATATCAGCAATGCTTCCAATTAAACCTTCGGTTCTAATAAAGTACGAGTTTGGCTTATTATCAATGTATGCACCGCCAGTATTTTGATTGTTGTTTTCAAGTGCATGCAACACCTCATTTATACTCAAATTTAAACTGCGAATTTTATCGGTATGCAGGGCTATTTCGTATTGTTTTAAGTAACCTCCAAAGCTACTTACATCGGCTACGCCTTTAGTGCCTAGTAGTTGTCTGCGCACTATCCAATCTTGGATAGTACGTAAATCCATGGCATCGTATTTTTTTTCGTAACCAGCTTTGGGGTGAATTACATACTGAAAAATTTCGCCTAATCCAGATGTTAATGGCGCAAGTTCAGGATTGCCCATGCCGGCAGGTATTTGTTCTTTGGCTTTGCTCAATCGCTCGCTCACTTGTTGTCTGGCCCAATACACATCAACATCATCATCAAAAACAATGGTAACTACCGAAAGGCCGAATCGAGAAAACGAACGAATTTCATGAATACCAGGAATGGTAGCCATAGTTTGCTCCACCGGAAAAGTCACAAATCGTTCAATATCTTCTGCACCACTGCTAGGTGCAACAGTTAATACTTGCACCTGATTGTTGGTAATATCAGGTACTGCATCAATAGGTAATTTGGTAAGCGAGTATGCACCCCAAATAATTAGGCCAATTGTAAATAATCCTACAATTAGCTTATTCCGTATACTAAAACGGATGATAGCATTTAACATAGTTTTGCTATGATTAATAAAAATTCAAAAAAAAGGAAATAACGCGCACAATCGGTACGCAAAAAGAAGTATTAAGCTAACTTAGGTGGTTGCCAAATGGCTGATGATGTGCTTGCAGGCAAAAAATTATGGAAGTAAGCAAAGTGCTTAATAGTATTGGGTTGTGGGTGGTTAAAATTAATTTGGGTTGATGTAATAATCACTGGAATTACGGTGCTATGTTGACACTGATTTTGTTTTTGAGTACCCGGCAAATTGGTATGCTCATGTGCATCCGTTTTCATGTGTTGGCTATCGCCATAATGCAGTACTAAAAAATCAACTACCCCAATTTTGCCATGTTCTGTTAAGTGATGGTAATAGTGCACTGCCAAAGAGGGCACGCGCATTACCTCATGGATAAGTGCATCAGGTGCACATATGCCAAACGTTAACAAAATAAACAATATGTTTTTTAGCGGTTTCAATATATCAGTACAAATATAACTTGCTTACGCACACAAAAGCAAGATTTATATACTACCGTGCCATTTGCGTATAAACCACTCAATGCTTAGTAAAGCCACAATTAAACCTAAAAGCCATGCTAATTCAATCCAACTTTTTATGTCGTTTTGCTGATAAATAATAGGTTTAATATTCTCGTTTGCTTCAATCTCATCAACCAACTTATTGAGGTTGTTTAAGTAAAACATGCTACCCCCGCTTTGCACCGCTAATTGGTTTAGCAATTGGTGATTTGCAGTTGTTTCAACAAACTCAAGCTGCATGGGTTTTACAATAAAACTACCCGTTACTTTAGGTGCCGATGCTCCTTGACCTGCTGTAGCTAAATAGGTATAATTTCCGGGTGGTAAAATACCTGCATCAAGGTTATATGCAGTTGCTACTTTGTTAAATGTATAGTTGTATTTTTTGCCTTTGCTATCGGTAATAGCAAAAGTTACCTCTGCTGTATTTAATAACTGATAACTCTCGTTGTAAAGTTCAGCATCAAAAATTACATGTTCGTTTTCGTTAAGCTGTTTTTTGCCATTAACTCTAAATCTGTTTTGATTTTTTTTGCTGGTTAAAAACTGTACTGTACTGCCAATAAAATTGTTGGTAGTTTGTTGGCTGCTTATATCCATATCATACATGCGCCATTTCCAAAATCCCTCTCCGCAAATAAATGCAGTTTTGTTGTTGTTGCCTTTGCCAAAAATTACCAGAGGATAATCGGTTTTTATGTACCCAATTTGTTGTTTTAAAAAAACTTCTGCCTCGCCATTAATGCGATAATTGCCAAACGGTGCAATAAGGGGCGGAAATTTTTTGTAGTGTTCTTGTTCATCAGCCGAAACAGTAAACAAGCTAAATGAGTTTTGATAAATAGGCAAAACTTCGTTTGAATTGCCTCGCGCACCAGCCACTTGTAGCATAGGTTCTACTTGATTTAATAAGGCCAAGTTGGTTTGTGCACCAAGTATGTATAACAGCGGAATATTTTTTTCTTTGAGTTGTTTTATCAATGCTAATCCTTCGCCATTTAAGCCTGGAAGTTGATGTAGCATAACTAAATTATACTGCTCCAATTTGCTTGGATATTCTTGTTGCGATGCAGTAAAAACATCAATATGATAGTTTTGATTTTGTTGAATGGCTTTTTGGTATGCAGCCACATCAGGATGAGGCGTGTAAGCAACTAAGGCTACTTTTTGTTTTCCATCAATCACATCAACAAAAACATCTGTTCGGTTATTAGCAATACTTACCTCGCCAGCAACTTTGCTTACTTCAATAATTAAGTGTTGTGTGCTATTTTGATTAGCACTAAGTGTTGCTTGTATGGTGGTAAAAAAAGGTTGAGTTAGCAATAGCGGTTTTTTAAATACCACTTGGCCATTTTGTGTAATGCTTAATGTTGTGGTGCTTCCGGCAGCTGCATATGCTGCCACATCAACCTGAATCGGAAAGCTGTTTCCATTAAATACTAATTGGTTTGTTCGTACATTTTTAATGAGCACATCTTTGCGCTGCACGGTATCGCCCAAAGCAATAGTGTACACAGGAGATTTAATTTGTGCAGCTTCTTCAATAGGGTTTTCGCCACTATTATATAAGCCATCAGAGGCCAAAATAACAGCGCCTAAATTACCGCCATCGTAAGTGTTTTTTATGGTGTAAAAAAGAGCATTTAAGTTACTTTGTTTATCGGTAAATGTAATTTGATTATTGGGTTTAGCTTGTTCTCCTATTAAGTATGGAACAACCTCATAATCGCTACCAAGTTTTTGTTGTAATGCACTTTGCTGTTCAAGCAGTTTGTTGCGCAATTCAATGCTATCATGTGCTAGGTTTAATGATGCCGAATTATCAACGGCAAAAACAATTGTAGGCTTTTGAATTTGTGTGGTAACTAATTTTACCAGCGGCCCAAGCAGTAAAAACGATATAATAAACAACGAACCAAATCTTAAACCATGTAAAATCCATTGTATGTATTTGGCTCGTTGTCCTTCTATACCCACAGGGTTATGGCGATATAAAAACCACGCACCTATAGCAGCAAGTGCAAGGCACAGTAATCCTAACCACAATGGATATTCGGTTAACATGAAGTTGAAGTTATATTGAGTTTAAGTGAATGATTAACGTGTAATTGATGAAGGCTATTGCATAACCATACCACCATCAACACATATAGTTTGTCCACTTACGTATGCCGATAAATCCGAGGCTAAATACAGCACAGCATTGGCCACATCTTCGGGCGTACCACCACGTTTTAACGGAATACCTTTTACCCATTCTGCACGAACGTCTTCACTCAAAGCTTCTGTCATTTCGGTTTCAATAAAACCAGGTGCAATGGCATTGCAGCGTATGTTACGTGAGCCTAATTCTTTAGCAACAGATTTAGTTAAACCAATCATACCAGCTTTTGATGCAGCATAATTTGCTTGACCAGCATTGCCAGTAATACCAACAACAGATGTAATATTAATGATAGAACCACTGCGTGCTTTCATCATTGGGCGTTGAGCTGCTTTGATAAGCGCAAATGCCGATTTTAAGTTGGTATCCATTACTTCATCCCACATTTGCTCAGTCATGCGCATAAGCAAATTATCACGGGTAATGCCCGCATTATTTACTAAAATATCAATGCTGCCAAACTCTTTCACAATTTCGTCAATAATTTTTTCGGCTTCGGCAAACTCTGCTGCATTGCTTTGGTAACCTTTTGCTTTAATGCCTAAAGCGGCAAGTTCGGCTTCAAAGGCACGTGCTTTTTCAACAGAGCTTACAAAGGTAAAAGCAATGTTAGCTCCTTGTTGAGCTAATTTAAAGGCAATTCCTTTTCCAATGCCGCGTGAGGCACCAGTAACTAATGCGGTTTTTCCTGCTAATAATGTCATGCGTATTAATTTTAAACTGTGGTAAAACTAAGGTGTAACAAGGTTTTACGCAAATAAACTTTTCAAGTTGGCTTGTGGGTAGCTTTTTAGCATCATTTAATTGCAGATTATTGAATCTGTAAAACTATTAGTTGTAAATTTGTAGCATGAATTTTTTATCTATTCAAGAAATTGTTACCGCCACACTTACCTTGTTTGCCATGATTGATATTTTGGGAGCAATTCCTATTATACTTTCTATTCGCCAAAAGGTAAATCATATTGATTCGGGCAAGGCAACAATTGCTGCAGGAGGCTTAATGGTGTTGTTTTTATTGGTGGGCGAGCGCCTGCTTAATTTATTTGGTATTGATGTTTCTTCATTTGCCGTAGCTGGTTCTATTGTTATTTTTATTATTGCTATTGAAATGATTTTAGGGATAGATATTTTTAGAACCGACCCTGATGAAAAATCAGGAAGTATTATTCCAATTGCATTTCCGATTATAGCAGGAAGTGGAACGTTAACTACTATTATTTCACTAAAAGCAGTGTATCAAATGCAAAACATTGTAATGGCAATACTCATTAACTTGGTTATTGTTTATACTGTGCTAAAATCAACTAAACATATTGAGCGCGTTTTGGGTAAATCGGGCTTAATTTTGGTACGTAAGTTTTTTGGCATTGTACTTTTAGCCATAGCTGTAAAGCTCTTTAAAACCAACATCTAACAAAAGTATTCTGTTAAAATAAAAACGGGGTAACTAAAAGTTGCCCCGTTTTTTTATTGTCGTTTAGCGCGTAACTCGGCTTCGGTAATTTTATGCTCCCATTTTAGTGTTCCGTTTTTATCAAAACATTGAAGCACTAAAACACGTTTGCCTCTGGTACCAGTTATACCAATATTGCAAAAGTTGTTTTCCATTACTAAAGTATTTGGTACACGCATGGGGTTGGTAAACTCGCTACTCTTACTAATATCGCTTGCCCGGCTACTAATGGCGCTGCTGGTTAAATCATAAAGCGAATAACCAAGTGTAGCCTCTACTTTGGTGTTTTTAAGTAATTCGGTATGATGCCTATCGCCCGTTAAAAAAATCACCCCATTAATTTTTTGTGTTACTATAAAATTAATAATTCGTTCGCGTTCTTTTTTAAAGAAATTATAACTCTCTTTATCTGTGTTCTCGTTTAAAAACTGGCCACCTACTGCAATAAATTTAAAGATTGCTCTGCTTTGTGTTAAGTTGTTAAATAACCATTGTAACTGTTCTTCGCCAAGTTGTGTTTTGTTTGGAAACATCGAGTCATCCATAAACTGAAAATCTCTAAAAAATCTATCATCAAGTAGAAAGAAATCGGCATCGCTAAAGCTAAATTGGCTGTAAACTCCTTGGTTGTTTTGGCCATAAGTTTTATTACCCCAATAGCTTTTAAAAAGAGCTAATGTGGTTTCTTTTAGTGGGTATGTTTTACATCCATCATTATTTCCATAATCGTGGTCGTCCCAAATGGCATAATGATTTCTGCTGGCTAAAAAGGGCTGAAGATTTTTATCGGCACGTGTGTGCTGGTAGCGATAGTTAAGACCGCTTATGCTCCCGTAATCTGCTTCGCGCGTGTAGGTATTATCGCCAAGCCATAGCATAAAATCGCTTGGCTTACTGTTCATGCTATTTAAAATTTCGGTGCCTTGTCCGTAGGCAGCGCCTGGTCTGTCGTATGCAGTATCATTTACGTACAAACAACTGCCTACTAAAAAGTTAAAGTCGGGTGCATTAGTTCTCCATTCCCACAAAGGCTTGGTTTTAAAGGTTAATGCGTACGGAAAACTAACAGGCTTTCCATCAAGTACAATGCGGTAATGGTAAGTGGTTCCCATACTTAAAGGGCCAAGTACAAAATGGTGGTTGGTAATGGTGCAGTTATTTACCATTTTGGTTGATGAAAAGATTTGGTTTTTAGTCGGTTTATCACCAATCCAATACTCTAATGTTACTTTTTTAGCGCATTGGGTTTGTAGCCAAATTAGCGTTTCGCGATGCTCCATATAACCAAGCATTGGGCCGGCAGTAATACTTGCTTTTTGGGCAAAAAGGCTAATTGTTAGTAGAGTAGCAATAGCCAGCAAAAGAGTCTTTATGTGCTTCATTGTTCTGTATGATTTTTGTCAGACCTAAGGATTTAACCAACATTAATTTGCTGAATAATCGTTTAGTGTTTGTGTAATTGTTTGTTAATCAGTATGGTTTTCTTGTTTCAAATGGCAAAGTAATCAAACGGTTAAAATAACTAAAAAAAATATTTGATATTGGGTAAAATAGGCTAAATTTCCGCAAATTTGCATCCTTTTATACACAAAAAAATACGAGGAGTAACATCCAAAAATGAGACAGTTAAAAATTAGTAAGCAGTTTACCAACCGCGAAAGTAAATCGCTAGACAAGTACCTGAACGAAATTAGCAAGGTTCCGATGATTGATGCCCAAGAGGAAGTGGAACTTGCTCGCAGAATCCGCGAAGGAGATCAGGTAGCACTTGAACGCTTGGTAAATGCAAATCTTCGTTTCGTTGTTTCGGTATCAAAACAATACCAAAATCAAGGTTTAACCCTTGGCGACTTAATTAACGAAGGTAATTTAGGACTTATTAAAGCTGCCAAACGCTTTGACGAAACCCGCGGTTTCAAATTTATCTCATATGCTGTTTGGTGGATCCGTCAATCTATTTTGCAAGCATTAGCCGATCAATCTCGTATTGTTCGTTTACCGTTAAACAAAGTAGGTTCAATTGGTCGTATTGGTGGTGTTGCTGCTAAATTAGAGCAAAGATTAGAGCGTGAGCCAACTGTTGAAGAAATTGCCATTGAAATGGACTTACCACTACAAGAAGTGGAAAACGCATTGCGTTCAACAGGAAGGCACTTGTCTATTGATGCTCCTTTAACCGAAGGCGAGGACAATACGCTTTTAGGTATTTTAGATAGCAACGATGAACCAAGACCTGATGTGCAATTGATTAACGAATCGTTGCAAAAAGAAATTAACCGTGTAATTTCAACCCTAAGCGAAAAAGAGCGCGATGTGTTGAAATATTATTACGGACTAGATGGTGGCCCTGCGCATACCCTAGAAGACATTAGCGAAAAAATTGGATTAACACGCGAGCGTGTTCGCCAAATTAAAGAAAAAGCTTTGCGTAGATTACGTAAATCAAGCAAAAGCAAAATCTTAAAAGCGTATTTAGGATAAACACTAAACACCATTTCGTTTATAAAACTTTAAAGAACATCTGTCAGAAAACGGCAGATGTTTTTTATTTTTGGCAGGTGTATAAACCCATTTTATTTTTGGGTTAATTTTTGATTTACCAAGAGCATGCAAAATAATTTTAGGCCGGTAGGCTTTAGTATACTGCCCCCAGTTGTAAAAAATCTTATTATTATTAATGGCTTATGCTTTATGCTAAGTCTGATTTTATCCGATAGGTTTGGTGTTGATGTAAACCAATATGTGGGTTTATTTAACCCCGAATCGCAATACTTCAGGCCGTTTCAGTTTATTACGCATTTGTTTATGCACGGTAGCTTTACGCACCTGCTTTTTAACATGTTTAGTTTATGGATGTTTGGAAGCGTACTTGAAAACTATTGGGGCCCTAAGCGCTTTTTAATTTATTACTTAGCCACTGGCTTAGGTGCTGCAGCATTGCATTTGGGCGTAAACATGTATGAAGTTTATCAGGTAAAACAAGTAGTTGCAGCCTATTTAGCCAACCCAAGCTATGATGCGTTTTATAGTTTGCATCAACTAGATGGTGGTTTGTTTCAAATGGATCAATTACAACAATTTGTAAACACCTGGAGTTTAAATAAAACCAATCCGCAATACATACAATACTCTCAAGAAATTGCAGATGCATTAGTGCAACGCAAACTTAATGTACCAACAGTAGGAGCAAGCGGTGCTGTTTTTGGTTTGCTTTTGGCCTTTGGTATGTTGTTTCCAAATACACTATTGTTTATGATGTTTATTCCAATTCCAATAAAAGCCAAGTATTTTGTATTGATATATGGTGCATTAGAATTGTTTCAAGGCATATCAAACAACCCAACAGATAATGTAGCCCATTTTGCGCATTTAGGTGGCATGTTATTTGGCTTTATTTTGATAAAATTTTGGAATAAAAACAGACGTGATACGTTTTTTTAAGCATTACTTTTAAATGAATTTAATCGATAACATTCGTTATAACTACTTACAAAGTACACATGCAGTAACACGTATTATTACAGTAAATGTGGCTGTGTTTTTACTTATATCCTTGCTTCAATTAGCGGCCTTTTTGCTGCAAATTAATTTAGGTGTTGATACTATTCAATCATACCTAACACTACCTGCAAATTTTACGGCTTTTATGTATAAACCATGGAGTATAGTTACCTATATGTTTTTACATAGTGGGCCGCTTCACTTGGTATTTAATATGCTTTGGTTGTATTGGATGGGCAACATTTTGCAAGAGTATTTAGGAAATAAACACGTGTATACAGCATACTTTTTAGGCGGTATTACTGGCGGATTTATATTTATGCTAGCCTACAATATTTTCCCAGCGTTTGAGGCTGTTCGTTTTGATGCATCGGCTGTGGGGGCATCTGCTGGTGTATTGAGTATAGTTGTTGCTGTAGCTACTTTATTACCCAATTACCAAATACAACTTATGTTTATTGGTTTTGTAAAGTTAAAGTGGATGGCTTTAGTTTTGTTATTACTTGATTTAATAAGCATTGCTCAAAATAATCCAGGCGGACATATTGCGCATTTGGGCGGAGCGCTATTTGGATTTTTATACATTAAGCAAATTTATAATACTACCTTTATTGATAGGTTGGTGAGCGTATTTAAACCCAAATCAAAGCTAAAAATACACCATAAAGCAGGTGGCAAAAACGCTCAGCCAAGCGAGCAAGAAATTGATAAAATTTTGGATAAAATTAGTAAAAGTGGGTATGATAGTTTAACTAAAACCGAGCGAGAGATTTTATACAAAGCAAGTAAATAACAAGTAACCATGTTTATTATTAATAGAATTGTTTTTATACTTAATAGCATTGCCATATTAGCCCTGTTGGCTACTTATGCAGCGCCTTACATAAGCCCCGATTTATTGTGGCCTGTTGCTTTTTTAGGTTTAGCATTTCCTGCTGTAGTATTGGTTAACGTGGTGTTTATTGTGTATTGGTTGATTTTTTTCAACATGAAATTTTTGTTTTCATTAGCAACTATTGTAATGGGCTGGAGTCATATAACGGAGTTTGTACAGTTAAATGCCAAAAAATTTGAACAGCGCCAAGATAACACCATAAACTTAGTTACATTTAATGCACGCTATTTTGGTTTGTTTGATGGAAAAGGAGCAGGTGATGAAGTAGATTTATTTGCTGAAAAGTTAGACAAGCTTTCTCCAGATGTATTGTGCATACAAGAGCTAACTAATATTTCTGTGGCTGATTCAAATGCCGCATTTGAGGTTTTTAAACATAAATATTCTGCATATAACAGGGTAAATATTAAGCTGCAAAAAGGCCGTTGGTTGTGCGATAATATTGGTTTTTTATCCAAGTATCCTGTTATTAATAAAGGTGTTGTTGAGCACGATTTAAGCAGTGGTAATTATACCATTTTTGCGGATGTGGTGGCATACAACGATACCGTGCGCATTATTAATACACATTTACAATCTATAAGGTTTGAACGTAGAGAATATGATGCGGTAAAAAATATAGATTTAGAAGGTGATGCTGAAAAAGTAGATGCTTATAAAAGTATAGTGTCTAAAATGAAATATGCTTTTGTAATGCGTGCAAAACAAACCGATAGTATTGCTGAATTTATAGCGCAATCGCCATACAAAGTAATTGTTTGTGGCGATTTTAATGATTCACCATTATCATACTCTTATCGTACAATAAAGGGTAAAATGAAAGATGCTTTTATGGAAGCAGGCAGCGGACTTGGCCGCACTTACGTTGGGGCTATGCCTAGTTTTAGAATCGACTTTATTTTAGGCGATCCTTCGTTTACTTTTTACAATTACTATGCTAAGGCTTTTGATTTTAGCGATCATAAGCTGGTAAGTTGTAGTGTTAAAATTAAATAGAGGTCTTTATTTATAGCTATCAACGCTATAGTTTAAAAGTAGTTTATAAGATTTAACATATTTTTCGTTTTGACTTACATTAATAACTAATGTTCTCACCTTATCGTAATTCTGAGTAATAAAACCATTAGATAGCAAGTAACCGTTTTTACTATTTCCGCCTCCTTTTATATACCGAGGATAATCTTGTTTACTAATACGTACGATTTTCAACGTATACTCTCCTTGTAAATTAGTTACCCTAAAGCGTATTGAATCACATTCAAAAAAGCTTCGTTGCACTTTAGTGGCAGAGTCGATGGTAATGGTATTTGTACCGCATTTAATTTCTAGCTGTTGGGCATTTAGCTGCGTTGACCAAAATATAATGGCACTAATAATTGGGGTGAAAAATTTCATAATAGTTGTTGGTTAGTTTAGGGTGGTTAATGTTGGAAATATAGCTTTTTGCGCTATTATTTGCCCTCTGTTTGAATGTTGGTTTTATTTACTTATACCACTATACCACAGTGTAAATAAATAAATACAGATAATTAATGATGTTCGAGTAATTTCACCCATATTTTAATTTTATGAGAGCACTTTTACTATCCCTTTTCCTTTTCCTTTTTCATCATATTTACAGTCAAAATCCGCTTGCACCTGCAGCAGGATTTAATGTGTTTGTTGAAAAAAATGCTTGGCTAACCACTAACGAAACGGATGGCCCGGTTGCTATTGGTTGTAATTTAACCATTAACGGAAACTATCAAGTAGCAACAAACTACACAGGTAGTTATGTTATTGGCGGTATTCCGGTGGGCTTAGTGGTTGATGGCAAAGTAGTATATAACGCAGGATTGCTTCAAGTAAATAGTAATTGTTATGCTAAAATTGGTGATCAATCAGGATCGGTAGCTTGGTACAGAGATTTAAATAATGCTGCTTCTCCAATTCGCATAACCAATGGTAACAACTACAATAGTTCTTCAAGAATTCAGTTACAAGCTAATGCAATTCAGCTAGGAGTTAGTGCAACGGTTAACCCAGTATTTGCAAAAACATCAATTAAGTTTTCTACAGCATTTAATACACTTAAAACAAACTCTTGTGTTTTATCGGTATGTAATAATAATGTTCAATTAACTACAAGTAATGGCATTCCAATTTCTAATAATAATTTGCCAAGCCAAATTAAAATAAACCTTCAAAATGGTGTTAACGTATTAAATTTAAACGGGAGTGATTTAAACCGTGCTCAGCAAATTACCTTTAACCACCAACCAAGTGCAAGCAAAGTGTTAATTATAAACGTTGATGCAGGGGGAACGTTTAATTGGGAAGTATGGAATCAAGCTGGTATAGGCTTCTCTAATTGTCCGTATATTTTATACAATTTTTATAATACAAAAACGCTAAATATTAAAGGTAATAGCACCATTGAAGGAAGTATTTTAGCACCCAATGCAGATATTGTAAAAACGGTTAATCAAGCTAATATTGAAGGACAAGTAATTGCTCAGTCTCTTACCCACAGTGGTGGCGAAATTCATTATGCTCCTTTTGCAGCTAGTCCACAAAGTTGTGCAATATCTACCTCTGCAGCGTTCACAGTTAATAACAGTGCACAGTGTATTTATAACAATAGTTTTCAATTTGCATCATCAAATATCGGTACCGCACCGTTTACTTATTTCTGGGATTTTGGTGATGGAACTTTTTCTAATGCATCATCTCCAACAAAAGTATATACAACTCCTGGTAATTATACTGTAAAGCACGTTTTAACTGGCCTTGCCGGAAAAGATAGTACAGTTCAGCAAGTTGTTGTTTCTGGTAAGCCAATTATTGGTTTTACCATTAACGATAGTATACAAGAAATTACGGGTAACAATTTTGTATACACAACAACAAATTATGTTAATGGATATAGTTATGAGTGGCGATATGGTGATGGATCGACTTATGGTATAACACCGAATACTTCTCGTACCTATCAAGCAACTGGGCCTTATTTTGTTTGCCAAATAGTAACTAATACAATTGGATGTAAAGACACTGCATTTGCATGGGTTGTGGTTACATCAGATAGTGTTGGATCAGGAAATGGTGGAGGGTTAGAAAGTGAAAGTCTTGGAGGTTTGGTTGGTTTAAGAGAGTTTAATAAATCTAAACATAGTATACCACGCAAAGTAAACTATAGTAATTCTCCAGTTTTTGTTTCACAACCACACCAACTTGGTAAACGCACATCAAGTTTATCATTAATGGATATGATTCCTTCAACTTTAGCCACAGGTGATGTAGCAAGGGTAACTTCACCAACAGACTTGGTAAACATTACAAGTGCACTTGAGGTTATTTCTGTTGATTACACAAGAAATAATGTACCTAAAGCGGTAGTGTTAGGTATAAAAACAAAAACCAAAGCATACAGCCATACAAAATATATTTGCGATAGATTAAAAGGAGCTACACTTATTAGCATTGATTCTGTTACAATAAAAGGATATCAATTTATTAGATACTTGCTTCAACAGCAAGACGGGTCAATGGAGTTTGGAACTTCATTTGTTGTTGGTAAAACCGATGGACGTGCTGATTACTCATTGCAAACAAATTGGTTATTGGCTGATATGATTGAAGAAGATACGTTGTATAATTTTCAGGTTTGGTCATCATTGCCAGAAAATACCAACAAACTTGTAGCTGACATTATTGATTTAATAAACTCTGGAGCCAGTGTAAATCAGTTAAACGAGGTTACCGTACCTAAGGTATACGTTACCAAAGGTTACCGAAAAGGTTCAAAATTGGTATTACATTTTAGAAACTTAACAAGTAGCCCTAAAGCTATTGAATTAGCCATGGAAGAGCGCTTAAATGAACAAGCAAATCTTACACAAAGAAATTATAATCACACAATAGAACGTACCGAAGATAAAGCTATTGAGTTAATTGTTAATGATGGGTACGAGTACAGTGCAAATATTATAATTGATACATTTACTACCGATGTAATTTACATGGCTGATGGTAATTGGGGGTTAGATTATGATAGAAACTATACAACAATTACTAATTATAATACAAACAACGAACCCACCAGAATTTACAGCCCAAGTGCATTATCGGTTTATCGTCATGCATCAGTTACTGCCATCACAGATGATTACATTATGATGTTTAAAGGACTTGTGCAAGGTAATGCACCAGCAAATTTAACTTCATTCAGCCATGTTACATTTTTTGCAAGTGGCACTGGAAAGGCAGTATTAACCTTGGTAAGAGATAGCATTGAGCGTTGGAAAAGTCAATATTATATTACTGTTGATTTAACACCTGAAGGCAAAATTTATAACATACCATTTAGCGATTTCAAATCAGACTCACTATCTAGTGTTTTTAATCCAAATGATGTTAGAACACTGGCTTTCTCTCGCGGATATCAGGCAACTAGTGGGCTAGAAACAATAGATCTTTCAATTGGTGGTGTTGCGTTTGTTCCAACAAGTACTGCATTAATTAATAAACAGCTAGTTTCTAGTGCAGTTGGTGTAAAACCAAACCCAAGTACAGGGTCGTTTACGGTGTCGTTTAAATCTAACGCTACCGAACAAGCAAACATTAAAATTACTGATGTGTTGGGAAAAACAATATATACTTTTGGCGTTAATATTGTTAATGGTGAAAACCAATTGCCTCTTGATATTTCGAGCATAACTCAGCAAAATGGTATTTTATTTTTAACTGTTGAAAGCAAAAGTAGTCAATACAATACGGTTAAAATTATCATAAATAATTAAAACGGGAAACAAAAAGGGAGCTAATTTTAGTTCCCTTTTTGCTTATAAATTTTGTACCAGTTTAAGTATCCAAAAACACAGATAACAGTATACACAACCATTAAGCAAGCATAGTAATATAGCTCTTGTTGGTAGTATAACACCACGCTTAAGGCGTTTAAAATAAACCAATACACCCAACTGGTTAGTATTTTACGTGCTTCTTTAATAGATGCTAATAATCCAAAAGCGGTAATAAAACTATCTAAGTATGGACTTGCGCTATCTGTGTATTTAATAAAAAGCGTAGCACACAAAAAGCTTATCAACCCAAATAGTGCAATAAATTTTACATGAGTTAAAATTTTCCAGTTTGCAATATGTTCATTTTTTTGCTCAGCATTTTTCCAATACCACAAACCATAAACACCAACACCCGCGTAATAAATACTAATGATAGATTGCGCATAAAGTTTGGTATAATAAAACAAAATAACCCCTGTAACCGATGCTGCAATGCCAAACCACCAGCCTAAAGTTTTTTCGCGCATAAGTAGTAAACTATAAATTATACTTAGTCCTGCGCTGGTAATTTCAAGTAGTTGGTTTATGCTCATTTGGCGTCAAAACTATCAATAATTAGTTCAGCAAAAAATATCATTTGCAAATAATAAATTTAGATGTATACATTTGCACTTGTCTTTGGGGTGGTTATAAATGCATGCATTTATGGCCTGAGATCATACCCTTGGAACCTGCCGAGGTAATGCTCGCGAAGGGAGTAGACACACTCTTAGTTAATCTGTTTTATGGTGCACCATTTATCAATTAACTATTCCAAGAAGGTAAAACAATTGATTTCAGCAACCAGCCCCGGTTGCTGTTTTTGTTTAACCTTAATTAATTTAACATGTTTAAAAAATTACTTTTTGTAGTGCCACTAATGGCAGCAAACAGTTTACTTGCTCAAGAAGATTCGAGCGCTATTCAATCTGCTAAAACAAGCTTGCAGGAGGTTGTAGTTTCTGGCTTAAAGGCCAAGCAAATTATGCCTATTACACAAACTACTATTGGCGCAAAAATTATTGCCGAGCGGTATTATGGTGCTGATGTGCCAACACTTATTAGGTTTACACCTTCCATTAATATGCAAAGCGATAATGGAACGGGTATTGGCTACAGCAGTTTTAGGTTGCGTGGTATGGATCAAACGCGCATTAACACCACAATTAATGGTATTCCGGTTAATGATGCCGAAAATCAAGGTGTGTATTTTAACAACTTTGCCGATTTAGCGAGCAGTGCCGAGAGTATTCAGATTCAACGTGGTATTGGTACATCAACCAATGGTACGTCTGCATTTGGAGGTTCTATTAATATTTTAACGCGCAACCTTTCTGATAAGGCCGAAGCAAACGTAAATGTGGGTTATGGGTCTTTTAACTCGCAACGTGCTACCGTTGAGTTACAAAGTGGATTACTAAATAATCGATTTATGTTTTATGGTAGATACGGCCAATTAAGCACAGATGGATATCGTAAAAACTCGGGCAGTACCATACGCTCTTATGCCTTTAGTGCTGGCTATAAAATGAACAAGGCCATATTAAAAATAAACATGTTTGGTGGTTTGGCACAAAACCAACTATCATATACAGGTATTGATAAAAGTACTTTAGATACAGATAGGAAATCTAATCCTTTTGTAAATGGAGAGCGCGATGCATTTATGCAAAATTTTTATCAGCTACAGTATGTTAAAACCATTAATAGTAGGCATACTTTTAGTTCTTCTGCATACTATGTAAGTGGGTCGGCTCCGCAGTTTCAATTCCTATTTCCGGGCTCATGGGGGTATGGCTACGATTATTTTAATATGCCAAATGCTATTGTCGGTTCTGATACGCTTAAGGCAGCAGGTGATATGATGACCTCCTATCGATTAAAGCAAAATTTTTATGGTGCGTTTGCTAATTATAACTACAAAACTAGCACGTTGGATTTAGTAACAGGCCTACATGCTAATCAATTAAATAGCACGCATTTTATGGAAATAAATTGGGGTAGCATTATACCTACTGGTGTTTTACAAAACCATGAAGTTTATAATAATACAGGTGTAAAAAGTGAGGTAAGCGCATTTTCAAAAGCAACATATATGGTTTCAACCAAATGGAATTTATTTGGTGATGCGCAACTTCGCCATGCAAACTTTAGTTATAGCGAAAAGCAAATGGCTATTCGTAATTGGGGGTATAAAGTTGATGATATGAACTGGACGTTTTTAAACTGGCGTTTAGGTGGCAGATATATTATGAATACCCAAAATATTATGTATAGTATGGTGGGTGTTTCGCACCGCGAGCCTACTCGTTTTGATTACTTTCAAGATGATTTTGCAACAAGAAATACTAACCAAAATGATATTAAACCAGAAGAAGTATTGGACATAGAAATTGGTTATGAATACTCGGGCGAAAAATTGGCTGCAAAAGCTAATGTTTACAATATGCAGTTCAACAATCAAATTATTGGACTTGGGCAGTTAAATACATTTGGATATACTATTACTACCAACGTTAAATCTAGTCAACGTATGGGTTTAGAGTTGGAGTTATCTTATAAATTAGGTAAGCATATTACCTTATACAACTACTCATCATTTAGTAATAATCAGATAAAAGAAATCAATCAGCATTTAAGTACAACTTATGGTGTTTCTGATACGGTTATTACCTATAAAAATGTATCGTCTGCTTTATCGCCAAATACTATTATTAATCAAGGTGTAAAAGCTAACGTTACTAAATGGTTTGAAATTGATATGATGTATAGATATGTGGGATTACAGTATTTAGATAACACGGGTGATAAAAATATAGCTGCACCAGCATTTAACTACGTTGATGCGAAAGCTACCTTTAAACTGAGTAGATGGATTAAAACAGGAATTCCAACTTTAAGTGTAAGGGTAAATAACATGCTTAATCAAAAGTATGTTACTACGGGTAATGTTGCTACAGGTACTAACTCTGTAAGCGAAACAGGAGCTCGTGGTGCTGTTGCCTTATTTATGCCAGCAGCAGGAGTAAATTACTTTGTAACTTTAGGTTGGAAATTTTAATTAAGTTAACCAGGAGCCATATTTATGGCTCCTGGTTAACTTATAATGCTTAGGTATCTATTTATGGCATCTAGTTCGGTTTGTGCAATAAGAAGCAAAAAATCGTGTTTGCTTTTTTGTGTTTGCACCAACTCAAGCGCGTTGTAATAGTTCATTCTGCTTGCAGCATCACCCTTAATATTAGCAATTACATAACCATGCTTTATTAAAAGTAGGTTCATTACTAATCTTGATGTTCTTCCGTTTCCATCAATAAAAGGATGTATGGTAACAAGCCTTTCGTGCATTTCTGCAGCCAATAAAACAGGGTGCATTTTAGTTTTGTGCTGCTCATACCAAATAAAATAATCTTCCATTTGTTTGGCCACTAAAAATGGTGCAGGCGGCATATGTGCGCTTCCTTTAATCATAACTTGCACAGTTCTGTACTTGCCAGCATTGGCAACGTCAATCCCGCGTAAAATCAAATTATGAATAGTAAGTAGCTCACGTTCGTTAAATTCTGTTTTACTATCAATCAGGTGTTTTACGTATGCAATAGCGTCTTTATGGTTAATAGCCTCAAGGTGTTCTCGCATTGATTTGCCACTAATGGTTAGGCCTTCATTAATAACTAAATCGGTTTCTTTAAGCGTTAAGGTATTTCCTTCAATCCTATTGCTTTCAAAAGTATACTCTAGCTCTAAAGCTTGTGCAATTCTATAACTATCAAACTTCCGTTGTTTATCTAATTTCTTTTTAGCTAAATCAAGTTCTTTTATCAGGGCTTTTAGTTCTTTGGGTACAGTAATTTTAACAGGTATTGATTTGTACTTTAGTTCTTCTTCGGCAGCCATTAAAGCTTCAAGTGCAAAATCTTCATCGCCTATTTCGTAAAGTATCTTTTCTTTTAGCCACGCAACTACTAATTCTTGTTCGTTAAGTTGAAGAAGTTGTGCTAATTTTTTAAGCTGTACTTTAGTAGGTTTGCGCGCACCACTTTCAAATTTACTGACCAAGGCCTGATCAATCCCAAGTTCTTGTGCAACTTGACGAATCATTAGACCTTTTTTTTCGCGGGCAGTTTTTAAAAGCGATTTCATTGGATGAACTTATATGTCATGACAAAGTTAGTCATGCAATTCGGTTTTCCAAATTTTATCTCCCTATTTTATCCCTAGCTCAATTTTTAAGTATTGCCCAGTATGGCTTTGCTTTACTTTACAAATTTCTTCGGGGGTACCAACGCATAATACTTCGCCTCCATTTTTACCGCCTTCGGGTCCAATATCTATTACGTGGTCGGCAACTTTAACCATGTCTAAATTATGTTCAATAACTAAAACAGTGTTTCCTTTATCAACTAATTTTTGCAACACATCAAGCAACACTTTTACATCTTCAAAATGCAATCCTGTTGTAGGTTCATCTAAAATATAGAAGGTGTTTCCGGTATCGCGCTTACTTAGTTCGGTAGCTAATTTTACACGTTGTGCTTCTCCGCCACTAAGTGTAGTGCTTTGTTGGCCAAGGGTAATGTATCCCAAACCTACATCATTAAGTGCTTCAATTTTGCGTAAAATCTGTGGTGTATTTTCAAAAAATTTCACGGCATCTTCAATGCTCATGTCTAACACATCATTTATTGATTTTCCTTTGAAACGTACTTCCAATGTTTCGCGGTTGTATCGTTTGCCATTGCACGATTCGCACTTAACGTATACATCAGGTAAAAAATTCATTTCAATGGTGCGCATACCAGCTCCTTGGCAAGTTTCGCAGCGGCCACCTTTTACGTTAAACGAAAATCGGCCAGGTTTATAACCTCTAATTTTAGCCTCTGGTAAATTGGCAAACAGGTTTCTTATATCAGCAAAAACCTCAACATAAGTTGCAGGATTACTTCTTGGGGTTCTGCCAATTGGGCTTTGGTCAATATCAATTACTTTATCAATATGCTCTAGCCCATCAAGTTTTTTGTAGTTTAATGGTTTTTGGTGTGAGTTATAAAAATGCTGACGTAAAATTGGATAAAGTGTTTCATTTATAAGTGTTGATTTTCCACTGCCACTTACGCCCGTTACTGCTATAAATTGCCCTAAAGGAAACTCAACAGAAACGTTTTTTAAATTATTACCATTAGCACCTTTTAAAACCAATTTTTTGCCATTACCTGCCCTGCGTTTTTTAGGAATAGCAATTTCTTTTTGTCCGTTTAAATACTGCGCAGTAACTGAGTTTGATTTTAAAATATCCTCCCAACTACCTTCTGCGGCAATATGTCCACCGTGTACTCCCGCTCCGTATCCAATATCTAAAATGTAATCACTAGCGGCCATCATATCTTTATCATGCTCAACAACAATTACACTATTCCCAACATCACGCAAATCTTTAAGAGAGTTAATAAGCCTGCTGTTATCACGCTGATGTAAACCAATACTTGGCTCATCTAAAATGTATAAAACCCCAACCAATTGCGAACCAATTTGAGTGGCTAATCTAATACGTTGCGCTTCTCCGCCACTAAGTGTTCTGGCAGGCGAGTTAAGCATTAAATAATCAATGCCTACACCAATTAAAAACTTAATTCTGTTTCTAATTTCCTTTAAAATTTCGGCAGCAATAATGGTTTGTTTTTTATCTAAATGTTTATCAATTTCATCAAACCATTTGGCTAATACCGTAATTTCCATTGCAGCCAAATCACTTATATTTTTATCGCCAATTTTATAGTGCAACGATTCTTGCTTTAGCCTTGCGCCATTACAAGTTGGGCAGGCATCAATGGTCATAAACTCTTCGGCCCATTTAACTACTGAGTCGCTACTTTTTTCGTGGTAGTGGCGCGTAATAAATGGAATTAAACCCTCCCAATTAGAATTATAGTTTTGGGTGTAACCACTGTTGTATTGGTATGATACGGTGATTGGCTCATCACTACCATGTAAAATAACTTCTACGGCTTCTTTAGATAGTTTTTCAATTGGGTCGGCAAAGCTGAACTTATATTTTTTAGCAATCTCGCGCAATTGCATAAAAGTCCAGTTATCTCTTGGTTCACCCAAAGGCGTAATTGCTCCTTTATTAATACTTAACTTTTTATCAGGAATAATATTTGATTCGTCAATTACACTTACCACACCTAAGCCATCGCATTTAGGACAAGCACCGTATGGCGAGTTAAACGAGAATGTATTAGGTTGCGGTTCATCATAACTAATTCCGCTTTTGGGGTCCATTAAATATTTACTAAAGTGAAAAGATTTTTCGTCTTTACCCTCTCCAGCCAAAAGCACTAAAGTGCCCTTGCCCATTTTTAATGCACTTTTTACACTTTCGCCAATTCTAAATCTGTTGTCTTTTTTAGCATCGGTTCTATCAATTAAAACTTCAATATCATGAATTTTGTAGCGATCGGCTTGCATTTTTGGCGATATATCAACCACTGCACCATCCAATCTAACCTTTGTAAAACCTTGCTTACGTATTTGTTCAAAAAGCTCGCGGTAATGCCCTTTACGACCCTTAACTAATGGTGCTAGTATGGCTATTTTCTGACTTTTAAATTGTTCAATGATGCTATCAATGATTTGCTCTTCGGTCATTTTTACCATTTTTTCACCTGTAGCAAAACTGTACGCATCTGCAGCACGTGCGTATAGCAAGCGCATAAAGTCATAAATTTCGGTAATGGTACCAACTGTTGATCGAGGGTTTTTATTTACCGTTTTTTGCTCAATAGAAATTACAGGCGAAAGACCGTTAATTTTATCTACATCAGGGCGCTCCATATTGCCAATAAATTGGCGGGCATAGGCACTAAAACTTTCCATGTACCTGCGTTGCCCTTCGGCAAAAATGGTATCAAAAGCTAACGATGATTTTCCGCTACCACTTAAACCAGTAATGGTAACCAGCTTATTACGTGGTATACGTACATCAATATTTTTTAGGTTGTGCTCGCGCGCTCCTAATACTTCAATATATTCATCTTCGGGTGCTGTAGCTACAGGTCCCTTGGGTTTTGATTGCGATTTAGACATGGATACTTTTGTACTCTCTTACTAACAGCGAAAGTACACTTATTGTTTGAGGTGTAAAAGACTTAATAATTAAGTTATTTTCGTGGCATGAATAACAATTTTGCCATTGCGGTACATGGTGGTGCAGGAACTATTTTACGCAGTTTACTTACCCCCGAAAAAGAGGCTTTATACATTAAAGGTATTGAACAAGCTATTTTAGCTGGTCATAATATTTTAAAAGAAGGTGGAACTAGCTTAGATGCTGTTGAAGCCGCTGTAGTGGCACTTGAAAATTATCCCTTGTTTAATGCCGGAAAAGGTGCTGTTTTTACCAATAAAGGTACCCATGAAATGGATGCTAGTATTATGGATGGTAAAACATTGGAAGCTGGCGCTGTGAGTGGTATTAGTAATGTGCAAAATCCGGTGGCGTTAGCCCGTGTAATTAAAGAGAAAAGCGGACACGTTTTTTTATGTGGAAGTGAAGCCGAAACGTTTGCGAAATTAATGCAATTACCTTTTCAGCCTGATGATTATTTTTATGAAGAAGGTAGATACATGCAATGGCAAGAAGTAAAAGATAGTGATGGTTATCAATTAGACCATACCGTAAATAGTGGCGAAGGTAAAAAGTTTGGAACTGTTGGTGCAGTAGCACTTGATGTACATGGAAATATTGCTGCCGCAACATCTACTGGTGGCATGACCAACAAAAGATTTGGCCGTGTTGGCGATAGCCCAATGATTGGTGCAGGAACTTATGCAAACAATGCCACTTGTGCTATAAGCTGTACTGGACATGGCGAGTATTTTATACGTGCTGTTGTTGCCTATGATATAAGCTGCTTGATGGAATATAAAGGATACTCGTTAAAGCAAGCTTGCGATTATGTGGTAAAAGATAAATTGGTAAAATTTGGTGGCGAAGGAGGTTTAATTGCCATTGATGTAGCAGGTAATATTGAGTTACCATTTAACAGCGAAGGTATGTACCGTGGCTATAAAAAAGGCGATGCAGATGCAGTAATAAAAATATACGAAGACTAACGATAGTTTTAGTTAACAAGCCCTGAATGGGCGAAATCTAATTGCGATGAGCAACGCTTATCGCACCATAAAAAAAGAGGCAGTCTGTTAAAGGCTGCCTCTTTCTTATCTTATCATTAATTAATAATTTATGCCGTTACGGTTTCGCTGGCAATAAACTTTCTTTCTTTTAATAAATATTGGTTACCTCTAACCATAATGCTTACACGCAGGTTATCTAATGCTATAGGTTCTCCCATGCCAACCTCTGTAATGTTCGTATGACGAATATCTCGGCCATCAACAATAACAACAGCACCACTTCCTACTACTTCTAAGTTATTTCCAGCTGTAACAATTACGCCAGTATCTTCACCCAAGCCTATACCTGTGCATTGTGGGTTGCTTGCAACAGCCTGTGCTAAACGGTTAAAACGTCCGCGTTTATCAAAGTGCGAATCAATAATTACGTTACCCATAAAGGCCAATCCAGTGGTAATTTTAACTTCACCTTTTAAGTGGGCTAATTCACTTTTGCCTTGATAAATCATGGTATTGCTCATAGCCATAGCACCAGCACTTGTTCCAGCAATTACAAAACTACTTTCATTCATGTATCTATCATGTAGAATGTTGTATATTTCTGTGCCACCAAATATGCTGGTTAAGCGCAATTGATCGCCACCGCTAAACATAATTCCATCACAAGCTTTTACACGTTCAATAAAAGTCTCTTCAAAAACATCTTCACGTTTTCTAATATCAATAATACCAACATTAGTGCATCCAATTTTTCCAAAAGCACTTAGGTAGTTTTCGCCAACCTCAACAGGTATTGATGATGCTGTAGTGATAACTTCGATGCGTTTTTCAACGCCACCAACCTCATCTACAAAACGTTTTAATATGCCAAGTTCAAAGAAATTTAAGCGGTTACGCTGAATAAACCCCTGTTCTAAATCAGTTCCTTTGTCTTCTGCCCCCCCCACCGAAATCAGCTTTCCTTTAGGTAATTCCAAAACAATGTTAATTTAAAATGAATTGGCAAATATAAACGCCCCATTTTGTCACACAACTATTTTTACAGTTTTTAGTTGCCTAATAATAGCAGCTAAAAAAAGGAATAATAATTATTCGAAATAAAATCAGTAAACTGCAATAACTAAATACACTACCCAACGCAAACCGATTTTGTTATGAAAATTCTCGATATAAAAGTAATGCGCGGTCCAAATTATTGGAGTATACGCAGGCACAAACTTATTCAAATGCGCCTTGATTTGGAGGAGATGGAAGAGCTTCCTACCAATAAAGTAGATGGATTTGGAGAGCGTTTACAAAAAATGTTTCCTACCATGCACTCGCATCGCTGCTCTATTGGCACACCAGGCGGTTTTTTTCAGCGCGTGGCCGAAGGTACTTGGATGGGACACGTAATTGAGCATATTGCGCTTGAGTTACAAACCTTGGCAGGTATGGCTTGTGGTTTTGGCCGCACACGCAGTACTGGCAAACATGGCGTTTATAACGTGGTGTTTAGTTATATGGAAGAAAAGGCAGGCGTTTACACAGCCAAAGCTTCTGTACGTATTGCCGAGGCTTTAATTGCTGGGTATGATTATGATTTAGCTGCTGATATACAAAACTTACGCGAAATACGCGAAGAAGAACGTCTTGGACCAAGTACAGGATGTATTGTTGATGAAGCCATTGCACGTGGTATACCATATATTAGGTTAAACAGACACTCGTTGGTACAATTAGGCTATGGTGTAAATCAAAAGCGTATTAGAGCCACCATTGCAAGTACAACAGGCAGTATTGCGGTTGATATTGCTTGCGATAAAGAAGAAACTAAAAACTTACTTGAAGCTGCCCAGATTCCGGTACCAAGCGGACGAATTGTATACAGTGAAGAAGGACTTAAAGAAGCGTTAGAACGCATCAGCTATCCTATTGTAACTAAACCCGTTGATGGCAATCATGGCAAGGGAGCTACCACCAATATTACCAACTGGGAAGATGCGGTGAAGGGATTAGAGGCCGCCAAAAAATACTCGCGCGGTGTAATTGTTGAGAGATTTATTACGGGTCAAGATCATCGTGTGTTGGTTATAAACTACAAGTTTGTAGCAGCTGCTATTCGCAAACCAGCCTCGGTAGTTAGCGATGGAAAGAGCACCATACAACAGTTAATTGATAAAACCAATGAAGATCCACGCAGGGGATATGGCCATGAGCGCACATTAACTCAAATAAAAGTTGATGATTTTACGCTAGATATGTTGACTAAGGCAAACCTAACTTTAGAGAGTGTTATCCCAAGCGGACAAGAACTGCACTTAAAGCCAACAGCTAATTTAAGCACGGGAGGTACAGCAACAGATGTAACAGATATGGTGCATCCTGATAATATTTTTATGTGCGAGCGCATTGCCCGTATTATTGGTTTAGATATTTGTGGTATTGATATTATGGCCGAAAATTTAACCGAACCAGTAAGCCAAACCGGAGGTGCAATTTTAGAAGTAAACGCAGCTCCAGGATTCCGCATGCATATTGACCCAGCTGAAGGTATACCGCGCAACGTGGCCGAACCTGTAATTGATATGCTTTATCCTCCAGGAAGTAGTGCTCGTATTCCAATTATTGCAGTTACAGGTACCAACGGAAAAACTACTACCACACGTTTAATGGCCCATATGGTAAAAACCATGGGTTATAAAGTGGGTTACACCACTACCGATGGTGTGTATATTCAAAACCAATTAATGATGCGTGGCGATTGTACAGGTCCGGTTAGTGCAGAGTTTGTATTAAAAGATCCAACAGTTGATTTTGCAGTTTTAGAAAGTGCACGTGGCGGAATTTTACGCTCGGGTTTAGGTTTTCATAATTGCGATATTGCAATTGTAACCAACATTGCCGAAGACCATTTAGGATTACAAGATATTGATACCGTAGAGCAACTTACGCGTGTTAAAGCAGTAGTTCCGGCAAGTGTATTGCCAAACGGATACGCCATTTTAAATGCCGATAATAAATACACAGTAAGCATGGCTAAAGAGTGCGTATGTAAAATAGCCTACTTTAGTATGGACGAAAACAATCCTATAATTAAGGAGCATATTACAAAAGGTGGATTGGCTGCGGTGTACGAAAACGGCTATGTAACCATTTGCAAAGGCACTTGGAAAATTAGGATTGAAAAAGCAGTAAATATTCCGTTAACTTTTGGTGGCCGAGCTACGTATAATATTGCAAATGTATTACCAACTTTACTAGCTGGTTTTGTACGCGATTTTAAAATAGAAGATATGCGTGTGGCCTTACAAACATTTATACCAGGCCCTGTGCAAACACCTGGGCGTATGAATATTTTTAGGTTTAAAAACTTTGAGTTAATGGTTGATTATGCGCATAACACCGCAGGTTTTGAAGCCATTGGCGAAATGTTAAGCAAGATAGATGCAAACCATGTTGGGGTAATTGCAGGTGTGGGTGATAGAAGAGATGAAGATACCATTGCATTGGGCAGGCAAGCCGCTAAAATGTTTAGCGAAATTGTAATACGCCAAGATAAAAACTTACGTGGCCGTACCGAAGATGAGATTATAGCATTAATTACTCGCGGTATTAGAGAGGTTGATCCTAATAAAAAAGTAACCTCGTTTAAGCGCGAAACCGATGCCATTGATTTTGCCATTAAAAATGCGCGTAAAGGCACTTTCTTAACCATTTGTAGTGATGTTGTTCCGGCAGCATTAGATCAAATTTTAGCACTTAAAGAAGCCGAAGATAAAGGAGAGATTGAGTTGGGTATGTAATACCAATAACTCAACAATAAAAAACGGCCTAAGCAATTTTGCTTAGGCCGTTTTTGTTTTTTGATGGATTATGTAACGTTGGCTATTTCTTTTTAGCAAACGGGTTAATGGGAGTAATAATGTTGTCACTTTGCTTGTAGGCAGATTTTACTTTAGGCTTATCTTGTTTAGCCTTTTTGCCTTCTTTTTTTTGTGGATCTTTACTCATTTAAGGAAGATAGACTATTAAATATCAAGAAACCTAAAAGAGATTTAAATCTCCGGTAATAGTGCATAAGTATGTATTGCGTAGGTTAGTAACTGGGGCTTAAAAAATAAAATTGCTTTTCTAAAATTAATACATAGATTTGTGATGCATTACAAATCTAAATATGTCGTTTACGCAAAAAGAATTACTTAAAGGAACACTTGGTCCTATTATATTAAACCTACTTACCGAGCATAAAAAAATGTATGGGTACGAAATAACCCTACGCATTAAAGAACTTAGTGATGGTAAGATTTTAATTAAGGAAGGCTCGCTTTATCCAGCGCTGCATAAATTAGAGGCAGATGGTCTATTAGAAAGCGAACAGCTTGAAGTAAGTGGTAGGCAACGCAAGTATTATAAACTAACCAAAAAAGGCAAACAAGATTCTATACAAGCTTCGCGCGAGTTACTTAGTTTTTTACAAACTATACATCTAATTATAAACCCTAAACAAAGTTTAAGTTATGGAGGTATTTAATAAAACACATGTGCAGCTTATTGAGCAGCGCATTAAACTATCTGGTTTATCAAACCCGCAACTTATTGAAGATATGCTAGACCATTATTGTTGCGTAGTTGAGGAAGAAATGAGCCAAGGAGCCTCTTTTGATGAGGCGTACAAAAGGGCGTGGAATTGTATTAGCCCAAATGGATTGGTGGAAATTGAAAACGAACTTTTTTTAATGTTAAATTTTAATAAACACATTCAAATGAAAAAACTGATGTATTTCTCTGGTTTTATGGCAGCCATGTTTATTGCCACCGGATTTCTTTTTCGTATTGTAAACTGGCCAGGTGCAATGGCCGTAAGCTTTTTAGGCTACGCGTTTTTATTTATTGCATGCGTAACCATTATGGTTAATCGTTTTAAACAAAAGAGTGTAACTACCAGTAAAATGGATTCAATCCGCATGTATGCCGGGAATTTAACAGCGCTGTTTATCTCGGTTGGTAGCATGTTTAAGGGTTTGCACTACCCTGGTGCAAACATGATGTTGCTTATTGGGTTTGTAATTTTAATAGGCGTTTACTTGCCTACATTTTTTTATCATGCCTACAAATCTTCGTTAGCAGAAAGTTAGTTATGTGCTATAGTTAATATTAAGGTAAATGGCCTAACGCTTTAAATCCTACACCGTATGGTGTAGGATTTTTTTTGTGCTAAAAGTACTTTTAGTTTAAAAAGTTGTATTATTGATATACCATACCCCCAATCAATAATGAAATTGCAAGCTGTCATAGTATTTGCCATTTTTTTTATTACCTCCACTAGGGCATTAGGCCAACAATGTCAGTTTAGTCATATAGGTGTTAACGATGGATTAACCCAAAGTTCGGTGTACAATATCTTTCAAGATAAGAAGGGATTTATGTGGTTTGGTACCAGCGATGGACTAAACAGATATGATGGAAATGCTATAAAAATTTACAAGCAAAAAGTTTTAGAACCACTTAAAGGTTCAACAAATTTTTATGGTAAAAATGCTTTCGAAGATAGTGTTGGAAATATATACTTTAGTGGCCGAACAGGCATAATTTTTTATAATAGATATACCGATAAGGTAGAGCGCTTTTATCCATTAAACGATACCCTAAAGTTTAATGCAATGATGGAAGTACTTGGCTTAAAAGACAACATACTTTGGATAACAGATTGCAATCAATATTTTTATCAATACAATTTAATTACCCATAAGCTAATTAGTTATAAGGTAAAAACACCCGACTTAAAACCAGTGTTTTTTCATGCCACTATGGATAGCTTGGGCCGTATTTGGTACTCTACTACTTTGGCAATGGGTTGTTTTAATACGCACACCAAGCAAACGTCATTTCATTTACAACAGTTGTTTGCCAAACATGGCATTACACTTTTTAACGAAACTTATTTGGTTGATGCCAATACACTTTTGGTGGCTGCCTATTTTATAATAGTTGAGTATAATATTAAGCAAGGCACGTATAAAATTTTGTTACCTTATAATTCAAACGAGTCGTACAGCAATATTATACGCAATAAAGATGGTAGAATATTTGTAACAAGTATGAGTACCGGACTTTGGGTAATTGATAATGGCTTAGTTAAACATTTGGCTCATCAAGAAAACTACATTAACGCACCAGCAACCAATACCATTACAAGTTTATTAATTGATAGATCGATGAATCTTTGGTTAGGGTGTGATGGTTTCGGCTTATCGCGCGTTAATGTGGGTCATGCAAACTTTAAGCTGTATCAAAAAAATTATCAACCCGAGTTTTCCAGTTTTCAAACCAATTTTATTAAGTGCTTTTACGAAAAAAACAATACAGTATGGTTTGGCACCCACGAGGGTGGTTTGCATATTTTAAATAGGAATACCAACAAAGTTGAAGTAATTAAACATAAATGGCCAGGCTCTAATGTTGTGGCGTGTATTTTACCTATTAGCAATAATGTACTACTTATCGGAACTGGTGCAGGTGTTATTAAATTTAATACACTTACTCATCAATCAAGTTTAATTCCTTTTGCACAACCGCTTCATTTGTTGGATGGACACAACTTTGTTCATGCCATGGTTAAAACGGCTAATAATAGAGTATATGCAGCCTGCCGCGATGGGCTTTTTTATTTTAACTTAAAGGGTACAAATGCCACACCAATTCAAAAATTTTCGGCATTGCTAAATCCTTATTTGGTTTCTATTTGTCAAACAAAAGATAAAACAATTTGGGCTGGCAGTTTGGAGTACGGGCACCTTTACAGATTAAAAGAAGATGCAAAAGGCAACATTAAATTATTAGATACGCTAATGCGCGGAAATAGTGTACGATCGTTTTACGAAGATACACTTACCAATACGCTTTGGATGGCCAGCGAAAAAGGTTTAGTTAAGTATGATTTAAATACGTTAAAGCATCAAACAATATCAACAGAAAATGGCTTAAAGGATAATTATCTTTATGCAGTATTGCCGGGTATAAAAAATCAACTTTGGCTTAGTAGCAATAGTGGGTTAATGTGTTATAATACTGCTACAGGTAAAACAGAGAGTTATACATCGGGCGATGGATTACAATCAAACGAATTTAACACAGGCTGCTATTTTAGAAGTGATAAGGGCGAGTTGTTTTTTGGAGGGATAAATGGATTTAATAGTTTTTATCCGCAAGCTATTGCTCAAAATTTAATTACCCCAACATTAGCCATTACCAAACTTTGGGTTAATGATGAAGAGTATACAGCGCAAGGAAATGCGAGCTCAATTGCAGGTTTAAAATTACCACATTATAACAGCACGCTATCGTTTGAGTTTGCTGCGTTAGAGTATACCAATCCATTAAAAAATAAGTTTCAATATAAACTAGAAGGAATAGATCAAAACTGGGTAAACTCTGGTTCTCGTCATTTTGCTAGGTACAGCTCGTTAGCGCCTGGTACCTATATTTTATGGCTTAAGGCCAGTAATAATAGTGGTGTGTGGAGCCCTCCTCAAGAAATGCTCACAATAACCATTTTAGCTCCTTGGTATAAGCAATTTTGGTTTTTGGTTTTTTTCATCACCTTAATTTTTATAGCCGCCTTTTTAATTATTCAATACTTTACCACACGTAAACTCAAAATACAATTACAAAAAATAAAGGTACTACATGATGAGCGTATAAGAATAGCAAAAGATATGCATGATGATTTGGGTAGTGGTATTTCTAAAATATCGATCATGTCGCAACTGCTTAAAAATAAAATTTCGGGTGATGATGACCTAAACCGACACGTAGATAAAATTTATACTACAGCCAATGAGTTGGTAGATAATTTGGGACAAATTGTTTGGACCATGAATACAGGAAATGATACGATTGAAAATTTCTTATCGTACGTAAGAGAATATGCCTTGGATTTTTGTGATGATACGCCTCTAAAATGTAAAATTAGTTTTATGGAGTGTAAAGATAATTTGCCCATGGGGCAGCAGGTAAGGCGCAATGTTTTTTTAGTAATAAAGGAAACGCTAAACAATTGTTTAAAACATGCTAACGCCACCGAAATAAAACTAAAATTTGAGCTTAATAAAAACACTGCAAAGTTTACTATTATTGATAATGGACAAGGCTTTGATATGGAAGCAACGCGTAAATTTGGTAACGGATTAATAAATATGCAAAAGCGTTTGTTAGCTGTTAACGCTAGTTATAGCATTAAGTCAGAAATAGGGAAAGGAACAAAAACTACACTAAAATGGGATATTACAAATACGCATTTTATGTGATTTAAATTAAGAATTACAAGTGTTTACTTTACCAATATATTATGTCTAAAATACAAGTTGCAATAGTTGAGGATAATCACGACATCAGAACAGGTTTGATGATGATTGTGAACGGTACTGATGATTTGGAATGCAGACAAACTTTTGCTTCGGCCGAAGAGGCTATAAAAGTACTGCCCATTAATTGTCCTGATGTAGTATTGATGGATATTGATTTGCCTGGTATAAATGGTATTGATTGCATAAAAGCACTTCGCACAGGTTGCGTAAATACACAATATTTAATGCTTACTGTTTTTGAAGATGATGAGAAAATATTTAACTCGTTAGCAGCAGGTGCTACAGGTTATATGTTAAAAAAAACACCACCAGCACAATTGGTTGATGCCATAAAGGATTTAACCAATGGCGGTTCGCCCATGAACGCTCAGATAGCACGTAAAGTGGTGGCATCTTTTAGTATGCCTAAAACCAACTCAAATGCCGAAGAACTTACCAAGCGCGAGCTGGAATTGCTGTTGCTTTTATCAAAAGGATATCGTTACAAAGAAATTGCCGAAAGCCTTTTTATTAGTCAAGATACCGTGCGCACACACATCAGAAACATATACGTAAAGTTGCATGTAAACTCTAAGGTTGAAGCTATAAATAAAGTTTTTAAGTAGTAAATAAATACGCATTACATGCGATAGAGGCTTAGCATCAATTAACCAAATTTGAGGTATAATTATAATCCTCATAATCATGAAAAATAGATTCTCCCTATCTGTATTATCATTAATGCTCTTCTGTATTTTTAACAGCGTAAATGCACAAGAGCCTTTTAAAATGGAATATAAATTCCAGTTTCCTATTAGTGTTGAAAGTAGGTTTATTACCGAAGATAGAACACTCGTGCTTGCAGGTACAAATTCCGAAATAGCCATGATGGATGCTGCTACGGGTAAATTACTTTGGCAACTAAACATCAAACAAAAACTTGGGCAGAAAAAGGCCAAAGATTGGAGTTTAGACCAAAAGGTAAATGTTGCTTGGGTTGATGTAAAAGGAGATAAAAAAGACGAGCTAATTACACATTATTACAAAGGTGCTACGGGCGAAGAAATTACTGCTGCGCAATATCAAGCCTTAAAAGATGCCTATAACGAAAATTGGCGTTGGGTTAAAAAGGGCACTTTAGTAGTTAAGTCTCATGCTACCGATGTTTGGATTGAGTACGAAAAGAAACGCTTTGCAGGATCGGTAAATAAGGGATCAAAAGGAAAGCTTACCATTAAAGCTAGTGGCGATAATACTTGGAGTACAGTTATTGATGCTAAGTATACTACCACGTTATGTTATAATGCGATACCACGTGCAGCCAAAGATTACGGAGGCGATTTTTTAAGATTAGCGTATGCACAAGATAAAATATTTGTGATTTACGAAGGCCTAAGTGTAATTGATATTAAAACGGGTAAATTATTATGGCAAACAGATTTAGATAATACTGATTTTGACTTTGGTGTTTTTAAAAGTGTGCAAACACTAGGCAGAGCTGGCTATCCATTTGCCGATGAAACTGGTGTGTATGTAGCTGATTTATCAAAAAAGCAACACCGCATTAAAAAGTTTGATTTAAACACAGGTGTAATGATTTGGCAAAGTGAAGAGTTTGAGAATGACGATGTGGTTCCAAACTTAGAAGTTGTAGGTGGTGTACTTATGGCACAATTTGGTGGCCGTTTAGAGACACAATCATATATTCCTGGTACAGAAGGTCGTGCAGATGTTTGTAAAACGGAGTACAAGTTTGCTGGTAATGCTGGGTTAAGAGCCTACGATATTAGCACAGGTAAAATACTTTGGGAAACCAATAAAATGAAAGAATTGGGTGATAAATTTAGCGGTGCAATTACCAATTTACTTGTGTTAGATGAAACTGCATTTATTGCTAGCGATAAAAATGTATACGCATTTGATGTGAACGGAAAAGTGAAATTTAGTGTTCCTATTAAATCACTTAAAATAGGTAAGCCAACTTATATAGAGTTTTACAAAGATGGATCATTGCGCTTGTTATGCGAAGATGGTGTTGCAAGCATTAACCCTACTGATGGCAAAGTTAATTTTGCAACAAACACTGGTGCATGTTTAATGTGGGATGATATGGAGAATGCATTTTATGTTTGGACAGGAAAAGACCAATTTAATTTAGAAGAATTTGTAAGGGTTGATATGGCTAATGGAAAGATTTTAGGCAAGATGAAAAATGCACCATATCCCTTTTTTACGCCTGATGGCGAATACATAATCACATTTGATGGCGCCCGTGTAATGCGCTTCAAAACAAAGTAACCCCAAGTTACCCTTTTATTGGCCCGCATGTTTCATGCGGGCCTTTTTTATAAATACGTAAAACAACGTATGGTTTAGCAGTTAAGCTAATTTTTACTTTGTTGAGTAATATCCCCCGATTATGAGAAAAATTATTGTTGCACTTGTGGTGCTGTTTTTTACCACCCAAATGTGGGCTCAAAATGCCGAAGTGTTTTTTAAGAATAAGGATTATGCAAGAGCACAATTTGCTTATGAGCGTGAAGTTGTTTCTAATCCTGCATTATATTTAAATTTAGCTAAATGCTATTTTGCTTTGCAAAAATTTGATGAGGCTGTTGTAGCCTTAAAGTTATACAAAGAAAAATATGCAACTGCTGATAAAGCATACGTTGATATGCTGATTGGATTATTGCAACGCAATGATGAGTTGGTGAAAGTAGAAAATTTGGGCTCTACTATTAACAGTAACGATGCTGATTTTTTACCGCGCATTTTGCAAGATGGACGAACACTTTATTTTATTTCTGATAACAGAGCCGGAGGAAGCGGACAAGAAGATGTTTGGCTGAGCCGCATGGGCGATGATGGACAGTGGAAATCACCAGAGCAATTGTACAGTTTCAATACACGTTCAAACGAAGGATTGCTTTCCATATCACCCGATGAAAAAGTGGCTATTTTGTTCGGTAATTATCCAGGTAGTTTTGGTGGTGGTGATTTATTTTATAGTGTAAAAACCGAAACAGGTTGGAGCACACCATGTAATATTGGTGGTACTATTAATGCAAAATTATGGGAGTCGTTGGCTTGTGTTGGCCCCGATGGTAAGACAATTATTTACTGCACTGATTTTAGTGATGGCCGAGAAAGCGAGATGATGGTTACTTTTTTAACCGAAGATGGATGGACGAAACCGAAATCATTGGGTAATACCGTTAATACCAATCAAGATGAGAAATTTCCTTTTTTAGCGGCTGATGGAAAGACTTTGTATTTTTCATCAAATGGTCATCCTGGTTTTGGTGAAGATGATATTTTTATGAGTCGTAGGTTAGATGATAGTTGGACCAATTGGAGTGCACCAATTAACTTAGGTAAATACATCAATACTTTAGATAGTGATAAAGATTTATCTATTCCTGCATCGGGTAAACTGGCCTATGTTGTGCGTACTGATGCACCAGATGGTTACGGTAAAGCAGATATTTATAAGTTTTTGATGCCATTTAGTATGCGCCCCGAACAGCTTTTTAAACTTTACGGACATGTATACAACGAAAAGGATAGCGTAGCACAAGTAAATATTAAGTTTATTGATATGGCCACCAATACAGTAGTTACCAAAGCTACCAGTAATGATAGCACTGGTTACTACTCTGCTGCATTACCGCTCAATAAAAAATACTTGGCAGTTATAGATATGAAAGGGTTTTTGTATTACAGTGAAGTGATTGATTTAACTAATCCTGATAAGTACAGAAAGCGATTTACGTTTCAACAAAAAATTACCGAACAGCGCAGCAGATTAGATGCGCTGAAAATAAAATTGGATAGCTTAAACTATCAACTGGGAGTACTTAATCAAGCCAACAGTGAGGCCATAAGAGAAACTTTTGATGCTTACGAAAAGCAAACAAGAGCTTATAAAGCTGCTGTTGAAGAAATGGAAATGTTGGTATACAATGCCAAATATAATTGGATGACCGAAACCCAAGAAGACCTTCAGTTGCAAAAAGATTTTCAGGTAAAGCGTGCAAAAATTGGTGTAACGTTTGAACTTAAAAATATCTTTTTTGATTTAGGTAAAGCATCATTGCGCGAAGATTCGAAAAAGGAATTGGATAAGCTTTTCGAAATTTTATCGAACAGTGATATTGTGATTGAACTTGGCGGCCATACTGATAGTATTGGTAAAGATGAAGCAAATCTTTTGCTGTCGCAAGAGCGTGTTAATAGTGTTAGAACTTACCTTACTGATAAAGGTATCAATCCAAACAGAATTTTAGCAGTGGGATACGGTGAGAAATTTCCGGTGGCAATGAATAGTACTGACGAGGGCCGTCAGCTAAACAGACGTGTAGAAGCTAAAATTTTACGACTTACTCAAGATAAAGAAGGTAGTGATGTGGTTACCGATGCCGATAAGAAAAAGAAAGAAGATCCTATTGCTGCTGCTGCTATCAAAAAAGGCGAGATGTTGCCACTATTACAAGCTGCTGCTCGTAAAGGTGGTTTGCCAAGTGGTAGCGAGTGTAACACTGTTTATAAACCCACAACGTATACCAATAACAACAACTACAAGCCTACTAATAACAATAACAAGTTTTTTAATTTTAACGAGTTAGAAATAGAAGACAATATTTTGAAGAAGTTTAATATTAGTTTATTAAACAGTAGTTACAATGCAAGTGGAATGAGTACAGGTGCAGCTATAAGTTTTGTGCGTGATAAAACAAGTTTAGTTGAGCATCAATTGGAGTATTATTTTAGTAACCCTGATAGTATAAAAATGGGAATTGGCTATACTAATTTGCGAAACATACAGCTTAAACCTATGATAGGATTACCTGTTAATTTACTTTGGGGTTGGGAGTTTAAATACTTTTCTGATAATGCAGCGGGAGAAGCTTTGTATAATTTAAATATACCTTTAGGTGCACGTGTTATTTTTAAAGTTAAAGATGTAATTGTTGGGCCAGAGTTTATTTATAGCCTAGGACTTAGCAGAAATACATCGGTAATGAACAATGTAAACCACAATAGAATTGGTGTAAATGCACGTTGGAAATTTATACATGCAGGCTTGTATAAAGCAACTGGAAGCGAAATTAATTTTTGGGGATACCGAGTTGGTGTAAGCTTTTAATTAATAAAAAAATAACCCCACGTAAGGCTGCATTATTTTGGTGCAGCCTTTTTTATCTTAACAAGGTTACGTTTCCTGTTAAACTAAATGTTTTACCCTGAACGCCTGTTGCTGTAATTAAATATACATATGCATCATCTTGGCAAGGTTTGCCACCAAAGGTTCCATCCCAACTAAAGTTTGGATCTGTTGAGGTGTAAATGATTTGCCCCCATCTATTGGCAATTATTACTTCAAATGAGGCTAAGTTTTCAAATCCAACACTAAAGAAATCGTTTTTACCATCGTTGTTTGGTGTGAAAATATTAGGCACATAAACATTCTCATGCACTCTTACATCAAGCCTTAAATAGTTTGAGTCAATGCAGCCGGTAAGTGTATCAACTGCAACCAACATAATTTTATAATTACCTGGTAACTCAAACAAATGCATCCAACTAAAAGTACTGTCTTGAGTGTGGTTATTTAACTTCCATAAGTATGCATTTGCATTGGTAGAGTGGTTATAAAAAGTAACAGTATCTTCAACATAAATTTTTACAGTTGGACTACTGTATGTTAAGCTAGCTTTGGGTTGTATGTTAGCAATAACCGTTGTTTGCGAAGAGTCTGTGCATCCATTAGCATTGGTTACTTTTAGTTGTACTGGGTATACTCCTGCATTAAGGTAGGTATGTGTTGGATTTGCGCTGGTGTATTTTTTCCCATCACCGCTTAACCAAACATAAGTGTATCCAAGGTTAGTTAAATTGCTTGCTAACATTTGTGTGGTAAACGGAACACATCCATTTTTAGGTTGCATGTCAATAACAGGTTTTACAATCGAATCAACATAAACTACTTTGTTAAAATTACTATCACAACCCGTTATGTTATCATATACCCTAACGCGTAAATTATTAAATCCAGGTGTTTGCCAATTAACATCAACTTGGTCTGATATGTTGGTACTTGAAAATCCACCTAATTGCGCAGTCCAAAAATACGAGTAATTAGGCTGTGCCGGTATGCTATAATGGTTAGGATTTACATTTGAACAAATTACCGAATCGCCTAATATTTGGCCTGTTGGTGCTTTAAGTAAAGTTACTATCCAAGTAGTTGAGCTATCACATCCTGTAGGGTTAATGCTTTTAAGTGTTATTGATGCAAATGTACTATCACCCCACTTTACGGTTACTGCAGTATCATTGTTTGCCCCAATTATTTTTCCGCCTATAGCTGTCCACTCGTAAGTGTATCCTGCTCGTTTAATGGTGTTATAGTTTATAGTTTTATAACTGCAAAACATATTGCCACCATTAAAATTTTGATAAGGTTTTGGATGCACCGTAACCAAAACATTACTGCTGGTATCGCAACCTAAATTATCTACTACTTGTGCCCTTACCTGATATGCTCCGTTTGCATTCCAATAAACTCTTATGGTGGTATCATTAATGTTTTGCATAGGAAAACCACTAGCAAACCAAACTACAGTTACATTGTTTTGTTTAGGAACAAAGTATTCACCTGATTCGTGCTGACATAACTGCAACTTACCAGCTAATCCAGGCATAGGTTTACCCAACACACGCACAGGATATATTTGGGTCGAATCGCAGTTAAAAGAATTGGTCTCTTGCACACTTATCCAACCAGCACCTATTGTGTGCCAGCGTACAAAAACTGCTGTATCTAATTGCTGCAAAATAGTTCCACCTGAGCATTGCCATTGATAGGTATTAGTACCTTGCTTTGGTGTATAGTACCATGCAGTGGTGTGTAGGCAAACAGAGTCGTTACCTGTAACTGCTGATATTGGTTTGGGATTTACAGTTATGGTATAGTTTACCACAGTATCACATAATGCAGCATTAACTCCTCGGTAAGTTAAGATGCCTAGTCCTGTTGTGTTCCACTTTACGTTTAAACTACTAAGCGTATCACTACCTATAATATTTCCGCCTGTTACAGTCCATTTATGTGTGGTTGCTGTTAAAGCATTGCTTTGATAGATATGTGAGGTATGTACACAAACACTATTAACACCAGTTATATGTGCATCGGGGTTAGTGTTAATGATAATGTTTTTAACCACAGTAGAATCACACAAAAAGGCATTGGTTACTTTAAGTGTAACACTTCCTGTTGTACCATTACCCCACAATACAT
>CAZJHS010000007.1:0-63052 GCA_964545895.1 uncultured Chitinophaga sp. | reverse complement strand
TCAGAATGTAGGGGGCGGGGAGAGTACTTAGTTTTCAGTTCTTAGTTCTTAGTTTGGGGTTTTGTAGGTTTCAAACTAAGCCTTGGTTCACGCAGCCACTGCGCGTGTTAAGTGCCACCCAATTTTTCAGCCTTAAAAATGTAGCTCAAAAAAATATCAGGGCAATTAACGCATGAAAAAGTGTGCTTTGTTTTTTAAAACAGAGTTGTGCAACAGCTACCCGAGTTAGCGGTTGCTTTTCTATCCTCTCGAACCGTTACCATTTTATTTTACATCTGTCGCAGTAAAAGTGTGGTGAAAGTTTGCTCTGAACACAAGTCCCTGCGTAATATTTTCTGTCCACAATGTTGCTATAAATCGTGTCGCCTTTTACAACTTTCATTGTTATTTTTTGCTTGTCCCCATAAACGATGTCGTATGCTTTGTCTCCGTGTTTACATCTTGGACATCTGAAGATTTGAAACTCTAACATCTTTGGAAAAATAAATTTGTCGGAAATGGTGTCGGTTTTAAAAGCAGTAAATGTCTCTATGAAACTTGTATCAATTCCAATGCCAGTAACAAACACGTCAAATGTCTTGTATTGTGATGTTGGAAACGTTAAAATAAATTGTCCAGATGTGTCTATGGTTGTTTGTGTAAGAAATTGTCCGTCACCTTTTATTATTGCTGTAAGTCCTACGAACTGTTTTGGAGATTCTTTGTCCCAAGCAATAAGTTGTCCACGAAGAACTACCTTGTTTGGCATAACTTGAAACGCTGTCAAGGTTGTCAAAATGATACATGTTTGTATGAAATGTCGTGTCGTCATAAAGTAACCCATAACTTACTTATCTGTGCAACTGATTTTTACGTTTATTGCGCAAGGTTGCTTTTAGTGGCTGGTGTTCTTTTCATTTTTAGTTGTCCTGCCAATTATTATTAATATTTCTTGTGCGCTTCTATGGTCACCGTCTTTGTCGGCTAACTCTAAATGAAATCGTGCTTTGTCAATATCTTTTTTAATAACTTCACCTTCTAAGTAAATTTTCCCAATCATATAATTTGCCTCGTCAACCTCATAAGGTGTCACGTTTGGTAAGGCAATTGATTTGAAAATTTCTAATGCCCTCAATTTGTTTTTTGTTACACCGACCCCGTAATAATAGCACATACCTATAGTCAATTCTTGATAGAATTCTTCATTTCTATTTGCTTTTTCATAATGGTCAAAAGCTTTTTCAAATTCTTGTCTGTTCCTATATTCAAGTCCTAAGCAATAAGTAACATATTTGTCTCCATTGTTCATTTCCTCCTCATACAATTTCATACCTAACTCAATGTCAAGAACCCCAAGAGGGTTTGTTCTGTCTGTCAAGAAGTGTGCATATTGAATTTTAGCTTCTTTATTTCCATTCTGAAAAGCCTTCTTTGTCCAATTGAAAGCACTTTCAAGATTCATCTGTACTATTTCTTGATTGTCAATAATTAGCCCTTCATTGTAAACAGTCGCAACTTCGAATTGAGCAGTGGCGTCATCCGATTCTGCTTTTTTCAAAATGTCATTCCATTTTTCAGTTGTAGTTATTTCCATTTTTCAGATTTTTTTATGGCACTTGTCTGTGTTACAATTGCTCCATAACTTACTTATCTGTGCGACTGTTCTTCCTGTTTATTGCACAATATTGCCTTAATTGGAATATTATGTGCGATAAATTGCGGTGATGTAGTGGCACAATATTTTTTTATTTATTTAATTTTAATTTATCCAATGGGCTAGCTATTTTACCCAATTGCTCGGTGCCTACATGCGTGTAAATTGGGGTGGTGTTTGGGCTTTTGTGTTTCATGTTGTTAATGGTTGCTTCAACTAAATAAATGCTTTAAATGGATAATTACAAGTATTAAACGCATAGTTTATTGTATCATCTTAAAAAAGTTTAAGATTCCCCCCCCTCAGTCATACCTACGCCAAGGCTTTACATGACAGTGCCGAAGTGATTTCGGCACAACACTACAACATGAAAAACTACTTTATGAAATAAAATTTTGGTACAAGTAAATTTTCGGGAGTATACGTTCCCCTCCTAGCAGGAGGGGTGCCCACCGGGCGGGGTGGTAGAATGTATTGGCCTGAAATAAGTTTACGATTCTCCCCATCATCCTAAAGTATTGTAAGTGGCTAAGCAAAAGCATTACTTTAAAATTCGTCATTCCACTTCTCTTATCTTGCTAAAAGCCAACGGCTAATAGCAATTCATCATTCATAACGTAGTCTTTAGCCGTTTGCTATTAGCTTTTGGCCATAGCTCTTCTGTGATTTTCTGTGCCTTCTGTGAGAAACTCTTAACTAAACGCAAATCATAACTCAACACTCAACATTCATAACTCTCTTCCTACCAACTGCCACCGCTTCCGCCACCACCAAATCCACCGCCTCCAAAGCCGCCAAAACCACCGCCACTGCTGCCTCCCGAAAAGCCACCACTGCCAAAGGTTCCTCCCCAAAATATTGGTCCACCAAAACCACCACGGCTGCGGTTTCCTCTTCCACCACCACCACGGCTAAATAAAACAATAGCAATAATGATAACTATAAAAATAACAAACATGGATGGCCCTTTTTTCATCGGTTCATCCTTGTCGTTTACATATTCGCCACTAGCCAATTGCATTATGGTTGTAGTGGCTTCATCAAGTCCTTGGTAATAGTTGCCCGACTTAAATGCAGGGTTCATTTGTTGCGTTCTAATACGCGTACTCATGGCATCAGTAATAGTAGCTTCCATACCATAACCCGTATGTATTCTCGCTTTTCTATCGCTTAACACCACATAAATTAACACCCCATTGTTTTTGCCTTTTTCACCAATGCCCCAAGCTGTTGCTAATCGTTGGCAGTAATCAAATAAATCATCACCCTCCAAACTGTTTTCAATAACAATTGCAATTTGGGTTGATGTGGTATCATAATAACCGCTTAGTTTGGTTTCAAGTGCATTTACTTCCGATGCACTTAAAGCACCGACATAATCATTAACCAACTTGTTTGATTTTGCAGGAATATCTTTTGCAAAGCCAGCAACTGCAGTAAAAAATAGGAGTGCCGTTAGGCTAATCAACCTAAAGGTGTGTTTTAAAATACATTGATTATTCATGTGTTGCTCCTTCACTACCAAAAGATATATCGTTGCTTAATTCGTTGGTGTCGTTGCTTTGGTAAGGGAAATGTTGTTTTAACTTTTCGCCCGCTTGCGCAATGGCTAAGCACAAACCTTCAGCAAATTTTTCTTGTTTAAAATAAGATAACAGCAACTCTTTTTCTGTATCCCAAAATTGTTGCGAAACCTTTTCATGTATTCCTTTATCACCCAAAATAGCAAACTTTTTGTGCGCGTAGGCCAAGTAAAAAAGTACGCCATTTTTTTGTTCGGTAGCATGCATGCCTAATTGTTCAAAAACTGTTTTGGCACGCTCGTAGGCATCTCCATCACAATTGGCTTCAATATGTACACGAATTTCTCCGCTGGTATTTAGCTCAGCCAGTCTTATAGATTCGATGATTTGCGTTTGCTGCTCGCTGGTAAAAAAGGTTTTCGACATGAAGGTATGTTTAACATGAAAGCCACAGACTACATCATTTTAAAAGTGTAATCTGTGGCCGTAAAAATATAATGAGTAATTATTCGAAGCTTACGGTTGGGGCTTTTTCAGCACCTTTATCGGCTTCAAAGTAACCTTTTTTATCAAACCCAAACATACCACTGTAAATTACCTGTGGAAATTTGCGTATGTAAGTGTTGTAGTCTTTCACAATGTCGTTAAACTTCTGACGTTCTACTGCAATACGATTTTCTGTTCCTTCCAATTGGCTTTGCAATTCTAAAAAGTTTTGCGTGGCTTTTAGTTGAGGATATTGCTCGGCAACCACCATTAAACGGCCTAAAGCTTGGCTTAACTCGCCTTGCGAAGCTTGGAATTTTTGAATTTGCTCAGTAGAAAGTTTGCTTGCATCAACCTTAATAGATGACGCACTTGCACGTGCATTAATTACATCTGTTAATGTTTTTTGTTCAAAGTTGGCAACTCCTTTAACGGTGTTTACTAAATTTGGAATCAAATCCATACGTCTTTGGTATACATTTTCTACTTGTGCCCAAGCCGATGAGGTGGCCTCTTGTTTAGTAACCATGTTGTTGTAGCTGCCACAGCCATTAAATACTAACAATAACAGCGCTCCAGCAATGGCTAAAAGAATAATTGTTCCTTTTTTCATGTTGTAATTTTTTAGGTAAATGAGTTACTGCAATATACAAATTGCTTTCCAAACTTGAGTAAACTGACAAATTGCCGCTGTTTCTTTACCTATTTATTTGGTGATTTTACCGCTTGTAGTTATACTTGCCCTTAAGCGTAGTAAGCTATTTTGATATGATTTTTAAAGCCAACTGTTCACATTACAAAGGTCACATTCCTTGTAAACCACATAAACAACACGGTTATCACTGCGATAATTGCCCTGCTTTTGCTCCGGTAACTAAGCGTATTTTAATTATTAAGTTGGGTGCAATTGGCGATGTTATTCGTACCACGCCATTGGTGGTTAAATTTAAAAAAGAGTTTCCGGGCTGTAAAATTACTTGGCTTACTTGGACTCCAGATATTCTTCCATCATCACAAATAGATGAGATTTTAAAATGGGATCACAACAGTTTATTGTATGTGCAACACAGCACTTGGGATATGGCCATTAATTTGGATAAGGAAAAAGAAGCTGGTGCATTATTAAAAATTGTTGATGCCAAAGAAAAGTTTGGCTACGTGTTGAAGGATAATGAAATTCAGCCGATGAATGAGTTGGCTATTCATAAATTTTCAACGGGGATGTTTGATGATGTGAGCAAGGCCAACACCAAAAGTTACTTACAAGAAATTTTTGAAATTTGTGGACTTACACACACTGGTGAGCCGTATTTAATGGATACCCACGATGATAAAGGTTACACTTGGAATTTACCTAAAGGCAAAAAAATAATTGGCATGAATACAGGCTGCGGTGGCCGATGGACAACCCGCTTGTGGAGTATTGATAAATGGGTTGAGTTGGTTGCATTATTAAAACAACAACACCCAGATGCCGAAATTTTATTGTTAGGTGGCGAAGCTGAAGATGCACGTAACAAAGAAATTCAACACCGCAGTGGTGCTTTATATTTAGGTTATTTTAGTTTGTATGAATTCATCAACTTGGTTAACCATTGCGAAATGGTAATTACACAAGTTACCATGGGCATGCACATCACTTTAGCGCTAGGCAAAAAAATTGTGTTGATGAACAACATCTTTAATCCATACGAGTTTGATTTGTTTGGTAAAGGCGAAATTGTTGGCCCCGATAAAGCGTGTAAATGTTTTTACCGTGGCAGTTGTTTAGATGGCACAAGTTGCATGGAAGAATTACCAGCGAGCAAAATTGCCGAAGCAGTGCAGATGCATTTCTAGTTTCGGGTGGCTCACAGAAAGCACAGAAAGCACAGAAGTTTTTGTAAGACTAAGTTGGATGATATCTTATAGTGGCTCCCTGAAAACACAGAAGTCACAGAATTAGTTAATGATTCTAATCAAACTTTCTTTATCTAATAAACTATCTGTGTTGAAATTGATAAGTATACCTAGTTTTTTATCCGCTAATTTCAGATAAGTCAACACTTGTTTCCTATGCACATCGTGCAATAGTTCAACTGACTTAACTTCGATAATAACTTTATCCTCAACTAATATATCCATTCTAAATCCAAGATCTAAATCATGCCCCTTGTACACTACTGGAATACCAACTTGGGTTTGCACATGTAAATTCTTTGAGACGAGTTCAAAGACTAATGCTTTTTCATAAACACTTTCCAGAAGCCCGGGGCCGAGCGTTTTGAAAACTTCAAATGCAGCACCTCTGATGAGGTAAGAGATGTCATTAATATTCATGTCTAGGATTTTAGTTGCAAGATAACAAAGTCTGTGACTTCTGTGTTTTCTGTGAGAGATTAATTAATAAACCAACTTTCCAATTTTTCCTTTTGGCCCTGCTAAGAAAACTGCTTTGCCTTTTTTAGCTTTACGCACCACGTGGAAGGGTTGGGATGAAATTTTTATCCAATTACGGTTTGAGTAAAAATCAACTCCACTTGTGCCACATGCAATAAAGTTATGCCGACTAATTGCTTCGATGCATGATTTATAGCCTTTCACATCGCAGACAAGTTGGTTGAAATACTCGTCTTTATTGGTTATTGGAAAATACTGTGCGCAAGAAGCTATGAGGCTCGAAGATGTGTCATTAGTATAATCCCCGCCAACAATAATTGAAGCAGAGTCATTTGATGCAAATGAAAATGCTCCTTGACTGCTTTTTCCTTGGGTTAATGGAAGTTGCGTGTACTCCCAATTTTGGTACTTGCTTGCAATATTATTTCCCAATCCTCTAGATATTTTTCCTCCTGTAACAAATACTAACAGACCATATTTACCCCAACATCTTAAACTCGTTCCACTGGCTGCAAATACAGCTTCGCCTTCCATGGCATGTGGGGTTTTGGTGGTGTCTAATTCTTGCCAGGTTTCGCCTCCATTGTTGGTTTCAAGCAATACAAAATGTCCGTTAATGGGGTCGCCAACTAGTATGCCGCGTTGTTCATCCCAAAAATCCATGGCATCTAAAAAGTAAGCGCTATCGGTATTTTTATAAACTTCTTTCCAAGTTAAACCTCCATCAATGGTTTTTAAAATATAAGCTGGAGTGCCGCTGCTCATCATCACGGCACGTTTATCATCAAAGGCTTCAATGTCTCTAAAATCACTTTTTTCGTAACCTTTAAGTTGGGTGTAAGTAAATGTTTTTCCGCCATTGGTACTGCGTGCAAATGTACCTCGGCTACCACTAACCCAAATGGTATTATCATCAACTACGCTCAATCCCCTAAAGCTTGTTTTGCTTAATACCACACCTTCATGAAGCGTAAAGGTGGAGCTATCTAATACTGCAATGTTATATTGTGCTTTACAGTTTTGAATAATCATCAACCCCAATAAAACAAAAACTAATTTTAGGTTTGGTATTTGCACGGTACGTTTAAATTTGTTGTTATGTTCAAATATACATTTCTGTTGGTATTACTTTTTGCGGGATGCGTAAATACACAAATTAGCTATTTCGAGGTAAGTCCGTATGCACGAGTAACCTCAAACAAAATAGATCAACCACTTTATGTAAAATACAGCAGCCGAGTAAACGATACACACTTGGTTAAAGAGCCAGGTTTTACTATACAAGCCACCGATTTACACAAGAGTTATTTGTTTGCTACCCAACGTGCCTTTGGCGATTTATTTAGCGAGGTGAAAATGTATATGCCAAACGATGTTGGATTTATTTTAGAGATACAACAAATGGAACCTAAGTGGTCGTTTCATGATAAACAAACCATTAACCAATTTAAAGATACCTTTAATTTTACCGAAGCTTGGTGTACCATGTATTACGCAAGTACCATTTACAGAAATGATTTATTGGTGAGTCAATCAACAGGAAGTGTTACCGTAAAGCAAGAGGAAATGCAGGCCTACAAACCCGAAGCTATTTTTAAAGAAGCCGTAAAACGCAGCATAGCACAAATGGCGCAGGAGCATTATAATAAGAGGTGATTTCGTTTTTTAACCACGAAGGTCACAAAGTGTTGAATACCTCAGGCCACAAAGGCCACAACGGTTGGATGAATATTATTGATAAAAATACCTAGTGAACCTTGTGCCAACCTGGTGTTCTTTGTGGTTAAATCCTACTACTGCAATTTCTTCACTAAGTTAGTTACAATATTACCCCAGCTATACGTTTCGTAAAATGCTTTAGGTAATTGTTTGGGTTGATTGATGTGTTGAACCACAGCATTTGTAAAGGCATCCCAATTGTTATCATCAACAACAATTAAATTATTGCCACACACATTTGCATCAATACCCAATGCACCATTTTGGGTTGATACAACTCTTTGATTTCTGGCCAAGGTATCAATGGCTTTTGTTTTAACTCCACCACCACTTAAAATTGGATTTAACATGATGTCGGCCGCATCAATGTATAAGTTAATATCATCCACAAAACCCATGTGTTTAATATGCTCCGTGGTTGCAATTTTTTGTACAATAGCATCTGGTAATCCTTTGCCACAAATAATAATTTTAAAAGCTAAACCTTGCTGTGTTAAACGCGGATAAACTTCATCCACAATAAAATTTACAGCATCGTAATTTGGCGCATAACTTAAGGTTGAAAAGAATAAAATCATCTTTTCGTTTGTGCCAATATTTAGTTCTTGCTTTAGGTTTGATATGGCTTGAATCCCTGCTGTTTCTGGTTGTTTATCATAACTTACTCCGTAAGGTGTAAGTAGTGTGTTTTCGGCATTTAAATCAAACTCGTAAATAGCTTTTTGTCTGTCAGCTTCACTCAAGAAAAAAACTAAATGCGCTGATTTGTAGGTAAACTTTTCGTACATGTAAAGCATTTGCCAGAACCATTTGCCCATGCTTTTAAAACGTAAATACTCTATGTTATGACTGCGTATAGCAATTTTATTTTTGGTAGTAAAACGCAGCCAAACTATCAACCAACCAAACCAAGGTTGTTCAAATAAAATCCAATCGGCTTGTTGCTGTTTAATTAGTTTTTTTAGCTTACCAATCAGCCCAAAATTATAATACCTGCTGGCTTTAAAAGGCATGGCATATACCATAGCTGTATTTCCGGTTTGATGCTCGTATCCATTTTTATAAGGTTCAACAGTAAATGCAGTTACATCATTACTTTTCGATAACTCGTTCAGTAATCCTGCAGTACAAATTTCGCCTCCTGTGGTAGCAGGTAAAAACGGATAGGAAATAACAGATATAATACGCATGATGGGTTATTTGTAAGCCTCTACATTTATTCTATCACCGGCAACACCAAACCATTTAGTTAAATAGTAGTTGGGGTATTGCATACTTTTTTTAACCAAGTTTTCGATAAAAGTACCACGCAACGGAATGGTAGATGGATGCTTAATATCGTGCTTAACAATTACCTTACTAAAACCTGTTTGCTTGCACATACGTGTAATACTATTGCCAGTAAATTCGGTTAAATGATAGGGTGGGATTGTCATGGTTTTTTGTTTGCCCGTTAACTTGTATACAAAAAATGCCAACTTACTCGATAGTAAATTTAACGAGCCCGGTAAATGTATAAACGCTACTCCGCCTGGTTTTAATATTTTTTGAACCAATTGCATGGCCTCGGTTGGGTTGGTAAAATGCTCCAACACATCGCCCATAATTACCACATCAAATTCGTTTTCAAAAACATCGTTGTTTAATAACGAGAAATCAAAAGGCTTGTTAATTAAGTTTAATCCAAAATTCTTTTTAGCATAATCAACCGCAAACGAGGAGAGCTCGATGCCTTTTACCGTATAGCCTACCTTGTTTAATGCATTCAGAAAATTACCTGTAGCGCAACCAATTTCTAAAATGCTTCCTTGTGTGCAGTACTTTTTCATGTTTTCAATGCCATCTGCATAATCGCCATTATTTAGTAAGGCCAAATAATCGGTATCCATGTGGTGCGTGGCACTGTCGGCTTCGGTAAAATAATCGGCAGCATACATTTCTTCAATCTCTGCGGCAGATGGTAAAGGCCAAATAGAACGAAGCTTACATGTATTACACTCGTAAAGCCATAAATAACGTTCTTTAAACAAATACCTAAATGGTACTTGGCTTGCTTTTTTCGAACCGCATAAATTACATTCAAAATCTCTCTCCATGTATGTATATTTGAAAACCATCACAAGTAAACAATAATAATGTCAATCATCAAAGTTCACGACAGAAATTTTGAACCTTTTATACCCGCTAAGCAAATTGAAGAGCGCGTAAGTGTTATTGCGCAGCAAATTACGCAAGAGTACGAAGGTAAAAATCCATTGTTTTTAGCCGTACTTAATGGTGCGTTTATATTGGCTGCCGACCTTTTTAGAAAAATAAGTTTCCAAAGTGAGATTTCGTTTGCAAAAATTTCGAGTTACTCGGGTACATCAACCACCGAAACGATTAAACAATTAATAGGTTTTAGCGAATCAATTGAAGGCCGACACATTATTATTGTTGAAGATATTATTGATACAGGTTTAAGTATGCAACATGTGTTAAAACAAGTGCATGCGCACAAACCGGCATCGGTTAAAGTGCTTACTTTATTGCTTAAACCTAAAGCCTTAAAAGTTGATATAACACCCGATTACGTGGGGTTTGAAATTGATCCTAAATTTGTATTAGGATATGGATTAGATTATGATGGTTTAGGACGTAATTTACCCGATATTTACGCAGAAGTATAATCGCATTACCTTGAAAGCCATTATTGATTTAGGAACAAACACATTTCATTTACTTATTGCCGAAGTAAAAGGCGATATGCTGCGCGTGTATTTTCAATTGCAAGTTCCTGTAAAATTGGGCAGTGGTGGTATAAATAGTGGCATTATTCAGCCCGATGCATACGAGCGTGGCATGGTAGCATTAACCGAGTTTAGTAAATATTTAAATCAATTTCAGGTAACTGATGTAACGGCATTTGCTACTTCGGCTATTCGCAATGCATCAAACGGAAAACAATTTATTGATGATGCGGCCAAGCGTTGCAACATTACAATAACAGCTATCACCGGAGATACAGAAGCTGCCTATATCTATAAAGGCGTTTATCACTCGTTTAAATTACCCGATAAACCTGTTTTGGTAATGGATATTGGTGGAGGGAGTGTAGAGTTTATAATTGGTAAAGGCGAGCAAGTAGTTTGGAAACAAAGTTTTGAAATTGGAGCAGCCCGTTTAATCGAAAAATTTAAACCATTAAACCCAATTGCCGAAAACCAAGTTGCGCAATTGCAGCAATATTTAAGTGATATGCTTGCACCACTTTTTAGTGCAGTAGCACAACATCAACCAGAGTTATTAATTGGTTCGGCTGGTGCTTTCGAAACCCTGGTAGATGTGGTGATAAACGATTTGGCGGTTATTCCTAACTCGCTAAGTTTACATGCTTTCGAAATTAGAAAACACGATTTTGAAGTGTTTGTTGAAATCATGAAAACGTCCACATCCGAACAACGTGCAAGGCTCCGTGGTATGATTCCGTTTAGAATAGAAATGATAACAGTAGCCGCATTACTAATGGATTTTGTAGTAAATCAAACCCAAATTAAGCGCATTGTGGTGTCTAACTATGCTTTAAAAGAAGGCGTATTGTTTAGCTAAGTAACTTTAATTTATCGTACAGTTTTGCTACCGGCAAACCCATTACGTTGTAAAAGCAACCATCAATTTTTTGTACCGCTATATATCCGAACCAATCTTGTATACCATAGCTTCCTGCTTTATCAAAAGGCTTATAGTTTTTTATGTAATGCCAAATTTCGTCATCAGTTAAGGCCTTAATGCTTACTTCACTTTTATCAAAAAAGGGTAGGGTTTGGGTTGATGTTTTGATACAAACACCAGTAAAAACAGTATGTGTTGTGCCACAAATTTCTTTAAGCATTTGGTAGGCCTCTTGTTCGCTCTCGGGTTTGTTTAGCACATGGTTATTTACCCAAACAATAGTATCAGCGGTTACTAAAATTTCGTGGTTTGATAATGTGTTGGGATATGCATTGGCTTTCTTTTCGGCCAAATACAATGCAATTTCTTCGCCTTTTAAATCTGCAGGAAAAGATTCATCCACCTCGTAAGTAAAAACCTCGTAGGCCAGTTCTAATCCTTTTATGAGCTCTTGCCTGCGAGGCGATTTTGAAGCTAAAATTATTTTTTTATTCATGATGATAGGGTTCGCCTTTTATAATGGTAAAGGCACGATAAAGTTGTTCGATAAAAATTAAGCGAATCAATTGGTGCGAAAAAGTCATTTGTGATAAAGATACTTTGGCATTTGCGCGGGCATAAACCTCGGGGCTAAAGCCAAAAGCACCACCTATAATAAAAACCACATGCGCCTGGTGCAACGAAAGTTTTTGCAGGTAATCGGCAAAGGCCGTTGATTGGTATTCTTTCCCGTTTTCGTCTAATAAAATTACAAAGTCGTTTGGCTGAATTTTTTTGAGCAGCAACTCACCTTCATTTTTTTTAATCTGCGCAATGTCGGTAGTTTTTAGTTTAGTAGGCAGTTCAAACAAAGCACTCTCAAACTTGCAGTAATGTTTAAGTCGTTTAGTAAACTCATCAAACCCCGCATCAACAAACTTAAAGTGGGTTTTACCTAATTGCAGCAATGTAATTTTCATCAATGGCAAAAGTAAGAATTCAATTGGTAAATTTGATGATGTGCAGATGCGATGGTTTATTGTTCTTGGTTCCTCGTTAATGGCTAAAAGTTAACTGTTAATTTAACCACAAAGGTCACAACGTCCCGAAACCTCGGGAGCACAGCGAGTACAAAGTGGGTAATGAGTTATGAATGCTAAATGTTTAATTAAGGGTTAAGCTAAAAGCTAACAGCCAAAGGCTAAACGCCAACTCCACAATCCAATATCACCTCCATCCAAACCAAAACTAAAAACTAAAAACGGTGAACTAAGAACTAACAAAAAGGCCTTTCAATTTTAACTGAAAGGCCTTTTTGTTTTATTCGGGATTAACCGGTGGCGAATCCTTCTTTTTGCGTGGTTCTTTTTTACGCGCCACACCAATTTTTAACTCATCAGCATTGGCCTCTTTATCGTAATCAATTTCAATTACAGCGCCTTCGTTTTGTTCGCCTTTTAGTAATTCTTCAGCCACTGGATCTTCTACATAACGTTGTATGGTACGTGCCAGCGGACGAGCACCCATGTCTGGGTCGAAACCTTTATCGGCTAAAAAGTCTTTAGCAGCATCCGTAATTTTAAACTGGAAACCAAGTTCCTCCACACGTTTAAATAATTTCTCTAAGTTTAAATCCAATATTTTATGAATAGCTGGTCTATCTAATTGATTAAACACAATCACATCATCAATACGATTTAAAAACTCAGGTGCAAAGAAACGCTTTAGCGCATTTTCAATCACAATTTTTGCATTGGTATCGGCTTGTGCATTTTTACTTGGAGTACTAAAACCTACACCAGCACCAAACTCTTTTAATTGGCGGCTACCAATGTTTGAAGTCATAATAATAATCGTATTTCTAAAATCTACCTTACGACCTAAACTATCAGTAATAAAACCTTCATCCAACACCTGAAGTAAAATATTAAACACATCAGGATGTGCTTTTTCAATTTCATCAAGCAAAATAACTGCGTATGGTTTTCTGCGAATTTTTTCGGTTAACTGTCCACCTTCTTCGTAGCCAATATAACCCGGAGGCGCTCCAACCAAACGGCTAACAGCAAACTTCTCCATGTACTCACTCATATCAATACGCACCATGGCATCATCGCTATCAAACAAGTAACGGGCAAGTACTTTAGCCATTTCTGTTTTACCCACACCTGTTGGGCCTAAAAATACAAACGAACCAATTGGTTTATTTGGGTTTTTTAAACCTGCGCGAGTACGCTGTATAGCCTTAGCTAATTTAGCAATAGCAGTATCTTGTCCAATAACTTTGCCTTGTAAATCTTCGGGCATGCTTAATAGTTTTTGACCTTCGCTTTGGGCAATACGTTTTACTGGTACACCCGTCATCATGGCAATTACTTCTGCAATGTCCTCATCAGTTACTTTGTAGCGTTGTTGTTTGGTTTCTTCTTCCCACTTAGCTTTTTCAAGCTCTAGTTGTTCTAATAAGTGTTTTTCTTTATCGCGCAACTTAGCAGCCTCTTCGTATTTTTGGCTTTTAACCACACGGTTTTTTTCTACCTTAATATCCTCAATAGCTTTTTCAAGCTCAAGCATATTTTGTGGTACGTGTATGTTGCTAATGTGCACACGGGCACCAGCCTCATCCAATACATCAATAGCTTTATCTGGTAAGTGCCTGTCGGTAATGTAGCGGTTACTTAATTTAACACATGCTTCTAATGCGGCATCATCATAAATTACATTGTGGTGATCTTCGTATTTACCTTTAATGTTATTTAAAATCTGAACCGTTTCTTCGGGCGATGTGGGGTTAATTAAAACCGACTGAAAACGTCTTTCTAATGCACCATCTTTCTCAATATACTGACGGTACTCATCAAGCGTAGTAGCACCAATGCATTGAATTTCGCCACGGGCCAAAGCTGGTTTAAACATGTTGCTGGCATCTAAACTTCCGCTGGCACCACCTGCACCTACAATGGTATGTATTTCGTCAATAAACAAAATTACATCAGGCGATTTTTCCAACTCGTTCATCACTGCTTTCATGCGCTCTTCAAACTGGCCACGGTATTTGGTACCCGCCACAAGGCTGGCTAAATCAAGCATAATTACACGTTTGTTAAACAACACGCGCGATACTTTGCGTTGCACAATGCGCAGTGCTAAACCTTCGGCAATGGCAGTTTTACCCACGCCTGGTTCGCCAATAAGTACAGGGTTGTTTTTCTTTCTGCGACTTAATATTTGCGATACACGCTCAATTTCTTTTTCGCGTCCTACAATAGGATCTAACTTGCCATCTTCAGCACTTTTGGTTAAATCTCTTCCAAAATTATCCAATACCGGAGTTTTAGATTTGCTGTCGGGTTTTCTAATAGGCTCGGCTGGTTTGCGCGGTTCTTCCCTATAAAAATCGTCATCTGGAGTTTCGGCACTCATCTCGTTTTTTACATCTGAAATATTGTTTTCAACTGCCGATTTAAAAATATCGTAACTAACACCATACTGCGAAAGTATTTGCGAGGCTAAGTTATCCTCATCGCGCAATACAGATAGCAGCAAATGCTCAGTACCTATAATATCGGTTTTAAATATTTTGGCTTCTAGGTAGGTAATTTTAAGCACCTTTTCGGCCTGTTTGGTTAAAGGTATATTAACCAAATTGGTGTTATTGTTGGCGGTGCCTTTTATGGCATCCTCAATACTTTTCTTTAGTCTGATTACATCTACATCTAAAGCTTTTAACGTGCGTATGGCTTTGCCATCACCTTCGCGTACCAATCCCAATAACAAATGTTCTGTTCCTATGTAATCGTGGCCCAGTCGTATGGCTTCCTCCCGACTGTAACTAATTACATCTTTTACTCTTGGTGAAAATTTTGCTTCCATAATAAGATGTTCTCCAACGTTTAATTGTTGTTGCTACAATTCAAATATAATTCCAATTACTATACAACGCAATGTTGGCGTAAAAAGGTTTTTATTTGGTGCTTAATTTAAATAAAAAAGTATAAACAAGCCTTATTGGCCGAAAATATGACAATATTAGGGATTACTTGCAGCGCCCACCATAACTGCAAATGCATGTAAACTAAGGTATTATTGCCTTTAAAAATAAAGGCAGTTTTTAACGGATAATTGTTTTTTGCGTTTGTAATACGCAGTTGTTTTTCTACGCCATGAGGTACGATTGTGCGTGAGCGGTACTTTATTATTTTACCAATTCGCTTTGTATTGAAAATATTCTGGTGGTAGTGTTCGCTTGATGTATATATCAACTTCCTTAGGTGATTCATCTCGTCTGACGTATAAAGTATCACCACTAAAAGTAAATTCACCTGTTAATTTTCCAATCCATCTTAATTCATTACTTGGTGCAAATAAATCATATTTGATCTTGCTTTTCTCCGAATAATAAACACCTCTATAACCTTTGTATTCAGGATTAAAATCGTTTGTGCCTTGTGGTCTATCTCTATCCAAAACAAAGTAGTTTAATTCTCCATTTGGATAAAACCGATATACTGCATAAAAGCTTGTTTCAATGTGGTTATCTAACCTTGTTAAAACATTATATCTTTTATTGAACTCTTCATAAACCACAGCTGTATCAACAACATTCAGTAAAGCCTTTTCAAAATTCACCTTGTTTTTATAGACAAGAGTTTTAGTGGGCACTTTGGTTCGTCCATTTTGTAATGTAAATGTTTTCATACAGGCAGTCATAGAGCCAAATGCCAGCACAATCAAAAAAAACTTGCTTATGTGATGTAAACTTTCATACACACCTGCCATCCGTGTAGGGTTGTTTTTTATTAAAGTTATACAATTATCGTGTTTCATGTTATTGATAAAACTGTTGTTGTAAACTAAATAAGGGTTTCATTTTAAGTGGTATAAACGTTTAATGGTTAAACCAAGGTACAAAAAATAAAAATGCTGTGCCGAAAAATTTAGGATGGGTGTAAACAAAAAAAGACCAAACTTTCGTTTAGTCTTTAATTTTTACTAGTTGCGGAGGCAGGACTCGAACCTACGACCTTTGGGTTATGAGCCCAACGAGCTACCACTGCTCCACTCCGCGATATATCTTTTTTACGTTTGCCAACCAAGGTTGGTTTTAACGGTAATTGCGTGGTTTGTTAAATCTTGTAAACCGTTTAGTTTACTACCAATTTGTTGGTGCAAATATAATACACTTTCTTTGCCAAGCAAATTTTTATGAATCATAAATCAGGATATGTAAGTATAATTGGCAAGCCTAATGTAGGTAAGTCAACGTTAATGAACGCTTTAGTGGGCGAAAAAATTTCTATAATTTCTCCTAAAGTTCAAACAACACGTCACCGTATTATGGGTATTTTAAGCAAACCCGAGTACCAATTAGTGTTTAGCGACACCCCCGGAATCATCGAACCTAAGTATAAATTACATGGTTCAATGATGGAATTTGTGAATCAAAGCTTGCAAGATGCAGATGTGGTGCTGTTTATTACTGATAATAGCGATGACACGCCCGAAGACGAAGCCATTTACGAACGCCTAAAACTTATTAAGTATCCGTTAATTGTTTTGGTTAATAAAATAGATTTAATGGCTGGTAATGATGCTGTTGAGCAAAAGGTAAACCACATTAAATCAAAGGTTAATGCTACGGCTATTTTCCCCATATCAGCCCAAAATAAGTTTGGATTAGCTGATGCCATGAAAAAAATATTGGAGTTTATCCCCGAAGGACCATCATTTTACCCCGATGATCAATTAACCGATAAAAGTGAGCGTTTTGTAGCTTCCGAAATTATTCGCGAAAAAATAATGATGCGCTACAAAGAAGAAATTCCTTACAGCGTGCAGGTTGATGTGGTGGAGTTTAAAGAAGACGAAAAAATTATACGTATAAGTGCCGAAATTTATGTGATGCGCGATTCGCAAAAAATAATTTTAATAGGCAAAGGTGGCGTAGCGCTTAAAAATGTGGGTATAGCTGCGCGCAGAGATTTAGAAAGATTTTTCAGTAAACAGGTATTTTTGCAGACCTTTGTAAAAGTTAAAGAAAACTGGAGAGATAGCGATAAGCTGTTAAAACAGTTTGGCTACAAAGAGGATTAATAAATTAAAAGGTAATTTTAAAACAAGAAAGAGGAACATTATGGGAAACATGGTTGCAATTGTGGGGAGGCCAAATGTGGGCAAATCAACCCTATTTAACAGGTTGGTGGGTCAACGTAGAGCGATAGTTGATGACTTTTCGGGTGTAACACGCGATAGGCATTACGGAGAAGTAGAGTGGTGCGGACGTAAATTTAATATAGTAGATACAGGAGGTTTTGTAACCAATAGTGCCGATGTATTTGAAGCAGCTATCAGAGATCAAGTTAAAATAGCCATTAAAGAAGCTGATTTAATTTATTTTATGGTAGATGTTACCACCGGAATTACAGATTTAGATAGCCACATTGCTGATTTATTGCGCAGAACTAAAAAGCAAGTGTATGTGGTTGTAAATAAGGTTGATAATAGCCAACGTGTGTACGAAGCAAGTGTTTTTTACGGGATGGGTTTCGATACATTATTTACTTTATCATCGGTTAGCGGTAGCGGAACTGGAGAGTTGTTAGATGATACGATGGAGTTTTTAAAACCAGAGCTTATTTCGGAAACCGAAGGTGCTGATGATGATGTGGATTTGGCGGCTGAGTATGACGAAAACAACGATTTAATTGAAAAAGAAGAACCCGTAAATTACTTACCTAAAGTGGCCATTGTTGGTCGTCCTAACGTAGGTAAATCATCGTTGGTAAATGCTTTATTGGGCGAAGACAGAAATATTGTAACAGATATTGCTGGTACCACCCGCGATACTATTGATACGCTTTATAATGCTTACGGACACAAATTTTATTTGGTTGATACCGCAGGTATACGCAGAAAAGCTAAGGTTAAAGAAGATATTGAGTTTTACTCGGTAATGCGCTCTATTAACGCCCTTGAAAACTGTGATGTGGCAGTACTTGTAATTGATGCAACAATTGGCCTTGATTCGCAAGATATGAACTTGGTGCATTTAGCCATTAGAAACAGCAAAGGCTTAATGATTGTGGTAAACAAGTGGGATTTGGTAGAAAAAGATCATAAAACGGCCAAAGAATACGAAGACATGATTCGTGAAAAATTACGTCCGTTTAATGATGTGCCTATTTTATTTACCTCGGCAACCGAAAAGCAACGTATACACAAGTTGGTTGATTTGGCTATGATGGTTTGCGAAAACCGTAAACGCAGAATCCCAACTCATAAATTAAACGATGTAATGCTTGAGCTAATAGAGGCTTATCCGCCACCATCGCTTAAAGGTAAGTACGTAAAAATTAAGTTTGTAATGCAATTGCCGGGTCGTAGCCCCAAATTTGCATTCTTCTGTAACTTACCACAATACGTTGGCGAGAGCTATAAACGCTACTTAGAGAACAAAATCAGAGAAAATTTTGATTTCCATGGAGTTCCTATGGTAATTTACATGAGAAAAAAGTAAAAAAAAATTGCACTTGTTAAAAATAGGCATATATTTGCACCGATTTTAATCAAGAAAAACAAAAACACAATGAAAAAAGTATTATCAATCGTAGCAGCTACAGCTATGTTAGCAATCGTAGCTTGCGGTCCTTCAGCAGACGACAAAGCAAAAGCAGAACAAGCTAAATTAGATTCAATCGAACAACAACGTATCGCTGATTCTACTTTACAAGCAGAAGCTGCAGCAATGACTACTGACACAACTGCAACTGCAGACACTACTGCTGCTCCAGCTGCAGAAGCTCCAGCTGCTCACTAATTTTTAATTAGTAAGTACGACTTTAAAAAATCCCGCTTAGGCGGGATTTTTTTTATGTGTTAAAAAAAGTACAAAAAGATTTTTATTTTGTGCAAAAGATGATACTTTTGCCATCCTTAAAATATTAAAAGCTATGTCTACTAAAAGAACATACCAACCATCAGTACGTAAGAGAAGAAACAAACACGGTTTTAGAGAGAGAATGGCAACAGCTGCTGGCCGTAAAGTATTAAACGCACGTAGAGCACGTGGTCGTAAGAAATTAACAGTATCTGACGAGAAACGTCACAAAAAATAATTAGTTGCTGCTTAACTGCAGTTGCTTCTTTGTTTTATATCCGTATGAAACCATACAGTTTTTATAAGGCAGAGCGCTTGTGCAGTAAAGTGCTAATTAATAACTTATTCACCAAAGGAAACCGTGTAGTTACGCAGTTTCCTTTTCGTGTTATATGGCAGTACGTGCCGGCTACTACTTTCGAGTTTCCGGCACAGGTTATGGTATCGGTATCAAAACGCACCTTTGCGCATGCCACCGATCGTAATAAAATTAAGCGCCAGCTTAGGGAGTTATACCGGCTCCAAAAAACAGCGTTGTATCAAACGCTTACCCAACACGATAAAAAAATTGCTTTGGCAATTGTTTTTCAGGGTAAATCGCATGTGCCTTACCAGCAATTAAGCCCTTTGTTTGAAGGGGTTATCAAAAAAATTATTGCTCAAATTGAAAAAACTACTTAGCTATCCTCTGGTATTATTGGTAAGGGGCTATCAGGTTTTTATATCCCCGTTTTTGCCTAACTCGTGCAGGTATACACCTACTTGTTCATCATACATGATACAGGCATTGCAAAAGTATGGTCCAATTAAAGGTCTTTGGCTTGGCTTAAAACGTATAGCACGATGTGGTCCTTGGGGTGGGCATGGCCACGATCCACTGCCATAAAATATTGCATTACATGTTGCGTTAACATCAACAAAAATTGTATTGTTGTAAATAGCATTTATTCTGTCTCATTCCATCATGAAAAATATACTTAAGAAAGTTCGTTGGTATTATATCATTATTGCCATCGGTGTTTTTGGACTTTTCTCTTTTAACAAAAGCTCAACCAACTATTTCGAAATAAGTAAGAACCTCGACATTTTTGCCACCTTATTTAGGGAGGTAAATACTTATTATGTGGATGATGTTGATGCTGGTAAGTTGATTAAAACGGCTATAGACCAAATGTTGGAGTCGCTAGATCCTTATACCAATTATATTTCGGAAGCTGAAGCCGAGGACTTTAGATTTCAGATGACAGGCCAGTATGGAGGAATTGGTAGTATAGTTGGCGTAAAAGGCGATTACATTGTTATTACCGAACCATATGAAGGTTTTGCTGCTCAAAAGGCTGATTTGCGTGCAGGAGATATTTTATTGGAAATTGAAGGTAAATCAACCAAAGGAAAAACCACAAGCGATATTAGTAAGTTACTTAAAGGACAGCCTGGTACGCAAGTGAAGTTGCTTATAAAGCGCGATGAGGTAGGAGAGATGACTAAAGTGGTTACCCGCGAAGAAATTCAACTTAAAAACGTACCTTACGTAGGCATGGTTTCTGACGAAATTGGCTACATAAAGCTGGCATCGTTTACCCAAAATGCAGGTAAAGAGGTTAAAGATGCCATGGTGGAGTTAAAGAAAAATCCAAAACTTAAAGGTGTAATACTAGATGTACGTGGCAATCCTGGAGGTTTATTGCACGAGTCGATAAATATTGTAAATGTGTTTATTGGCCAAGGCCAGGAGGTTGTAAGTACTAAAGGTAAAGTGCAAGAGTGGGATAAAAGTTATAAAACATTAAACCAACCTATTGATACCGAAATTCCATTAGTAGTTTTAACCAACCGTGGTAGTGCAAGTGCCAGCGAAATTGTAAGCGGAAGCATACAAGATTTTGATAGAGGAGTAGTTATTGGTCAAAAAACATATGGTAAAGGGTTGGTACAAAGTACACGACCATTAACTTATAACTCGCAATTAAAAGTTACTACTGCTAAGTATTACACACCAAGTGGCAGATGTATACAAGCATTAGATTACACGCACCGTAACCCAGATGGAAGCGTGGGTGCAGTGGCTGATAGTTTGAAAAAAGCATTTAAAACCCGCAATGGTAGGGTTGTGTATGATGGTGGAGGAATAGACCCTGATATAGCTACTAAGCAATTTAACTACAGTAAGCTAGCTGAGAGTTTAGTAATTAATCAGTTGATTTTTGATTTTGCCACACAGTACCGAACTAAGCATACAAGTATTGATGCTGCTAAAGATTTTAGATTAACTGATGCTGATTTTGCCGATTTTAAAAAGTTTATAGCCAATAAAACTTACGATTACCAAACAGCTAGTGAAAAAGCATTGGAAGATTTTAAAAAGAAAGCCGAGGAAGAGAAATACTTTGAAGCGGTGAAGCAACAATATGATGTATTGAAGCAAAACTTAAACCATGATAAACAGGCCGATTTAGAAAAGAATAAAGCAGAGATTATACGTTTATTAGAATCGGAAATTGCCAAGCGTTACTATTTTCAGCGTGCGCAATACGAAATGGCTGCTAAACATGATGATGATGTGAAAGAAGCCTTGTTGTTGTTTGCTAACCCTACTAAGTATAACCAATTGTTAAACAAAAAATAAGTAAAGTCCCGAAGTTTGCTTCGGGACTTTTTGTTTTAAATTATCCAATTACATTTGTTTTAAAATAGTACTACAGTGATTGATTATACAGCTATTATTTACATTTTTTTACTGGGCTCCATTGGTGGTTTTTTATCTGGATTTTTAGGTGTTGGTGGCGGTATTGTTTATGTTCCTATACTCGATTATTTTTTAACCAAACTAGGTTATACTAATGGCGATTTGGTTAATGCCATATTAGCTAACTCTTTATTTACAATTATTTTTTCTGGGTCGATAAGCAGTTATAAGCAATACAAATTGGGTAATTTTTTTCCGCGCGAAATTTTTTATACCACAATTACTGGTGTTGTATCTGCCGTAGGCATGACACTTTTAATTAGAGCAGGTCAATGGTATAGCAAAGAAGTGTTTAGTTACTTTTTTGCTGGTATGTTGTTGTTTATTGCATTACGTATGTTTATGGCAAAGCCATCAACCCAAGTAAAAGTACAAAAGGCCAAGGCGCTTGGTTTTAGTATTACAGGTTTTATTGCAGGTATTATTACTGCATTAAGTGGTTTAGGAGGTGGTGTGGTTATGACACCTGTTTTTACAGATGTATTGAAACAAGACATAAAAAAGGCTAGCTCAATATCAAATGGAGTTATACCATTTTTTGCCATTGCAGTTGGTATATTAAACCTAACTTCAGTTCCCAATCATATTGCCTCCACTTGGCAAATTGGATACATAGTATTTCCGGTGGTGTTGCCCATGATAGCAGCGGCTTTGTTGTTTGCACCCATGGGCGTAATGGCTTCGCAAAAGGCAAGTGCCAATGTAATCCGAATTACTTTTGCCTCTTTTGTTTCGTTGGTGTTTCTTAAAACATTATTTTCAATTTTAGTTCAGTAAAATATATCATGAAAAAAATATTGAGTACCTGCTTAAGTGTATTGTGCGCAAGTATAGCATTTGCACAGCAACCTAAATTAGTTGAGGTAGAAACTAACCTAAAAAAGCACATTACTTTTTTAGCTGATGATAAGCTTGAAGGACGTTTGGTGGGTAGTAAAGGCGAAAAAGCTGCGGCTAAATACATTGCTAATCAACTTAAAAAAATAGGAGTTACACCAAAAGGTGTAAGCGGATATTTACAGCCATTTAGTGTTAAAAAAAATATGGCAAATCCGCATGGCCACGATAGCGATGCGCAAGCCATTACTATTGTAGGCAATAATGTGGTGGGTTTTATTGATAATAATGCTCCATACACGGTAATAATTGGCGCACACTACGATCACCTAGGTTATAACGAATTTGGTAGCAGTACTTATCGCCCAGAAAATGCTAACGAAAAACCTCAAATTCATAACGGTGCTGATGATAATGCAAGCGGCACTGCTGCTATGATTGAGTTGGCTCGTTTGCTTAAATCATCGGAGTATAAAAAACACAACTACTTGTTTATTGCTTTTAGTGGCGAAGAGGAGGGTTTACTAGGCAGTAATTATTTTGCTAAACATCCAACTATTGATACTTCAACCATGGCCTATATGATTAATATGGATATGGTTGGCCGCTTAGATACTGCCAAACAAAGTTTTGCTATTAGTGGTACTGGTACTTCGCCAGTTTGGGAACCTGTCTTAAAAAATATTCCAACTACTGTTAAAGTAAAGTTTGATGCGAGTGGAACAGGCGCAAGCGATCATACTTCGTTTTATTACATCAATATTCCAGCGGTGCATTTTTTTACAGGCAATCATTACGATTATCACAAGCCAACAGATGATGCTGCTTTAATTAATTATGCAGGTGCAGCCGAAGTGGTTTCTTACATTTATCATTTGGTTGGCGCATTAAATAACGAAGGAAAATTAAAGTTTACACCAACAGCATCAGATACAACAGCTAAAGTAAGTTTTAAAGTAACCTTGGGTATAATGCCCGATTATTTATATGATGGAAAAGGTGTAAAAGTAGATGGGGTAACAATAGGTAAGCCCGCATCTAATGCCGGCTTAAAGCGTGGTGATGTAATTTTAAAATTAGGCGATTTTGATACATCAGACATGAAACTGTACATGAAAAGTTTATCGCTATTTAAAAAAGGAGATACCACCAAGGTTACTATTTTGCGCGATGGACAAGAGCAAATATTACCTATTAGTTTTTAGGTTCAATAGGTTTCCATCTTGTGTTAACGGAATTATTTTAGCTAAGGTATGCACTTGATAACGCTTGCCTGTGGCTACTGCTATACAGTTGGTAAAGGTGCGTAAGGTGTCAAGTTTCTTTAATATAATTTTTGATTTACCAGGCATTTTAAAAAGCTCACCTTCTTTAATTTCATCTAAGGTGGTGTAGTTTTTGGTTTTATCGTATCCCATTAAAACTTTCAGCAATTTCACATCTGCACTGTGCGAGTATTTGGGATTACGCATGTGGCCAATCAAAGCAAACTTAATGTCGTTAGGGAAAATTTCATCGGTTAAAAAAGGCATCATATTGTGTTTAAACTCTGCCTTCCATTCCTTACCGTGGTGGTCAACCTTGTTGCCAAATTTTAAATAAGTGGTATGATGAGCTAACTCGTGAATAAAAGTTATCAAAAACTCGTACGGATTTAAGTTGTGGTTTACCGTAATGCGGTTTCCACCTCCCATTGTTGGATGGTAATCACCGTAACGGCCTTTACGCTCAACCTCAATATGTAAATTCAGCTTATAATACATCACCAACTCACAGCACATTTCTAAAGCGGTATCGGGTACATACTTTCGCAGCGCATCCATCAGCATTAATTTATGTTTAAGTTGCTGCTCTGTTAATTGCCCCAATATTTTTGATTGACTATAAATTGACATTTAAGTGTGCAATAATATTGCCTTTTACCCGATTAATGTATACTTTTATATATCATTAAGCCAATATACAATTATGAGCGAAGTAAAAATAATTAACAAAGAAGACATCCATCACGTAAAGTTCGTAAGCTTCGAAGTGTTAAATACTACTGAAGAAAAAACAGCGCGCAGGGCACAAATTGAAAACGCCATGTTACTAGGTAATGGTAGCAAAGGCAAAAGTAAAATTTACTTTATGGGCGAAGATGGCTTGCTAGAAGTGGAGACCACTGTTTGGGCCGCATCTGATGATGTGTTGACACTTAAGGGTGGTGTAATGATACCCGTGCATTGCATCCAAAAAATTGAACTGATTTAATCGCTTTAAAAGGCGTTTTAAGGCCAATAGTATACTTCTTTATCATGTTTATAAGTTGACAATAACTTACGTTTTAAGGATGTTATGCTATTGGCTATTTTGTATACATTGCATCCTATGAATACTGCACTAAACAATAAGCGTGTAATTTTTTGGTGGACCATGTACGATTGGGCCAATTCTGTATTTTCATTAACCATTGCCACTGCTATATTTCCTATTTACTTTAATAATATCTGTAAAGCAGCAGCCTTGGCTCAAGGTGGTTTTGTTGATGGAAAATATCACCTTAAAATTTTTGGATTAAATGTTCTAAGTACCGAATTATACTCGTTTGTGCTTTCGTTAGGCTTTTTAATAGTAGCCTTTTTAAGCCCACTATTATCTGGTATTGCCGATTACAAACACAATAAAAAACTTTTCTTAAAAATATTCTGCTACCTAGGTTCGGCAAGTTGTATTGGGCTGTTTTTCTTTAATCAGTCAAATATTGAAGTAGGTATTTTGCTTTTTATTTTAAGCCTCATTGGTTTCTCGGGTAGTATTGTTTTTTACAATGCTTTTTTACCCGAAATTGTTACCGAAGATCAGTACGATAAAGTTAGTGCACGTGGATTTTCGATGGGATATATTGGTAGTGTAATTTTGCTATTGATGAACCTAGCATTAATTATGATGCCCGATGTGTTTTTCCCATTTCAACAAAAAGTAAATGAATTATTAGCGGCACAACCTGGCTTAACATTGGCCGATGCTACAGATCAAGCTAAAACATATTATACAGGATTAGCAACGCGTTTATCTTTTGTTTCTGTGGGTGTTTGGTGGGCTGGTTTTGCTCAAATTATGTTTGCCCGTGTACCCGAAGTTAAAAAGGAAAGAACCCACGAAGGCAATTTGTTTTTAAAAGGTTTTGAGGAGTTGAAAAAAGTATGGGCTCAACTAAAACACAAACCATTTATTAAAACGTATTTAATAGGATTCTTTTTTACCAGCATGGGTGTACAAACGGTAATGTATGTAGCAAGTCTTTTTGGCGAAGAAGAATTGAAATTAGAAACGCCAAAACTTATTGCCACTGTACTTATAATTCAGCTGGTAGCCATTGGTGGTGCTTGGATTTTTTCTAGACTTTCAGCCAAAATTGGAAACATATACACCTTGCTCACCATGATTGGTGTTTGGTTATTTATTTGTGGCTACGCATACTTTGTTACTAAAGATACCCAATTTTATATTTTAGCTTTTGTAGTAGGTTTGGTTATGGGTGGTATTCAATCCATGATGCGTTCTACCTTTGCCAAAATTATACCTGATAATACACCCGATACTGCATCGTATTTTAGTTTTTACGATGTTTGTGAAAAAATGGCCAGTGTGTTAGGTACTTTTAGCTTTGGCTTAATAAATGGTTTAACAGGGAGCATGCGCTCATCTATATTGGCCATTGCGCTATTTTTTATAATAGGGTTGATATTTATTTCTCAAATTAAAAATTTCAAATCAGTCCATCCATAACTATGAAGGTTGATTTATTTATACCGTGTTTTATTGACCAACTTAGGCCAGAAACAGCTTTTAATACAGTAAAAGTATTAGAAAAAGCAGGTTGCCATGTTAATTACAATGTAGAGCAAACTTGCTGTGGGCAAGCTGCATTTAATGCAGGTTACTGGGACGAAGCCCGCGAAGTAGGCGTTAAGTTTTTAACCGAAGCCGACCTGAATAGATATATGGTTAGCCCATCTGCTAGTTGTGTTGGCATGATTAGAAATTCGTACGACTTTTTATTCCAAAACTCTTCGCATCACAATAGATTTCGTCAGCTACAAAAAAAGATTTTTGAGTTAAGTGAGTTTATGATAGATGTGCTTAAAGTGGATGACATTGGAAGCATGTTAACGGGCAAAGCTACTTATCATGATTCTTGCAGTGCATTGCGCGAGTGCAATATCAAAAGTCAGCCACGTTTATTGTTAGAAAAAGTGCAGGGCTTACAATTAATAGAAATGAAAGATTGTGAAACCTGCTGTGGGTTTGGTGGTACTTTTGCTGTAAAAGATGAGCCAATATCGGTTTCGTTGGCCGAGCAAAAAGTAGAAAATGCTTTGGCCACAGGTGCAGAGTATATCATATCTACGGATTTTAGTTGTTTAATGCATTTAGATAGCTACATCAAACACAAAAATTTACAAATTAAAACCATGCACATTGCCGATGTGTTAGCGCAAGGCATATAGTTTAAAATGACAAACATTTCATATCCAAAATTATTGGCATTTACCCGTGCAGTTTTTGTAGCACGTGGCATGAATGAAGATGATGCGCAATTAGCCGCTGATGTACTTTTAGCTGCCGATTTGCGAGGAATAGATTCGCATGGTGTTGCTCGTCTTTCTGGCTATGTGCGTTTGCACGAAGCCAATCGTGCCAACATGAATCCAAGTATAAAGGTGTTGCATCAAACACCCTCAACCGCTACGCTTGATGCTGACAGTGGCCTAGGTTTAACGGTTGCACCTAAGGCTATGCAAATGGCTATTGAAAAAGCAAAACAAGTAGGTACTGGTTGGGTGGCTATTCAAAATTCAAACCATTTTGGTATTGCTGCTTACCATGCAATGTTGGCTTTAGAACATGATATGATTGGTATTGCTATGACTAATGCTAGTCCGTTAGTTGCACCAACACACAGCCGCGAGCGTATGTTAGGAACCAATCCCATGTGTTATGTTTTTCCGGCAGGCAAGCAACTTCCGGTGGTGGTTGATTTGGCTACTTCTACAGCTGCAAATGGTAAATTAGAAATTGCTCAACGGGCTAATAAACCTGTACCCGAAGGTTGGATTATGGATAAAAATGGTGCAAATACTACCGATCCTAATGCATTAAAAGATGGTGGTGTATTGTTGCCGCTTGGAAGTGGTGCAACTAAAGCAGGGCATAAAGGATTTGGTTTAAGTGCCGTAGTTGATATTTTTAGTGCTGTACTTAGTGGTGCAAATTATGGTCCTTGGGTGCCACCCTTTGTATCGTTTTTAAATCCATTGCCCAATTTACCAGGTAATGGAATTGGTCATTTTGTTGGTGCCATGCGCATTGATGCCTTTAGGCCTGCCGATGATTTTAAACAACACATGGATAATTGGATAACACGTTTTAAAAGTGCTACTCCAATTGATGAAAATGTACCAGTAATTATTCCTGGTGAGCCCGAGTTTGAAACGCATCAACACCGACTTACTCATGGCATTCCATTAAATGAGCAAGTGGTAATTGACTTGAAAAACTTGGCTAATAAATTAAATATTACTTGGGTTGATTAACCTTTATGGAGCTAAAATAAGTTCCTTATTTTTTTCTAGGTTATCCTTTTTTATATACCCCGATTTGTTTTTACCTTTTTCATCAATAAACGCAACTTTATAGTAATACGTAGTTTCGTCTATTACGTTAAATCCAGTGTTTTTAGCAACTCCAAATATCACCTTTGCTTTCTTTTTAGGTTTAGCATAAATTAAGGTGGTATCATTGGTTATCCATTCGTAAACTTTTTGTTCTTCAACAGGAGTGCCTTTTACAAACTCAAAATAATTTGGGTGAAAATAAAAGGTTGTTCCGCCAATTAAAATTAAACACAACAGCACTTTTACCGTTGTAAAATAGGTTGCAGGTTTGGTGTTTTTGGCAGCTAAATATTGTTGATGCTTGTTGGCTACGTGTTTTTCTTGTTCAAAATAACGCTCAGATGCTTCGTTAATTAGCGCAATATCTTTTGTTCTAATATCACCATGTACAGCAGCGGCCTTGGTTCCCTCATCAATTAATGCTAACGTTTTATCGTAGGCTGCTCTTTTCTCTGGGTTTGCTAATACTTCAACAGCTTCGTTAATGTTTCCCAACATCATTTGGCTGTATTCATCTAATGCATTATTGGCATTTTTATACTTGCTGGCCATTTCGCGGTAGGCCTCCTTAATCTCATCTGCAGGGGCTTTAGGCGAAACGCCAAGTACTTCGTAGTAGTTTTTAAATGACATGTTTAGCGTAATTAATATTTTTCATCCCATTTAAGTACCAATCCGTTTTTGATGTTAATCTCTAACGAACTTTGTGTTTTACCAAACTGATCTACTTTGTTGTAAATCCAGGTTTGCATTACGGCATTAGTATCTGCAGTTTGTTTAATGTTATTGGCTTTTCCTTTGGCAATAAGCAGCAACTGGGTAGGCATACCAATCCACATTTCACCATTGCGCACCATATAGCCATATTCGTTACCGTATATGCTTGATATGGTATCTAGCAATTTATTTCTACTTTCTTTTAGTTGTGATTGAGCTTCATCGTAAGCGGTTTTTGCATCAATAATAGTTTTTTCATGTTTGCGCGATTTTGATTTTTGAAGCACATACATCAACACTAAATACAGAAAACAAATTGCCGCCACAATATAAATTAGGGGATTTAATTCGGGCATAGTAAATATGGTTATGACTACTATATTAGTATCAAATTAAATGATTTGGTCTGTAATTATATTAATTATTATTAATTGGGTATTGTTAGGGGTTATTTTTATATAAGATGTGGTTTTACTTAGGTCTGTACTTGCTTTGTTTAAGTATCTTATCAAAGTTAGTATCATTCATTAATTGCTGTAAAGTTACCTTAGGATTTTGGGCCATATAGTGGTTAATTATTTGCCATCCGGTCCAAGTACCAATTGCAGGCGATGATTCTTTAGGAACATCTTCGGCAACAGTAAAAGGTCCATCATTTAAGTAACGCATAAACTTACCCGGTTCACTTTCGTAAAGCATGTTTTTGTCAACAAAATGCGTCCATATCTCTACGTTATTTTTTTCGCACCAATCTAATTGTGCTTGCGTGTAACCCATTATAATGCTATCGTGTACTTGTGGCAAAAGAGCTTTCATAAAGTAACGTATTTTACCTTCAACTAATATTTGTGCTAAAAAGCGTTTATCGTTGGTTGATTGGTAATCGTACATGCCAATTCCTAATGCTTTAATTGCGTTAGGTACTATGTAATTGCGTTGCATTTTAGCAATCATAAATTCAGGAAATCCAAGACTTTTACTTCTGTAAAAATCTAAAAAGCGCTTGTTCATGTAAAAATCAAGACCAATACAAATACGGTCTTCGTAAATAATGTTTCCATTACCAAACTCGCTTACAAAGGTAGTAAACTTAGGAACCATCGCTTTCGGGAACTCTTGGTGGTAAATTCCCATGGCTAAACTCAATTCATTTTCAATATCGCTCATGTCGCTAAAATTGCTGTCTACAATTTGTTGCAACTCGTGTAAACGTGCAATACCTAAAAGTATACGCATTGGTTTGATAAACAAGGTATCGTTAGGTACTGCAGGCATGCGCATAATATCATTAGCAAATGAGGTGTAAAATACCCCATATTTTTGGCTAAGTTTAAGCAACTCGCTTGCTAATTTTGTAGTGTCAAGGTTAAATAATTCTTGCTCAAATCGCTCAAGCTTAATGGGATATTTAGCAGCTTCAATGGCTGGTCGGGGCTGGTTAGAACTTGTTTTATTGCACCCACCGCACGAAGATATAAGCAGTATGATACACATTACCGCCCATATAGTTATATTGCCAAAGTTTTTCATATTTAAGTACAAGTATAATGAAGAAGTTAGTATTGATGTTGGCTTTATTTGCCACAGGTGTTTGTGAGTTAAGTGCACAAATAAAATTTGGTTTAAAAATAGCACCACAAATCACTTGGTCATCAACCGAAAGCAAATCTATTACCACGCCTAGCAGTAGTGTTAATTTTGGTTATGGATTGATGATTGATTACTATTTTAATGAAAACTATGCCTTTGCCTCAGAGATTAGTGTAACCAATTACAGTGGCAGTTTACATGCTGCTGATGTGGAAGTGGTAAGGAGTTCAAGTTCATCAACCCAACAAAACATTACCATTAAATACGATTATAATTTACGTTACGTAAACGTGCCGCTTATGTTACGCATGCGTACCAAAGAAATTGGGTACTTCCGTTATTTTGCCGATTTTGGTTTGGATAATGCGTTTTTAGTAAAAGGGTTGGCTAATGTTTCAACTCCAGGTTTTGATTTAAAAGATGTAACCATTAATAATCCTGATAAAGTTGATGAGTTTAAAGTGGTAACTAAAAGTAGTCCAAGTATTACTTATACCGATGATGTATCGTTTTATAGAGCGGGTTATATAATAGGCATAGGTACGCAATACAATGTTTTTGGCAATACGCTTATAGTTGGCTCATTAAGGTATAATAGCGCAATGACCAATTATACTAAAGATGATAATTGGAAAGCCAAAATGCATGCAGTTAGTTTAAATATTGGCGTTTTATTTTAGAGATAGTGCAGGAGTTAAAAATATCTATTGCTCAGCTCGATTATCATACAGGTAATTTTGAGTATAACACCAATAAAATTATAAGCCAAATTGAAGCTGCAAAGCTTGAGCAGGTTGATTTAATTGTGTTTTCTGAATTATGTGTTTGTGGTTATCCTCCGCGCGATTTTTTAGAGTTTGCAGATTTTATTGAGCAATGCAAAACCAGTGTAGAAACCATTGCACAAAGTTGCAAAGGTATTGCTGCAATAGTTGGTGCACCAAGCGTAAATCCGGTTGTTGCAGGTAAAGATCTATACAACTCGGCTTGGTTTTTAGCCGATGAAAAAGTAATGGCATTGCGCCATAAAACACTTTTACCCAACTACGATATTTTTGATGAGTACAGGTATTTTGAACCTAATAACACATTTGATATTATTGAATACAAAGGGATAAAAATAGCTTTGACGGTATGTGAAGATCTTTGGAATATTAATGATAATCCAATGTATACCATTAATCCTATGGACGAGTTGATGAAACAATATCCTGATGTAATGATAAATATTGCGGCTTCGCCATTCAATAAAAATCAAGCCGAAATACGCAAGCAAGTAATGGTTGATAATGTATTAAAGTATAAAATACCGCTGTTTTATGTTAATCATTACGGTGCACAAACACAACTTATTTTTGATGGTGGTAGCATGGTGCTAAACCATGATGCTACTGTAATAGATACATTGGCTTTTTTTGAAGAGCAACGAAAAACATATACCTTAAACCTTGCAAATAATAAGGCACAAATTACATCAACCGAACCTATGAATGTAATTCAAATGATGCCTATTGAACGCATTTATAAAGCGCTTGTTTTAGGCATACGCGAGTATTTTTCGAAACAAGGATTTACCAAAGCAGTATTGGGTTTAAGTGGTGGTATCGATTCGGCTTTAGTTTTGGTTTTAGCGGCTGAGGCTTTAGGTGCCGAAAATGTAAAAGCGGTATTGTTACCTTCTCAGTACTCAAGCCAGCATAGTATTGATGATGCTGTTGCATTAGCCAATAATTTAGGTGTTAGCTACGATATTATAAATATAGAACAAACCTATTTGGCGTTAGAAAAAACACTTGATCCATATTTTGCAGGACTACCTTTTAACATTGCCGAAGAAAATATGCAATCGCGCAGCAGAGGTGTTATACTAATGGCTTTAAGCAATAAGTTTGGTTACATTTTATTAAATACATCAAACAAAAGTGAGCTTGCTGTAGGTTACGGAACGCTTTATGGCGATATGTGTGGTGGCCTTTCTGTAATTGGCGATTTATACAAAACAGAAGTGTATGAATTGTGCAATTTTATAAATCGTAAACAAGAAATAATCCCACTTAATACCATTACAAAAGCACCTTCGGCCGAGTTACGTCCAGGGCAAAAGGATAGCGATTCGTTACCTGAATACGAAATACTTGATGCTATTTTAGGCTTGTATATTGAAATGCGTAAAAGTCCTAAAGAAATTATTGCATTAGGCTTTGATGAAACTTTAGTAAATAGAGTGTTGCGCATGGTTAATAACAACGAATGGAAACGTATTCAGGCACCTCCTGTATTGCGTGTTTCATCCAAATCGTTTGGGCCAGGTAGGCGCATGCCAATTGTAGCAAAATACCTCAGTTAATTACTCAGGTTCAAACTCCAATTCGTCTGTATCGTTTTTCTTCTCCTTAATTTCGTTTTCCTTTTTGTCGCCCGTTGAAATACCTAATTCTTTCTTCAATATCTCTTTAATGTTTTGTTTTTCTTGTTTCAACTCTTGGGTGATTTTTTGCTTGGTTCCTATTTTATCGTAGCTAATTTTTATGTTGCTAATCGGTCCTTTCATGCTTAAATAAAGGTTTACACCTTTGTCGGCTGTAACTTCTTCTTCGTTAAACTCGTTGTTAGCAGAAACAGCTTTGCGTTTGTTTTTTAGCAATTCGCTTAGCTTAAGTTTTAATTTATAATCTACAAAATTATCAAACGTATGTGTGCCACTTAATGTAATGTTAAGTGCGTTGTTTTTTACATCAAACTGAGGTATAAAAATCGTTTTGTTTTTAATCTCAATGCTGTTTTTAATTTCGGCAAACTTTAATTTCTCCAAATCGTTTACATCAATAAATTTACTAAGCGCTTTAAGTGGTTCGTAGCCATTTAGCTCGCCATTGGTAATTTGTATTTTGCTCAACACATAAAGTTTGTTCAAGTCGCAAGTTAGCTCTGCACTCCACACGCTTGCCAAGTTAATAGTGCCACTTAAGTTACCCTTTAAATGTTTTTGGGTAATTTCTTGTTGGCCAAAATCAGCACACGATTTAAATAATTTGGTAATATTAATATCAGCTAAGGTAGCATCTGCAGTTAGTAAAAAACGGCCATCTTGTGCATTCTCAATCTGTCCATTTAGTTTCAAACGTCCATCCAAAGTTTCTGCACTTAAATCATCAACAGTAATAATTTTATCTTTCCAAGTAAGTTCGGCCTGTACATTTTTAGCATTAAATAAATTGTAAACAAACTCGTTGGTTTTTATTTGAGCTTTAATGCTTATGTGCTCAGGAAGCGCAATAGCAGCATTATTACTATCTGTTGATGATGCCGAAGTAGGCATCATAAAATGGTTTAAATCAAGGTAAGTAGATTGATAAATAATATTGGCTTGAAGATCTTGGTTAGGCTGAAGCAAGTAAGGGATAAGGTTGTTTAACGAACCACTCACATGCACATCAGATTGATCAATGTTAGCATCAAAGGCTTTAATCAATACATCTTTATTGTTAATGCTAAGTTGCGCCTTTACTGTTTTTACTATTTTATTTTGATTGGCCAGCTGTAAATTACTTAAGTTAAGTTCAAGTTCGCCAACCGATTGGTTTTGGGTCCAGCTGGTTTTAGTTAGTTGGTTTAAATTGCCATCAAACCCAATGTTAAACTTAATATCTCCAGTTGCAGTAGCAATTGTTTTTTTGCCAATAAAGTTAAGTACATCTTCGGCTGCTAAGTTTCCGTTTAAATCCAGTTTTAAATCGGGGTTACTTAGGTTGTTTACTGCAAGGTTTCCTGATATGTTTCCACTGCCAATACGTAGTGTTAAATTGTTTAATTTAACGCTTGATGTGGATGCTTGATGTTTAATGCCATTAGTCATTAAACCCGTAAAGTTTATTTGGTTGATAGCAAACCCATCGGTGTTTTTTACCCAGCCATTTTTTACCCCAAATTTAAAATCAATAGCAGGGTTGTTTTTTTTATCTTGGGTACCACGAATACTTCCTGTAAAAAACAATTCACCATCACTGCTCAGGTTATCGGGTAACGAAATATTAACAGGTATTAAACTTAAAAGCGATTGTATTTTTAGGTTTCGTGCGCCAAAATCTAAATCATAGGTTATGCCTTTCCCTTTATTGCTAATGCTGCCTTTGCTTTCAAGCTGAAGCAAGTCAATATCAAAATTGCCTTTAGCAATGGTGTAGGTTTGTGTTTTGTGGTCAATATTTACAGCTAAATCAAGCGTAAGTAATTTATTTTTAAGCAATTTTAGTTGGGCTGATTTTAGTGTTCGTATAAACGCTAATCCACTACAGCTCATGTTTTCGCTGCTGTTGGTAAAATTGCCACTAAAGGCAACGTCTTTTAGGTTTACATCGTAAAACTGACTGTTTTGGTAATTAGTATAGCTTACATCAACGCCCTTAAATAGCACTTCTTTAAGGGTTAAAAGGGCATTGTCTGATGATGATTTTGCTCCATTTTGTTGTGTTTTTAGGATATCAAAATTGTGTTTCCCTTTTTTATCTGTAACTAGGTTAATGGAGGCGCTATCAATTGCAATAAGCCTAATGTTAAACTGTTTGCGAATAATATCGTAAATATTAAACCCTATGTATACATGCTGCGCAAATAGTAAATCCGATTTAGGTTGTTGCGGATTAGCCAAATGAACCTGGTTTAAATCTAAACTTACTTTAGGGAATTGTTTAAAAAGCGAGAGGTCTATTTGGCCAATGGTAAGAGTTGTATTCAGGTTTTTATTCAGCTCGGCTAATGCATAGTTTTTAATACGATCTTTGCTTAAATATAAATAGCCGGCTAAGCTTAATCCAAGTAAGAATAAAATTAGTAAGGTAATTAGCGTGTATTTTAACCAGGTGTTTTTCATTTTAGCGCAAAAAATTCTTTTTGATGTTCAGCGAATTGCAAATATTTTGAAAAAAAAGTTAGCGTGCACTTGTATTTATAAACATTGAACTTATCTTTGCACACCCTTTAACGATAACGGTATCGAAAAAAAGACATCGCAATCGGCTTTAAAGTTAACGCTTACAAGCAAAAAAATATTGGGTAAAACGTTCTAATAAAAAATGGGAGCATAGCTCAGCTGGTTCAGAGCACCTGCCTTACAAGCAGGGGGTCACAGGTTCGAACCCTGTTGCTCCCACCATTTAAAACCCGTTAAATTTTTAACGGGTTTTTTTATGCCCAAAAAGTACTGAGTTTATTTTATTGGTTTACACGTACATTAAATTACAGCCACGTGTTTCGCTGTAATCCATTCTTCCTAATACTTCAAATTGGCCATCAGGTAATAATCGGCCAAGGTCTTGTGTTTGTATAAAAGCACAGCTTGATACATTAGCCAAATCAATCACATTAATTATTCCTGCTTTGCCAATTGGCATTATGCAAAAAGGGTCGTTAGGGTCGGTAATAATTACCTGCATCCAAGGTGCACAAACAAAAATGCCATTACCTTTTGAGTATGCTTGCGAAAGCAGTTCGGTCATGCCATATTCGGAGTGAATTTGAGTAACACCGAATTGCTGTTTTAGGTAGGTATGAATTTCGGCTCGTGTTTGTTCTTCTTTACGGCCCTTCATGCCGCCTGTTTCCATAATTATAACATCATCCGAAAGGTTCATCGGAAATTGTGCTGCAAAATCTATCAAAGCAAATGTTACGCCTAACAAAAAAACTTTTTTCCCTTCCTTATTCAAACGGGTTAATGTTTGGGCAAGCTTCTCAAAATCGTACAAGTAAAATCCGCTATCAGGGTTTTGGCTTGCATTAATTAAGCCTTGAGCCATATCTACCAAACTACTGCCTTGGCGTTCTAAATAATTAGGCAACAGGCATAAAAAAGTATAATCGGTAGCAGGTCCGTAAAATTGCTCAAAGGCTGTATGGTAGCTTTTTTCGTAAATCCAGTGGTTTGCTACCAAGTGTTTTGATGGGATGTTTCCGGTAGTAGCACTACTCGTAAAAATTATTTCAGGAGTGAAATTACCAGTGGTTACTGCCTGTGTTTTAAAAAAGTTTATGGGCAAAAACTTCATTGCTGCCATACTGCTAACCAACTTGTTTTCGTTAATCATACTTAAATACCTTGCAAGTACTTCGTTATGCTGTACTTGGTGGTTATATAATTGTATGGCTAATTCATCAAAATGTGTTAGTTTTGAACGTATTGACTGTGATATGAAGTTGTTTGTATTAAACTGCATTTTTTTATTGGGTATAGCCTCTTTGCTAATCGGTTGCAAAGGTGGTGAAATATATCCTATAATCCCATCTATTGAGTTTGGAAATAATTATCAGTATGTTGACCAAACTTCATCTACCCAAATGATTGGTACGGTAGTTAAGTTTAGAGATGGCGATGGTGATGTAGGCTTAGCAGAAGGAGATACCTTGGCGCCTTACAACAGTATAATTGGGCCTAACAAGAAAAACGTAAACCTATTTTACTATAACTTGTATATTGAATATTTGCGCAAAGAAAACGGTGTTTATAAAAATGTAATAAACGATGTAACCGGAGATACTTTACGTGAGAATATGCGTGTTATGCCACTTACACCAGAAGGTAAGTTTAAAGCTATACGAGGAACTATTGAGGTGCAATTTGAACCAGCAATTTATTTAAATGCAGGCGACACCGTAAAACTAAAGTATTTGTTGATAGACCGGGCGTTGCACTTAAGCAACACCGCGGAGTCTACTGATATCGTGATTAAAAGGTAATAACAACGTGATGATTAAAAATCATCATCGTCATCATCATCGTCATCATCAAATCCAAAACCTTTGTCTAGTTGTACGTCCATGTCGTCCATATCAACATCCACATCATCATCTTCTTCCTCCTCAGTATCTAGATCAACATCGTCATCTAAATCTTCATCATCCTCATCGTATGATTTTTTAGGAGCTACTTTTTTAGCAGCAGTTTTTGCACCTGTTTTTGCAGGAGTACTTTTTGCAGGGGTACTTTTTTTGGGCTTCGTCATGTTAACTTAGAGATTTTCGGTATAGCAAATTTAATTGTTTTTAATAATTGTCAAGCAATTGCGGGGATAAATTTCCGCTGCTTTTCGGGGCGTGAAATAATAAAACGCCATCTTAAAATACAATAGCCAGTAAAAATTATTCAAAAAAAAGTTTTTGAGCCTCTGTAAACGTGTTGCAGTGAGCGTTTACGATGTCGGAAACTCTTGGCGAATAGCCACCACCCATGGCAACTGCAACAGGTATTTTAGCGTTTTTACAGGTTGTAAAAATGTATTGGTCTCTTAAAATGCAATCTTCTTGGGTAAGTTTTAACTTGCCAAGCTTGTCGGTTTCTAGTACATCAACCCCACTTAAGTAAAAAATAAAGTTGGGTTGATGCGTTTGTATGATGTTTGGTAAATGCTGGGTAAGTAAAGCTAAATATTCATTACCTGTGGTGCCATCGGCTAATTCTATGTCTAGATTACTTTTTTCTTTATGAAAAGGGTAGTTGTTTTTACCATGCATACTAAACGTAAAAACCGAGTTATTATCTTCAAAAATTTGTGCGGTGCCATTTCCTTGATGCACATCTAAATCAATAATAAGAATACGAGTTGCTAGTTTTTTATGCAATAAATAATTAGCTGCAATAGCCATATCATTTAGTAAACAAAAACCTTCGCCTTTGTTTCTAAAAGCGTGATGAGTGCCACCTGCAACATTTAACGAAACTCCACTTTCAAGTGCCCACAATGCGCAATCAATTGTTCCTTGCGCTATCATTAATTCGCGCAAAACAAGTTCTGTACTCAGCGGAAATCCAATTCGTCTGATATGGCTTTGCGGTAAACTGCAATTTTTAAGTTGAGCCAAATAATCGGCATCATGTGTAAGCAAAACTATTTCATCGGGGCAAGGTGTTGGTTCAATTAAATTTTCGGGTGTAATAATACCTTGGTGGAGTAATTGTTTTGGAATTAACTCGTACTTAAGCATAGGAAAACGATGCCCTTCTGGTAGTGGATGTTGGTAGCAATTATGGTAGGCAATTTTTATCATGTAGGCTGCAAAATAATTAGCTTGGAAATATGAACCTTAAATACTTACATTTATTTTACAAAAAGTAAGATAACACAATGAAAATATTTGTTTTAAAAGAGACGAGGCCTAACGAAAATCGAGTAGCATTAACGCCAACTGTAGCCTCGCAGTTTATTAAACAAGGGTTTGCTTGTTTGGTACAAAACAATGCTGGATATGCATCCAATTTTGATGATGAGGCTTACAAAAATGCAGGTTGTTCTATCGTATCTGCAGCCGATGGATTTGCGCAGGCTGATATAGTTATAAAAGTTAATGCACCAACCACTGAAGAAATCAGTCAGCTTAAATCAGGGGCAATTTTTATTTCGTATTTATATCATTTGTTTAATACTGATGTGGTAAAACAACTTGCAAGTGCAGGTGCAAGTGCATTTAGCATGGATGCCATGCCACGTATTTCACGTGCTCAAAGTATGGATGCACTTAGCTCACAAAATAATTTGGCTGGTTACAAAGCTGTAATATTAGGTGCTGATACTTTAGGTAAAATATTTCCTTTAATGATGACAGCTGCTGGTACTGTTACTCCTGCAAAAGTTTTGATTTTTGGTGCAGGTGTTGCCGGTTTACAAGCCGTTGCCACTGCTAAAAGGTTAGGTGCAGTGGTTGAAGTAACAGACGTTCGTCCGGAAACCAAAGAGCAAGTTGAATCGCTTGGAGGAAAGTTTATTGAAGTAAAAGGAGAAGGGGTGAAAGTAGAAGGTGGCTATGCCAAAGAAGTAAGTGCTGATTATTTACAAAAGCAAAAGGATGCAGTAAATAAAAGTTTAGCTCAGGCAGATTTAGTGATTACAACAGCATTAGTAGCGGGTAAAAAAGCGCCTGTTTTAATTACCGAAGAGCAAGTTAAGTTAATGAAACTTGGAAGTGTAATTGTTGATATGGCTGTGGAGCAAGGCGGAAATTGTGCGTTAAGCGAATTAGATAATACGGTAGTTAAACACGGAGTAACCATTGTAGGTAAAGGAAATTTACCAAGTACTTTGGCTCAAAACGCAAGCGAGTTATACGCTAAAAATATTTATAATTTCCTTACACATTTGGCTACCAAAGATGGTATGAAATGGGAATTGGAAGAAGAAATAACAAAAGGAACTTTAATTACTCATCAGGGTAAAATTATTCATCCATCATTACAAATAGCAACTAATTAATACCAACAATTATGGAAACAGTTTTAAGCTTTATTGCATCAAACAAAGAAATTTTATACCTGCTCATACTTATGGTTTTTGTAGGTATTGAACTCATAGGTCATGTTCCATCTGTACTGCATACTCCGCTTATGAGTGGCGCAAATGCCATACACGGTGTTGTAATTATTGGCTCTATTATAGTAATGGGACAAGCAGAAGCAACACTAGCATTGGTGCTTGGTTTTTTAGCCGTAGTTTTAGGTACATTAAATGTAGTAGGCGGGTTTGTAGTAACCGATCGTATGCTTGAGATGTTTAAAAAGAAAAAGTAATTTAAAAAGAAACTTACATGACACAACATATATTACAAATTTGTTACCTCATTGCATCGGTAACATTTATATTAGGACTAAAGTATTTAGGAAATCCATCTACTGCACGCAAAGGCAATTTAATAGCAGCATTTGGTATGATACTAGCCATTTTTGCCACCATATTTTTATATACTGATGGCGATGGAAATCACCTTAAAAACTTACCACTTATTTTTGGAGGATTATTGGTAGGTACTGTTGTTGGTTGGTTGGCCGCCAAGCGCGTACAAATGACAGCTATGCCCGAGATGGTGAGTTTATTTAATGGAATGGGTGGCGCTTGTGCTATGCTTATTTCATTAATTGAATTTCAACATTTATCACATACTATGGCTAGCCAAGTAGATCCCAGTGTAACTGTTATTACAATACATGAAGTGGATATAACTGGGCAATTACTAACTATCATTATTGGTATGGTTATAGGCTCAGTTTCGTTTGCTGGTAGTATTATAGCTTGGGGTAAATTAAGTGGTAAGGTTAAAGATAAATCATTCGGTTTTCAGCAGTTTATTAATATTGGTTTGTTAGCTGTAATTATTGCTTTATCAGCTTTGGCCATCATTAATTTTGATGCTAATATGTTTTATGCAGTATTGGTATTATCGCTTTTGTATGGTGTACTTTTTGTTTTGCCAATTGGTGGTGCCGATATGCCAGTGGTAATATCGTTACTAAACTCATTTACTGGTGTAGCAGCTGCATGTGGTGGCTTTTTGTATGATAATAAAGTAATGTTAATTGGTGGTGTTTTGGTAGGAAGCGCAGGTACCTTACTTACTATCGTAATGTGTAAAGCAATGAATAGATCGCTGTTAAACGTACTTATTGGTAATTTTGGTGGAGGTGCAAAAGGAGATGCTGCAACATCTGAATCATTCCAAGGTTCAACCAAAGAAATTACTGCAAGCGATGCCGCTATTTTAATGAAGTATGCTAAAAAAATAATTATTGTACCTGGTTATGGTCTTGCTGTTGCACAAGCCCAACATGTGGTGCATGAGTTAGAGGAGGTTTTAGAAAAAGAAGGTGTTGAAGTAAAATATGCTATTCATCCCGTTGCAGGTCGTATGCCTGGGCATATGAATGTACTATTAGCCGAAAGTAATGTTAGCTACGATAAGTTGATTGAGATGGAAGAGATTAATCCTGAGTTTAGCACCACTGATGTAGTGTTAGTTGTTGGGGCTAATGATGTGGTAAATCCAGCAGCTAAAACAGATCCTAACTCGCCAATTTATGGTATGCCAATTTTAGATGTAGAAAATGCAACTAATGTAATTGTAAATAAGCGCAGTATGAAAGCCGGTTATGCTGGTATTGAAAACGAGTTGTTTTTTAAACCTAAAACAAGCATGCTTTTTGGTGATGCTAAAAAGGCACTTACCCAACTTGTAAACGAGATTAAAAGTTTAGGCTAAGTTACTTGCCATATCTTATGGTATACTTAATCATATTGATGCTGCGCCTAGCGTTTCTGTCAATATCATCAAAGTAATAAATATCGTTTTGTTCAAGCCATTTTGTTCGTGCTAACTTAATATTAAATATTTGGTAGTCGAATAAAATGGCTTTTACTTTATCTCGCTTGTATGTTCGCCAAAAGGTTCTTGTACCTTGGCCAAAGCTGTAGATTCCGTTTACCGAAAAGGTATCCATTTTAATAGTAACGGTGGCCAAATAATCAGGCTTGTCCTTGTAGGTTAATTTATAACCCATGCGCAAAAATTCTTTTTCGCAGTTCTCTTTTAGTAATTGATTAAAGTTGGCGTTAAAAATTTCGGGTACTGTATTTTTAATTTCAACGGCAATGCTATAATTAAGCTGCTTGCCAGATGATCTTACTTTGTTGCGTTGCCAATAAACTTGCCTGCACGAAACAGTGGTTAATAAAATTATACTTGCTAATAAAAGTAGTTTTTTCATTTCAAACACCAACTTAACAAAAATAAATGACGATAAAAAGTAACGCATGTATTATGCCTTATTTTTTGTAAAGTTGTGCATTAATAAAAGGGTATGATTATTTCTTTAATAGTGGCTACTGATGAGAAAAATGGTATTGGTGTAAATAATCAATTGCTTTGCCATTTGCCAGCTGATTTAAAATATTTTAAGCAAACTACAAGTGGCCACTGCATTGTTATGGGGCGTAAAACATACGATAGTATAGGAAGGCCATTACCCAATCGTACAAATATTATTATTACCCGAAATGCGGTATTAACTATTGATGGGTGTGTGGTGGTAACTTCATTACAGCAAGCTATTGAGTACGCTAGGGCGCAAGGAGAAACTGAACTGATGATAACAGGCGGTGGTAGCATTTATGCCGAAGCCTTGCCTATGGCCAATAGAGTTTATCTTACCCGTATAGCGCACACATTTAATGCCGATACTTTTTTCCCTACAATAGAACCTTCTTTATTTACACTTAGCCAAGCCATATCTCATCAACCAGATGAGAAAAATGCCTATGGCTATACGTTTGAAATTTGGGAACGTAAATAGTTAGCACTATTCACTTAACTTAGGCTGGTGTCGTCTTTTTGCATACTAAAACCTAAACGTTTTGAGGTAGGCATACCACTACTGTGGCTCATAATGTTTTTTTGCTCAACAGTAATAAAATTAATGGCATCTACTGGTGGCACAATTAAATCAAAGTTTAAACAAAAAAGCATAGCCTCTTCAATAATTGTTCTCAGGTTTTCTTTGCTCATCATGTTCTTTTCTAAATCGCCAAACATAAATGGCAAAGGCCGTTTTCCATCAATAAAAAAGTGTTGATCTTTATTAATAAAAATTCGCGCAATTAAATAACCCATATCATGCTCGCGGTTATAGCGTAACGAGTCTGACAAGAAATTGTACACCTGAATCATGCCGCAAAACTCCCTTAATGGATCTTCTTGTATGTATTTTGTTTTGGTAATGTAATGATTTTCGTCTAAGTCAAACACATTGGTATGCATCATAATTACCAAGGTATCGCCACTAAACTTTAAGTGCGCCTCAAAGTCTCCCTTATCATAATACTTTACTTCAACCATTGGCGCTTTATCTCCAATTTCAGGGGTGATTTCTGATTCAATATCGCGTAAAACCATTTTCAAATCATGAAAAACAGCTTGTGTTATTTTAAACACTTGTTGCTTGGTTTTACTTTTACGGCAAAGTATTTCCTTTATTTCTTTAAGTTTTGATTCGGTCATGATGCGTTGGGTTAGTTACTGTAACAACAAACTTAGTGTAAAGCTGCTAAAACAAAAAAGACCCTTGCGGGTCTTTTAGTAAAGTATTAGTAAGCTTTTGCAAAAAGTACACGTTGTGTACTTGGGCTTCCTGTTAGTACACAAGTACCATTTTCTTGTGGATTATTCAGCGGAATACAACGTATGGTAGCTTTGGTTAGTTCTTTAATCTTTTGTTCTGTTTCTGAAGTTCCATCCCAGTGTGCACTTACAAAACCAGTTTTGTTTTCTAAGGCATCCATAAACTCATCCCAGTTGTTAACTGTATGAATGTGCTCATCGCGGTAATCAAGCGCTTTTTGGTAAATGTTGTTTTGTATTTGAGTCAGTAGGTGTTCAATTTTATGTTCAATATCAATACTGCTCATTACTTGTTTTTCTTTGGTATCTCTGCGTGCAACTTCCACGCTTTCGTTAGCCACATCTCTTGGGCCTATGGCAATACGCACAGGCACACCTTTTAATTCGTATTCGGCAAATTTAAAACCAGGAGTCATGTTATCGCGGTCGTCTAATTTTACAGATATTCCTTTTTTGCGCAATACAGCCTGAATTTCTTTAGCCTTGTTTAATACCAATGTTTTTTCATCGTCTTTTTTACCCGTAATAGGCACAATAACTACTTGTATTGGTGCTAAGTTTGGTGGTAAAACTAATCCTTCATCATCGCTATGGCTCATAATTAATGCACCCATTAAACGGGTTGATACACCCCATGAGGTAGCCCAAACGTACTCTTGTTTGTTTTCTTTGGTGGTGTATTTAACATCAAAAGCCTTTGCAAAATTTTGTCCTAAGAAGTGCGAAGTTCCCATTTGTAGGGCTTTCCCATCTTGCATTAATCCTTCAATACAATAAGTTTCTAATGCTCCTGCAAAACGTTCGTTAGCCGTTTTAACTCCTCTTACAACAGGCACAGCTAAAATATTTTCTGCAAAATCTGCGTACACATCAAGCATTTGTTTGGTTTCGGCAACTGCTTCTTCAGATGTTGCATGCGCAGTGTGGCCTTCTTGCCATAAAAACTCGGTGGTACGTAAAAACAAACGTGTACGCATTTCCCAACGTACAACATTAGCCCATTGATTAACCAGAATAGGTAAATCGCGGTGCGATTTAATCCAATCGCGGTAGGTGTTCCAGATAATGGTTTCTGATGTTGGGCGAACAATTAACTCTTCTTCCAATTTAGCATCTTCATCCACTACAATTTCACCATTTTCGGCTGTTTTTAAACGATAATGGGTAACAACGGCACATTCTTTGGCAAACCCATCCACGTGGCTAGCCTCTTTACTAAAAAAAGATTTAGGTATAAAAAGCGGAAAGTAAGCGTTTTGGTGTCCTGTTTCTTTAAACCTTCTGTCTAATTCGGCTTGCATTTTTTCCCAAATAGCATAGCCATAGGGTTTAATTACCATGCATCCTTTAACAGCCGAGTGCTCAGCTAAATCAGCTTGTTTAACTAGGTTGTTATACCATGCACTGTAGTCATCGCTCCTTTTAACTTTTTTAATATCCATTTAAATTATTGTTTTGGAATAGTATTTGTCATTCATTGTAAAACGACAGCAAAATTATATTTTCACACTTATAAAACACAGTATTATGCGAATAGCTAAAATAAATATGTTACTTATGTTGCCCATTAGCCTGATAATGTTGGCATCATGTGGTACATCGCAACATGTTTTAAATCAGGTTGAGGATGATGTGTACTACTCGCGCAAGCAATCTACACCTAAAGAAGTGTATGTGCCCGAGGTGGATGTAAATGAAATTATGAAAAATAATCCTCCACAATACGGTAACGGAAAACCTATTGAGGAGCCCGTTTATACTCCAAATTACTCGGGTTACGATAACACTAATCCTAATGCAGCATCAGGTTATCAAGCTTATCAAAATAAGTATAATGCTCCGCAACAGCCTGATAATAGTAATAACGCAGTTACTACAACTCCTCCTCCTGCAAACTACGATTACAATGGTAATTCTTCATATTACCAAAACGGATATTCAAATACAAACAACTACTCGGGATTTTACAATAATTATAATCAAGGATTTTATTCCAATAATTATTATGGATATGCGCCTAACTACGGTTGGAATACTTACAGTGGAATACGCATTGGTTGGGGCAGCAGATGGGGGCGTAGGTCTCGTTTAGGTTGGCGTACTAGTTATTTTTATGATCCTTTTGGTTATAGTTATGGCTACACGCCTTATTGTTCGCCATATACAAGTTATTATGGCGGATATTATAATCCTTGGGGTGGTTATTATGGTTGGAATTATGGCTATCCAAATTATTATTACGGTAGTGGTTATTATGGTGGAGGCAATTACTACCATCATGGTAATGAGTCAAAATCAAATCCGCGTGTGCAAGCGCCACGTCATGATGCAGGCACTAGTATTCCGCGCACGGGTATGGTACAACAAATGCCACCTGCAGGAAATACCGTTCAGGCTCCAATTACGCCCGCTCCTGATCCAAACCGTGTTGCACTTCCAAATACCAATCAGCCGCAGTTAATTAATAAAGATGGAAAGCAGGTTTATGTAGCACCAGAGCAATACCGAGCAACACCGCCTCCAACATACAACACATATAGGCCAAGTGTCGACCAAGGTAAAGCTTACCGTGCCGTTGTTCCGCCTCCTGTGCAACAGCCAACGCCACCTGCTTACAATCGCAATAATTCTGCACCAGCACAACAAGCTCCGCAACAAAATCCGCAAGTGGTAATGCCACCAAATGGTAATACATCACCACCTCCAGCACCACGCATGTCGTACCCTGCACCTTCGGGTGGCGGTTCGCCAAGTTTTGGTGGCGGTAGATCTGGAGGAGGAGGAGGTAACTCTGGTGGCGGAAGAGTATCAATGCCACGCCCACGTTAATTTTAATTTTTAAATAAAATCATCATGAACAAGTATAAAATCATACTAATAGGATTGTTGTGCAGTTTTCAATCACAAGCACAAAACCAATTTGATATATTGCGTTACTCGCAAAGTTATAACATGGGTACTGCCCGTTCGCAAGGTGTAGGTGGGGCATTTGGCTCTGTTGGTGCCGATTTTTCATCGGTGTATATAAACCCAGCAGGATTGGCTTTGTACAGGCGCAGTGAGTTTAATTTTTCGGGAGCCATAACTGCTAATACTGCTACAGCCGATTTTTTAGGGCAATCGAGTATTGATACGCGTACGAACTTTAATATTCCATCTTTTGGTGTTGTTTTTAGTAAAGTAAATACGGGTTTGCAAGGTGGCGATGCTAGTGAAGGAATTGTAAACTATAATTTTGGTTTTGGGTATAACAGAACCAATAATTTTCAGCAAAATATTTATGCCGAAGGCTACAATACCAAAAGCAATATTTCACAGTTTTATGTGCAACAAGCCAATGGTACTCCATCTAATCAGTTTGCTGCACCAGGTACTGGGTTTGATTATGCAAGCATGGCGTGGAATGCTTATTTAATTGATACAGCGGCTAACAATACGAGTTATTACTCTCCTTGGTTTGGTCAAGATAATAATTACAAATTATTGCAGAGCCAACAAATTTCGAGGAGAGGCTCAGTGGGTGAATACAATTTTAATGGATCATTAAATATTGGAAACATGGTTTATTTCGGTGCAGGATTAGTGCTATCAAGTGTGAGGTATGAATCAACAGAAACCTTTACCGAAAGCGACCCCGATAAAACAGTTATAGATCCAAACTACGGACATTTATATAATTCTAGTTCATTAAAATCAGAGTTAACATCAACGGGTAATGGTGTAGCGGGTAGGTTTGGGGTGATATTTAGACCAATAGATAATTTTAGAGTTGGTTTTGCTGCTCAAACAGCTACGCGTATTGCCATGACTGATAATTACAAGTATACTATTTCTACCGATGTTAACTGGTCAGGTATTGGTCAACACACAGAAATCTCTCCAACTGTTGAGTCCTCATACAACATTATTACACCTGCAAAGTACACTGCAAGTGCCTCATTTATGAATCCAGATTTAGGCTTTTTATCGGTTGATGTTGATATGATTGATTACACAAGAGGAAGATTAACTTCAGATAATCATAGCTTCAGTCAAGAAAATGCTGCGGCACGTAGTAGCTTTCAAGAAGCGTATAACATGCGTTTTGGAGGAGAAGTAAAATTAACCAAAATGTATAGAATGCGTGCTGGATACAGTTTACATACTAGCCCATATAAAAGTATTGCGGGTATTTCTGCCAGTGATTTAGCTCGCCACAGTTATAGCTTTGGGTTGGGTTATACCAACGGGCAACATTTTATAGATTTTGCATCGGTGGTAACTACATACAAAGAATTCAATACTCCATATGTGGTAGAAGGTGGCTACTCGCCAACAGCAACAATCAACAATGTTTTATTAAATTTTGTAGTAACAGGTGGTGTTAAGTTCTAATCAAATAAATTGGATTAGCTTTGAGGTTTAGATTGTATAATAGTAAATGACCACGCATCATAAATTAGGTATTGTATTATCGGGTGGAGGCGCACGCGGATTTGCGCATATTGGTGTACTAAAAGCATTAAACGAACATCAAATTTTTCCAGATGTAATTTCGGCTGTAAGTGCCGGAAGTATTGTGGGTGTATTGTATGCAGATGGCTATACACCAGAAGAGATTTATGAGATTTTTAGTAAGCTAGATATGTATAAAATTCTACGATTTTATCGTCCGGCTTTTGGAGTATTGCGTGCCGATGGATTACAAAAAACACTAAAGGCCAATTTACGTGCAACACATTTTAATCAACTTAAAATACCGCTTCATATTTGTGCTACTAATTTTACTAAAGCACATGCCGAGTTTTTTTCGGAAGGAGAGTTAATACCTGCGGTAATGGCAAGTAGTGCTATACCCATGATTTTAAAACCCATGCTTTACAACGGCCAATATTATGTAGATGGAGGGCTAATGAATAATTTACCGGTAGAGCCCTTGTATGGAAATTGCGATAAGTTAATTGGAGTAAATGTTAATCCAGTGAGTGAGGCTAAACGTTTCACTTCGTTTCGTAATTATGCCGATAGGGTAATGCACTTAGGTATACGTGCAAATGTTCAGCCTAATATTTCAAAATGTGATGTATATATTGAGCCTCCAGGATTAATGGATTATCACTTATTTAAAGTTTCATCGGCTAAACAAATTTTTGAAATTGGTTATAAGCATGCACAATCAATAATTAATGCATTGAATAGTAGTGTGTTTTAGCTTATTTAGCCTAGTTGCCGAAAAAAATAAATGAGCAATGCAATCTTGGCATTGCGTTTGAATAAGCCAAGTTAAATTATATTTTTGAAAACGATTAAAACAAACTTTACCATGAAAAACAAAGTAACTAAGTTGCTAAGTGCAGCATTATTAATAGGAGCAGTGAGTAGTTTAACTGTAGCATGTAAATCAAAAAAAGCAACTCCAATTGAAAAACAAACTGGTGCAATAGAAATAACTGTACCTTTTAGTGGCAAAGAATTTCAAACAGATAAAGAAACATTTCGTGCTCGTTCATCAGGCAATAGCCCTGATATGATTACAGCTAAAAAAATAGGATTACAAAATGCTAAAAGCGAAATGGCTGGTATGATTCAAACAACCATGAAAAAGGTAACTGAACAATACACTAATCAGCGTCAGGTTGGTAGCACACAAGAGTTCAATAATAAGTTTGAAGAGTTAGCGCGCGAGGTAACTAATCAAACCTTAGTTGATGTTGCTGTTATTGGCGAAAAAATATTTAAAGAAACTAATAATACCTACACCTACTGGGTTGCTATTGAAGCTAACAAAAAATCTATTTTAGAAGGTGTAGAAAAAGCAATTGGTCAGAATGCGAAAATTGCGCAAGACTACGACAAGAAAAAGTTTGAAGAAATATTTAACGCTGAGATGGATAAGTTGGCTAAAGAGCGTGCCGGACAGTAAAAAGTATTAGCCTTATACCATTAATCAATTTAATAAAAGAACACTCGGCACAATTAAGTGGGGGTGTTCTTTTGTTTTTATAAATCCATTAACATTTATCACGGTGAAAAAGCTTCCTTATATAACTATTTTGCTTCTTATGGTTACTGCTTGCGCTTCGCATCGTGCTAATAAAAAGCCAAGCTGGGTTAGCCAAAGGCCAGTAAACGAATCGTATTACGTTGGGGTAGGCATTGCGCCAAAAGCTAATAGCACCCAATCGTATCAACAGGCTGCTAAAAAGGAAGCACTTAATGATTTAATTTCAGAAATTAAAGTAACAGTTTCATCAAACTCGGTACTTCAATCGTTGCAGAATAATGCAGAATTTAAACAGCAATTTGAGAGTCAGGTTAAGATTACTGCGCTTAATGAAATTGAAAATTATGAGGTAGTAGATAGTTGGGAAAATGCCGATTACTTTTGGATTTATATGCGCTTAAGCAAAGCTCAATACGCTGAGATGCGTAGGAAACGCATGCAAAGTGCCATTAACAGAGCCGAGGATTATTTGGCGCGAGCTGATGAGTTGAATTTAACCAATAACTATGTACAAATACTTAGGTTAAAGTTAAAAGCCCTTGCCACATTGCAAGAGTATTTAAACGAAGATTTGCAAAGTGATTATAAGGGTAAAAATGTGTATTTGGTTAACGAGATTATATCTTCAATTCAATCTCAATTGTATAAAATTACTGTACAAAGTAAATCGTTAAGTTTAATGGGTAAGGTTGGCAAACCTATTCAGCATCCGTTTGATGTACATGTTTTTTTTGCTGATACTTTGGCCGGAAAGTTAGGCGTTCAGTATTTGCCCATGAAAATGAATGTAGAGCAAGGTAAAATGGATTTTGGAGCTCAAACACAAACCGATCAGCAGGGCATAGCTTCGTTTAGTGTGGCACGTATATTAGCGCGTGATCCTATTCAACTTATCAGATTAAGTGCCGATGTGCAGGGTATTATAAAAACAGATAGTGTAAATTTTGCCTTGCAAAATGTGCTTAAAAATATTGATGAGCCAGGTACTTCCATACGAGTAAGTGTTGCTCCAATAAAAATGTACATCGAAACTGACGAGCAAAATTTATCGCAAAAAATGAACATGCATCCTTTAGAAACTTACTTAAAGAAAAACCTAGTTAACGCAGGTTGCAATTTTGTAAGTAGTAAAGAAGAAGCTGATTATATTTTAAGGCTTACTGCGAATACTAAAGGCCTTGGTATAATATGGGGTAACATGCAAAGCGTGGCGTTAAATCTTTGGGTTAGTTTGGTTGATAATAAAAACAATGCTGAGATATTTAAAGATGGATTGCAAGATTTAAAAGGATTTCAAACCACACCAGAAACCGCAGGCTTAGATGCCTATAAAACAGCCGAGCAACAATTAGCCAAAGGAATATTTCCGAGGTTATTAAATGAGTTGCTTAAAGTAGAACAGTAGCAGTTAATAAATAATTTCTTCGATTGCTGTTTTAAACTCGTTGGCAGTTTTTAAATCGCCATTAGCTCTTGCTAAAGCTTCACCTTTTTCAAGCAAGGTAATAGCACCTTTTTCGTCACCTTTTTGATGCAATAACATACCAAGTTGGTAATGCGTAGCAATATTCTTTGGTTCTAAAACCAACACCTTACTAAACCACTCTTGGGCAAGGTTAGGATTGTTTAATCCTAAATGCTCCATGGCAACCGCATAATGCAAAAAAGCGTCATTGGGCTGTTTATTAAGCATTTCGGTTAGTTTTTCTAATCTAATATTTGCCATTTGTTAAAACCAATTTTTGGTTACTTTTGCTGCACTTTACAACGAAGTAAAAATATGAAAATTTTAGTTTGTATCAGCAATGTTCCCGACACAACAACGAAGGTAACATTTACCGACAATAACACTAAGTTTAATACTACAGGTGTACAATTTATTATTAACCCCTATGATGAGCTAGCGCTAACCCGTGCACTCGAAATTACCGAGAAACAGGGTGGTACTGTAACCGCAATTAACGTAGGTTTGGCCGATGCTGAACCAAGTATACGTAAAGCGCTTGCCATTGGTGCTACAGATGCTGTGCGCGTAAATGCAGAGCCTACCGATGCTTATTTTGTAGCTGAGCAAATTGCTCATTATGCAAAAACAGAAGGATTTGATTTAATCTTAACTGGTCGCGAGTCTATTGATTACAATGGAGGTTTGGTTTGTACTTTATTAGCAGAAATGTTAGGAATACCTTCTGTTAATGTGGTAACAAGTATTGATGTTGATGGTGGTATTGCTACCATGGAACGTGATATTGATGGTGGAAAAGAAAAAGTTAGCTGCAAATTACCTTTGGTAGCTAGTGCTCAAAAAGAGTTAACAGAACCTCGTATTCCGAACATGCGTGGTATTATGGCTGCACGTACTAAGCCATTAAAAGTGGTTGAAGTAGCCGGTGGCGAAAAAACAGCATCAACAATTGGTTTTGAAATGCCTGCTGCTAAAGGTGGCGTTAAGCTAATTCCAGCAGAAGATGCCGCACAATTAATTGACTTATTACACAACGAAGCCAAAGTAATCTAATCATTAAAATTAACGAATTATGATAGTAGTATACGCAGAAAGTATAGACGGTAATTTCAAAAAATCAACCTTTGAAGCAGTATCTTATGCTGCAGGTATAGCTCAAAATAACGGTGTGCCTTGTGTTGCCGTTAGTATTGGCAATGTTGATGATAGCAAACTTGCTGAGTTAGGTAAGTTTGGTGCAGATAAAGTTGTATCTGTAAAATCTGATAAGTTAAATCAATTTGTAGCCGAAGCTTATGCTAAGGCTTTAGCAAATATTGCTTCATCTGCTTCAGTGGTAGTGATGAGTAATACTTATACTGGTAAATCAATTGCAGGTAGAGTAGCTGCAAAATTAAAAGCAGGTGTAGCATCAGGAGTTATTTCAACACCTAATACTGCAAACGGTTTTGTGGTTCGCAAAACTGTATTTAGTGGTAAAGCATTTTCTGATGTAAGTTTAACAACTGCAGTTAAAGTATTGGCATTAACACCTAATACTTTTGATGTGCAAGAGTTTAATAAAACTGCTGCAATTGAAATGGCTGATGGAGGATTAACTGATGCTGATTTTATTTCAAACCCAATTGAAGTTTCGCGTGTTACTGGTAAAATTCCATTAACTGAAGCTGAGTTGGTAGTAAGTGCTGGTCGCGGAATGAAAGGTCCTGAGCATTGGGGTATCATTGAAGAATTAGCCAATGTATTAGGTGCTGCAACAGCTTGTTCAAAGCCAGTTAGTGATATGCACTGGCGTCCACATAGCGAGCACGTTGGTCAAACGGGTATTACCATTAAACCAAACTTATACATAGCCATTGGTATTAGTGGAGCAATTCAACATTTAGCTGGAGTAAGTTCAAGCAAAGTAATTGTAGCTATTAATAAAGATCCAGAAGCTCCATTTTTTAAAGCTGCCGATTATGGTATTGTTGGTGATGCTTTTGAAGTATTGCCTAAAATATTAGAAGCTGCAAAAAAGCTTAAAGCATAGTAGCTTAAATTATAAATAAAAAGCCGTCCCGAACTTGTTTCGGGCGGCTTTTTTTATGTGTTTTTAAAACGAGCCTACCTGGTCCGAATACCCATCAAAGTAGGGTGATTGTATGATTTTAAAAGTGGTTTGATTACTTTTAATATCCAATATAAATGGTGCACTTCCATTGTTTGATTTAAACTGTGCGCTGTAAGTTCCTTCAGGTAATTGTAACCGTCCGTAATTAATAGAGTAGGGTAAAGTTTGCCAGTTACGTGTATCAGCCTGTTCTGTAATGGCGTTTAACACGCTAAGGGTACTGCCTAATGCCTCATTTTTAGTATTAGCTACTTCTTCAGCAATTTGTTTAACCGCTAAACGCACTAGTGCTTCGGCAACTTCCTTTACCATTCTGTCTTTTAAAGATACGTAGGCTATTTTATCTACGTGCTCTGCCATGTTTAAATCAACACTCACCCCAAGGCTATCAACACTTATTTTAGCATCAGTAATTGTTGGTTTGCGCGAAACATATTTAGGAAAGGCTACGCGTATCATTTTCAAATTAACCATAGATTTTGAGTCGTTTCCTGCATAGTAAGGGAAGTTTAAGCCTAAATCTAGATTAACAAAATTAACGTATCCGTTTCCGGCTGGCAATACAGTAAAGTTAATACTCCATTGGTCTTTAATTGGTCCAAAGCCGTTGTTCCAAAAAATTACAGCATTGTTTTTATAGTTACTATCTAACTGATAACTGGTAAGGTTAAACTCTTGTTTGTATTGTTCGGCCTCAGCAGTAAAGCCAGTAAGTAAAGCTGTTCTAATTAGGTCGTGCTTTAATTGCAAAGGTGCAGGTGTTTCTAAATTTTTAGCATACACCTCTTTGTAAATATTATAAGCATTACGGTACGCTATAAATGCACTATTGTAGTTGCGTTGGGCATCGTATACAATACCGGTAAGCAAATACACAAAAGCATCATTTTTGTACTTGTTTTCGCCTTTATAATAATCAGTTATTTTTTGAAGTTTGAGCTCCATTCGTTTACACTCCACTAGTGCCTCATCCAATTTGTTTTGTTTTAGGTAGTTTAGTGTGGTGTAGTAGTGCAAAAGCACCTTTTCAAAACTCTCTCCCTCGTATGTTTGAATGCTTGGGTTAGTAATAAAAGTGGCCGCTTTTGTTAAATAATTCTTTTGATAATCTTCAATAAAATAATCAGCCTGCTGAAAGTATTTGTTGCTTTCAGCATGCTCATTATTCATAAATAAAATAGTACCTTTTTGAAGGAAATAAAGCAGTTGGTTGCGGGTTTGTTTTTTGAGTTTGCTATTATCCAATAGGTTGGAAGCGTTTTGGTAATTGCCTTTGTATACGGCATCCATTACCACCAAGTTTTTTTGATAGTAAGTAGAGCAGGCCGTAAGTAGTACAGCAAGCAATAACGCAATTCCAATCCCAATACTCTTCATCGCAAAGTTGCTTACAATTAGTTACGTACTACTTTTTTAATTTTTTTATCACCAATCCAAACTTTTTCGTTCGACTCCAAGTCGGTTAGTTCCAAATCTACTTGGTAGTAAATGGTGCGTTGATTTTTGTACGAATCAACAATTGAAGAAATCACACCTGTAATCATGTAATCTGCACCTTTTTCTTTACCCCATTTTTTCTTGGTGTCTTCACTCGAGAAAGTTTGTTGTTCGTTACGCTCTTCTCTTACTTGATTGCGGTCTTCACCCGATTGAACGATAGAAACGGTAGTTGAGTTTATGCAAGCACGTTCCAAGTCTTTAATAAAAGTAACCGGGTCTATTTGTTCGGAGGTTTTGTTTTTGATATTACCAACGATAAGCACAGGTTTACGCGACATTTTTTGTTCGAAATTTGTTCGCCAAGCGGCACTCAATATTTGATTAATCATTTCGTTTGCAACCAAACGAGAATCGCTATCATTCCAACGCCCGCTTAAATCAGTTTGTAAAGCAGGGTCTACACGGGTTACTTTTCTGTTAGGAGAACAAGATTGGGTAACCAATAAGCCAATTATTGCTGGCACTAAAATTAAAATTCTTTTTATCATGGTTTGAAGTATTTGGTTGTTGTTTAGCAAATGCCGTTCCAAAAAAATTATTTAACAAGTTTACAAAAAAATAAAGCCGCGTCAAAACTAGTTTTGACGCGGCTTTTAAGTCGAATGTTTTTTTCTTATTCTACAATCAACACACCTTGCATTTTCATCCAATGGCCTGGGTATGTACAGATGTAAGTATAAGTACCTGCAGCAGGAGCAGTAAACTCAACAGTTACGGTAGCGCCTGGAGCTGCAACTGCTGAACCAGCAATAACATTAGTATTCTCCGCGTTGAAGTAATTTTTGTCTTTTAAGCTAATACCTTCAGTAGCCACATCTTTTTCTGTGCCTTGTTTAACAATAACCACATTGTGTAACATTGATGCATCAGTACCTTGGTTGGTTAAGTTAATTTTTACTTTTGCACCCGCAGTTACTTTAAGTTCTTTGGTGTCGTAACCCATATCAGCCATGGTATTACCAACAGCATTTAGGGTAAATTCATAACTTTTAGCTTCTGCAGGAGCAGCCGCTGTAGTTTCTGTGTTAGCAGTTTCTGCTGGTTTAGTTGAGTTGCCGCAGCTGTACACTAATCCAAGTGTAAGAACTGCAAATATTGCTTTTTTCATTTTTTACTTATTATAACTTATTTGTACTATTAAACGTTTGCGAACTGTAAATGTTTTAAGGTTTTAGCAGTCCTTTTAATTTCTTTTTGGCTTCTTCTTCGGCTTGTTTTTTAAGCCTTTCTTTTTCTGCTGCGGCTTTGGCCTCGGCTTCTGCTTTGGCTTTTTCTGCTGCCGCTTTTAGTTTATCGGCTTCTGCTTGTGCTTGCTGTTTGGCTTTATCTATTTCGGACTTTGCTTTTGCCTGAGCTTCTTGTTTCAATCTTTCGGCTTCAGCTTTTGCTTTATCTTCAAGTAATTTCTTTTGTTTTTCTAGCTCGGCTTTAGCTTGATCTTTTAATGAGTTTGCTTCTTGCTTAGCTAAATCGGCCAGGTTAGTTGTAATAATTGGTTTACTAAAAGTTCCTTTTATGCCTAATCCTATATTTAGGTTTTGGCTTGCGGTTATGTTTGAACCAAGTTTGTTATTTAAGCTGTTTAACGAGCTTTCTAAGGCTGTATTTATTTTACCTAATTCGCCTCGTTGTACTTGTGTTGTACCTGTGTAATCTATGGTTTGATCTAAACCACTTGATCCTGCCAAAGTAAGTGTTTTGCCTACTACAGCTACATTAAATGGCTCGGTGTAAACCCTGCCATTTTCTACTTTATATTTTACAGTAACATTTTGGAGGTTAAGTGTTTTGTATTTGTCATTTTTTAAAGCCTTGGCTACTTCATCTAATACTTTTACGTCTTTAATTTCGGCATTCATTATTTTACAAATACCATTGGCAAATAATGTGCTGTATACAGGATTTAAATGTTTATCAAGGGTAGTAACTAATGATAGTGTGGTAGAAAAACTGCCATGTGATTTTTCAATAATTGGCGCAATTTTTTTAATACTATTAAATGTTTTAGCCGCTAATTGCATGTCTAAGTTTTCAATAGAAAAATCAATGTTGGTGGTAGGTTTTAGGTGATTTGTTGTTTCGTAAAATCCATTCATTTTGATGGCTGCACCTAAGGTATTTAACGCAACATTTTCAAAATTTAACTTCTGGTCTTTTACTTTTATCGAACCTGCAAAATTACTTATTTCCATATTAGAGTAAAGCAATTTTCCAACATTACCAGTGAAGGTAAAATCAATGTTGGCAGGTATTTCAGGAGCATCCATTGCTGTTGTATCTTCAGCTTTTGGTGCAGTAGTTTCTGGTTCGTTACTCAAAAATTGGTTGGCATCAATTTGGGTTGATGTTAAATTTAACTTTCCTTGTATAATACCATTACTGAATAAATAAGGGAAAAAATTGCTGATTTCACCGTTCAATTTAAAGTCTGATTTACCTACCTGCGCATCAAATGTTTTTAAAGCTACTGTTTTAGGGTTAAAAACTAAAAGTGCTTCGTTTGAGTTAAAGCCCATTGGTAAATCGGCAGATTTAAACTTAATGTTTTGTGTAGCTATTTGTCCGGTTGCGTTAAATTGTTCAAATTGTTGTTTCTCAATAGCCGAAATTTTACCAACTGCAGTTACATCACTAGTAATTATTCCGTGAATTTCCATGCCGTTTTCAAGAGGTACAATTTTAGAAATGTTATCTAAGTTTATGCGTCCTTTTAACCACGAATCAATGTGTGGGTCCTGCATAATATCATTTGCTATTAATTTAGCGTCAAAAGCATCTCCGGCAATATCCATGTGGAACTTGCTTAAGTTTACAATGGTGTTATTTAGGTTGCCATCTTTATTGGCTACGTTTAAATTAATTTGTACATCTTTAACTGGTACAGGTAAAGTTGGGTGTTGAAACATGGCATTTGCCACTAATAAATTTAGATTAAATGCAGGTAACGATTTTTCGTTGTAGGTGCCCTTGGCTGTTCCGTTAAAACTTAAAGTTCCACTTGTTTTTAAATCAGCAAAATCTTTGGTGTACATACCTGGTACAAGCGACAAAAAGTTTTTAAACGAATTGTTTGGCGCATCATATTTAATGTCCATTACAATATCATCATTTAGCATTTGCACAAAACCATCAAAATTAAAGGTAAGCTCGTTTAACTTAAATGAGTTGTTGTTAAAGGTAAATTTCATGTTGGGCATGTTCATATTCATGTCAACATTTATGTCGGTATTTACCTTGTTTAGGTATTTAACACCACCATAAGTCATATCCCATTGTTTTATGGTTGATTTTATTTGCAACAGGAAATCGTCTTGAGTAAAATCACCTGTCATATCATAATTAAACCCATCAAGTTTGGTATTAACTCCCATAGTCTTGTCATCATACACAATAAATCCGTTGCTAATTTCAAATTTCTTAAGCTTTACATGAAACTTGGTAGCAGCGGTATCTGTTGTTGCAGTTGTTGAATCGTTACTTGGTTTAGCAATATCCCAATTGGCTTTACCATTGCTAAGCACAAGCGCATGAATACGTGGTGTTTCTAAAGCAATTTTTTTAATACCTATTGGTTCACCTTTTATCACTGTCATAATATCAATAACAGTTTCTAGCTTATCCATGGCTACCAGAGTATCGCCATCAAACTCGTTAATACCAACTACACTAAGGTTGTTAATGCCAAGCGTAAAATTGGGGAAACTTTTAATAATGCTTAGTTCAATATCATCATTAAAGTTTACAGTGGCATTTACGTTGTTGTTAATTTCTGTTTTAACAAGTGCCACTATTTTACTTTTATAAATAATAGGTAAGGCAATAGCTGCAATTAGTAATAAGGCAACAAGTACTACTAATGTTAAGAAGAACTTTTTCATTTTTTATATTAAATCGTTTTTAGCAAACTAATCAGTTTGTCTGTTGTAAATGGCTTTGTTAAAAATTGTTTTAAGCTCGGATATTTTTGAGCTTTTAACCTATCAAGGTCGTTAGAAGAGGAGGTAAGAAAGAAGCAAATATAGTTGGCTCTGGTTTCTGGCGCAAGTTTTTCAAATTCTTCCATAAAATCAAATCCATTCATTACGGGCATTTGTATATCAATAAGAAGAATTGTTGGGTATGGAGATTGAAAACTGAGCACATGTTCTAATGCAAATGATGCACTTAGAAATTGTTGCACTGAAGCTACTGGTTGTTGGCTCATTTCAATGGCCTTACCAGCAACAAGCAGGTCAATTTTATTATCATCAATTATTATATAATTAAACACGTTTAATTTTATTTAGAGGGTAATTTTACAGTAAAGGTGGTTCCTTTATTTAGCTCCGAAGTTACATGTATTGTACCACCTAAGGTAGTAATAATCTCTTTTACGTTATATAAACCAAAACCACTTCCTCCAACTTCGGTAGTGGCTCTAAAAAATAGCTCGAAAATATTGTTTAAATATTTGTTGTCAATGCCCATTCCGTTGTCTTCTACTGTAATAGTAAGCATGTCGTTATCAATGGTTAAATTGGCATTTACGTACTTGTTAAGTTCCTCCGGACGTTGGTATTTTAGTGCATTTGATACTAAATTATTAACCACCACTTTTAATTTGGTAATATCTGTGCGGTATAAATTATCAGCATTAGCATGGTTTTGCACAGTAAAATTCAGTTGAATTTTTTCTTGCATACACTTCAACCCTAATAAACCTTCAATTTCGGTTTTTATATCGTAAAGGTTTACCGGTTCAATTTTTAGTTTACCTCTATTGTTTTTGTAATAAACATGCATGCTTTCAATAAACTCATTTAACTGTATGGCTGCTTTCTCTATTAAATCAAGCATCATTAATACTGTTTTTTCGTTTTTATTGGTAGATGTATTTACAATATTCATGGCTCCTAAAATACTCATAAGCGGGCCTTTCATATCGTGCGAAACGCTGTACGCAAAATTGTCTAGATCTTTATAGGCTTTTGATAAGTCGTTAATTTTACTTTCCAACTCCAAGCTTTGCATATAAAACTTGTAGGCCTCATCAATAGAAGTTCTGATGTCGGCATCATTCCAAGGTTTATTAATGTATTTAAAAACATGGCCTTGGTTAATGGCTTTAATTACCGATTCGATATCAGTATATCCGGTAACCAAAATGCGCATTGTTTTAGGATGCTTTTTAATAATTGTACTAAAAAATTCAATACCCGTTTTGCCAGGCATGCGTTGGTCACATAAAATAACCTGTACATTATTATCATCCAGCCATTGCTCGGCTGCGGCTGCAGATTCAGCTATGGCAATGTCGTAATCAAACCTAAATGCGGCTTTAAAAGCATGCAGGTTATGCACTTCATCGTCAATAAATAAGACTTTAATTTTTTGATTGCTCATTGATATGCCTTTGAGGTATTGAAATAGTAAAAGATGTTCCAACACCAAGTTCGCTTGTTGCCGAAATTACACCTTTATGTTTTTTAATGGTATTGTATACAATAGAAAGTCCAAGACCAGTTCCATCGCCAACGGGTTTAGTTGTAAAAAAGGGTTCAAATAGTTTGTTTTTGGTTGCTTCACTCATACCTGTTCCGTTGTCGGTTATAGAAATGGTTATGTTTTCTCCAACAAGTTCGGTTTTTATAGTGATTTTACCACCGTGCTCGTCACCAAATTTTTCTTTTACTGCGTAAATAGCGTTAGAAATCAGGTTTAAAAAAACTTGGTTCAGTTTGCCAGGGTAGCAATCTATCAAGGGTAAGTTAGCATAATACTTTTCAATTTCAATTTTATTGTTAAGCTGGTTGTTTACAATAATTATGGTAGAATCTAACCCTTCGTTGATATTGGCAAGTTTAATATCATCCTCATCAACCCTCGAAAATATACGAAGACCTTTTACAATTTCGGCTGTTCTGGCCGATCCTTCGTTTATTCCTTTTAGCAGGTAATTAATTTCTGTTTTTAGATATTCATAGTCAATTGCCTGCTTTATTTTTTCGATATTAGTAAGTGGCAGTCCATTTTCTTGAATGTACTTTTCCGTTTCGTCTTGTAATTTATAAAGCTCTAAAATATCGCGGTGCAGTGGCTTTACATTAGATGTAACAAAATTAATTGGGTTGTTAATTTCATGCGCAATGCCAGCTGTTAATTGACCCAATGAAGCCATTTTTTCTGATTCAACCAATTGTGTTTGTGCAAACTTTAGTTCATCTAATGCTACACTTAAGTTGTTGTTGGTTTCGGATAAAGCTTTGGTACGTTCAATTACTTTATGCTCTAAAACCACATTTTGTTCCTGAATAATTCGGGCATTTTCATTAGCAATAGAAAGTGCTTTTGCTTGCGCTCTATCTTTATCTTGCTTTAGTATATTAATCTTATCAGCAAGCGCAATAGAAAGCAAGATTACCTCACATGCCGAGCCAATTTGTAAGCCTTTTACGGATAACACACTGTATGGGATAACTCCTAAATCTTTTAGTACAAAAACAATAATGCTTAGTATAAAAATACTCCATGCAAAAATGAATAAAAGAGCAGTTCTGTTCTTGTACTTAAAATAAACATTTATTGCCGTTAGTAGCAAAATAAAAGAACCTACACCCGCATTAAAGTTGGTAAGTTGATAGGCCAAATTAAGTTTACCAAGCAGAAGCAGGATGCCTATGACAAAGTATAAAAGTAGAAACAGGTATAATAATTTATGAAATTTGGGACTATACCGCTTTGTATTTAAAAAATTGCGAATAAAGAAGATTGTGGCTATACCAGAGAGTACACCAGAGGTTATGGTGGAATATTGCGTTACAAAGGTTTGGTTTGGCCATATGTATTTAAACGTATAACCATTTAGTACAGCCTGGGTAAAACCAACAGTAAAAATATAGATGATGTAGTAAAAGTAACTGGTGTCTTTAGTGCTTAAAAATATAAATAAATTATAGAGCACCATTACTAGGATGATTCCAAAATAAATACCATCAATTATATTGTTTCCTGTTTCTCGTAATTGAAGTTTTTCTTTTGAAGTAATGAAAACGGGTAAATTTAATTGCTCCGAACTTTTTACTTTAAAGTAGTAAGTATACAAAACTCCAGAATCCAGTTTTAAGTCGATAACATAGGAGCGTAAATTATTATTTCTATTCTCAAAAGGTACTACTTCTCCCATTAAACTACTATCAAGTATTTGGTTGTTTAACGTTTTAAAGTAAAGAATATAATCTAATATTGGGTTGGCAATTTCAATGGAGTTGTTGTCGTTTTGGTTGCTTGAGTATATATCCAGTTTTATCCAATTAGCGTACTCGTTAATGCCCAAGTTTAATAAGTCTGTATTATAAGATACAAACTCTTTGTGCATGATGTTTTGAATACCTAACCTGTTTGTTGAATCAACGAATACCGAATACTTTGCTCTAAAATCGAGGTTTTTACTGCTTACTTGATTGGCCGAAAGTTTAGTGCCTATAGATTGTGCCGAAATACAAGTTTGTGTTGTACTGTAAACAAGCGCTAATATTATAAGTTTAATAAGCTTATTCATTTTCTCTTAGTTTAAAAGCAGTTTTGTTTTCAATATCAAGTTTAAGATTATATTCAATTTGTACAATTTGATTTTTTCTAGCTAGTTCATCCGTAATTTGTATGGGTGTTTTTCTTAAATCAAATATTCTATTGGTTTCTAATTCACTTGCATTGGATAATCCAGGAGCATCTTTTTGCAAAACCACTGTTGCTAATAAATCAAGTTTAGGATAGTAAAATGTACCCTCATTACCTACCGATTTTTCTGTTAAAAAGCCATAATTCCCCGCAATTCTTGTTGTATACGGAGAGCATAAAGCTAACATGCTATCAAGTCCTATTTGTTCGCTAATAGCAAGTGCAGCTCTTATCAAAAAAATACTACCAATACCCATTCCTGCTACTTCCATCGAATTCCATAATCCGCAAACCTCACCTGTACCACCAATGCTATATTGTTTAACAAGTTCGTATACTTTTGGATCCATGTAACCAGCCGCATCCTCAAGTGGTAGTGCTGTTTTTCCGTCTGCAGCTTGTATCCTAGCTCCACCAAGTACTTTTTCTTCGTCATCAGATTCTACTAAAATAACAAAAGATGCTGGATTATCGGCCCAATCATGGCTCGATGAAGTTACTTTTTTTACACCTACCGCCTCAAGCACCCTGGTATGTCCATCAATAAAGCGTTGGCACAATACAGCAGCATTAGCTCGAACCCATTCATGTCATACTTCATCAGTGGAA
>CAZJHS010000006.1:54224-64341 GCA_964545895.1 uncultured Chitinophaga sp. | reverse complement strand
AGATTTAACATTCTCATTATTTAGAAGGAATAGTGTATCAGTCTTAATTAAATATTTTTCAATTCTGTTGAGCACTTCCATGCTACATTTGGATTTGAGGTTAACTCTTTTTGTAATATTTAAAATAATAGTATCTCGATTTTGAACCCACTTACCGGTTGTTCTGAAATCATAAATACAACCGCTTACTACCTCATTAAAATATCCATCACTTTTAATTGTAAGTTTTGTACTACCAAAAACATCTCTCTCACTGACGTAAGTTCCACAAACATTATAATTATCTATTTTCCCAGCTAGAATAAGTGGTAAAATTACAAATAGATATTTATAGTAATTCCTCATTTTAATTTGTGTAGCATTAATGCATTGCTCTTCATTATTTGTTCGATCTAAAACAATTAACTCATAGTTAAACTTTGCTCATCTAAGTAAACAATTTAATAGGATAATTACAAGTTTACCTTTTTTGGCAAAACAATAACTTAGAACACCAAACCCACATTAGGATTCCGAAACTTCGGAAACGCGAGTTCGGAATTTCCAACCTAATCCCCGAGGCAATGTTGCACTTCACTCTGGGAACGACCCAAATAAAAACGCCACTTCCGTTTGATACAGAAGTGGCGTTTTTAATACGATTGCTATGCAATTATTTTTGTGTTGATTTGATTGGTATTAGTTTAATCATACCAATGGCATCAAACAATTTAATAAACGGATAAACTGGATCAAACTCCCACCATTTTGCTGCAAAATTAGGACGTGCACCTGCGTGGTGATGGTTGTTTTGGAACAACTCGCCTAACATTAAAAAATCAATAATTAATGTGTTTTTTGAGTGATCTTTTTCGTCAGGGAAGTTACGGTAGCCATATTTATGACCAGCCCAGTTAACTACTGCACCTTGAATTGGCGCAATTAAAAAATGAACTGGTAACAATAAAAACATCCATGGCGATGTAGCAAATTGCACATAAAACAAAATGTAAAATGCGGCAAATCCTAAACGCGAAAACCAGCTATCAGCCATTTTATCGATGGTTGGATAAACAGGGAAGTTTTTATCAAATTTTTCTTCAATTTCTAAAGTACCGTGCAATACGCCATTGTATACACTGCGTGTATGCCACATCATGGTAAATACTTCTTTAAAAAAGTGTGGTGTATGTGGGTCTTTTTGGGTATCGCTGTAAGCATGGTGCATGCGATGTAAAATAGCATAAGCACGTGCGTTAAGGTATGATGTACCTTGGGTTAACCACGAAAATATGTACCAAAATTTTTCCCAAAATGGGCTCATGGTAAACATTTTGTGTGCAGAGTAGCGGTGTAAATAAAACGTTTGGCAAAATAAGGAGATGTACCAGTGTGCCACTAAGAAAATTAATATAATCATGTAGTATGTTTAAGTATGCGAAAGTATTTAAATGGAACCTTTACTGCAAATGATTTGTGTCATTACGATACTTTAACCTGGTTTCGGCCTTCTGCAACTCCCTATCTATAATGTGTTGAGCGAGTTGCGGTGCTATCATCTTTGGGTCATTTTGTGCAAATGCCGCCTTTGTTAAGCTTTCTTTTACATCAATTCGGTACAAAACCTGCAACAGCAGCTCCATTTTATGCATAAGTAAATACACCAACAATTCGGTTAATCGTGCATGCAAATCAGCCTGGTTTTGAGCTTGAGCCAATTGCTCATGATCAAAATACTCGCCTAATTTTTGGGCTGTGTTTTCAATTAATGCCGGTACGTTTTGATTATTCATGCCAAGTGCTATCTGCTTTAAGTTGCTTAAAATAATACACCATCGAGTCGTTAGGAATAAAAGTATAATTGGTACTTTTTAAAAACTGATCCGCATTTTTAATTCTGTTATCTAAATCGGGGTGGGTGCTAATTATTTCACTTACCTCAACACTCCCCGATTCTTTTTTAAGTTGTGCAAACAAATCTTTCATACCAGTTGCACTAATGTGATTGTTTTGTAAAATGCGTAACCCATTATTATCGGCTTCGGTTTCAAGCTCGCGGCTATAACTTAAGTTGCGCAATTGATGTGCATTTTCAACCAATACATTGGCAATACCATTTACATCGCTAAATACTACCGAAATAAAAATGTAACCAGCCAAGCTTCTAAACATATTGCGCGTAGCATGCTTTAATTGCACGTGCGAGTATTCGTGTGCCAGCAAAGCCGCTAATTGGTCGGAGCTTTTCATGTCGTTTAAAATAGCATCGTACACCACAATACCACCACCCGGCAAAGCAAAAGCATTTACCACTGGCGATTTTACCACAGTAATGCGCACGGGGTAATCTTTTTGTATGTTAAGCTTATTAAAAAACTGATTGATGGCCACTGTTTTGGTAGAGTCTATTTCTTCGCCTTGCAGCACGCTAGTATAAAGTTGTTCTCCCAACTCTATTTCATAACTTTTAGGAAAAACACGCGCACCATAATCTGCAATAGCGGGCAATAAAAATATATATCCAAGCCAAGCACTTAAACCTATAAATAAAACCAAACCCATTAGCACCGATGCCGAGGTTAACTTTACCCGATGAATTATTCCTACAGAGTATTCCTTTTTATATAAAGCAATAAACTCGGGGTCGGTAACCTCTAGCTGTTGTTGCGGAAAAGTATCGCCATACCTAAGTGTAACAATACCCGAACTTATTTCGGTTTGATGAATCTCGGGCTTATTCCAAAAAACAGTTACAAACTCGTTGTTTGCGTTAGTATAAATTAGCTCCAATCCGTGCGCATGCCAAGCAATATCAACCGTTATTGGGGTTGATGATTTGCCACTAAAATATCTTCCTTTAAAACTTAAATTCATGCTGTGGTTATACAATGCCCATATCTAAATAATCCAACACATCATCGCCTGTTGCATCGCTGTAATCATCTTCGGTTTGTGCCAAGTTATCAAAATTAATATCGGCAGGTATATGCAAATGTTCAAGCATAAATTTAGCTGTACGTACTTCGGCAAACGGAACACCAAAACCAAAAGTAAACAACGATATAAGTAGGTTTACAATAATCAACCCAAACAAATCACCACCCGAATAATGAGCTTCTAAATACACTTTTTTTCCATCGTGCTCTAAATACGTATGATTAGCGAAGTAGCGCATAAACTCGGCTTTATACCAAAAGTAGTATAACCCAAGTGTTAAAAATGTTAGCACGCCACCTTTAAAGTTTATCCAAAATAATTCTCCGCCTTCGCCATCATATCCAAAATATACATTACCAAATCTAATGTTACCAATAATGTAGGTGCGTAATTTAGTTACAAACCAACTGTTGTATAACCCAAAGGTAATTGCCGATAAAAAATAGCCTAACCACATATCCATAAAAAGCTGGCCTCTATCGCCACGATAGCCAAAGTGTATACCGCGCCAACTGGTGCGCGAAAGGCGATAACGCAAAGCACCATGTATAGCAAGAGGAACTATACATGCAAAAAACAAAAACAACAATAAAGTTGCCAACAATACAGTAGTTATATCGTGAGTGGTTTGTGCCCAAATATAAATACCATAAACAACTACTATGGCTACAAAAAATTTAACAAAGCCTTTAAACAATTCTTTTCCGGTGCCGCTAAACACAAACGGAGTATCATTTAGGTAAGTATTTTGATACAAAAACTTAAGTCGGTTTACACGTGCCCAAGGATAGTACAAGCCAAGTGTAACAATACTTAATACCATATTTAACAAGGTAATACCCAAAAGCTCGGTACCAGTACCTAAAAAGTTTAAGTTATTTGCAGTAGGTGCCAAGTTAACTTCGGGCTGCGCTGATATTTGTTCAGGCTGCGGAGTGTTGTTTTGTTCTTCCATAATTTGGTTTTGGTTTAGTGCATAAAAATATCATTTCCCTTTAGAATTAGTATAAATGATGCTCATTTTTTTATGTACCTGACAAGCAATACTTTATTAGCAAATTATATTTTACCTAAAAGTAGCAATAGGCGGCTATAATATGTAAATTGCGGCCCGATTGAGGATTTAAAATACAATTTATAAAGTTATACTATGTTTGATTTATCAATGATTAAAGCAGTATACGCTCAAATGGATGAGCGCATAGCTGCAGCGCGTAAAGTGGTTAATCGTCCACTAACTTTAACCGAAAAAATATTATACAGCCATTTAACAGCTGGAAATGCTACTGCAGCTTATGGCCGTGGTAATGATTATGTAGATTTTAACCCAGATCGCGTGGCTATGCAAGATGCTACTGCGCAAATGGCGTTATTACAATTTATGCAAGCTGGTCGCCCTAAAGTTGCGGTTCCATCAACTGTACATTGCGACCACTTAATTACAGCTAAAAATGGTGCTGAATCCGATTTAGCATTTGCTAACAAAGAGAGTAAAGAGGTATATGATTTCTTAGCTTCGGTATCAAACAAATATGGTATCGGATTTTGGAAACCAGGTGCAGGTATCATTCACCAAGTAGTTTTAGAAAACTATGCATTTCCGGGTGGTATGATGATAGGAACCGATTCGCACACTGTTAACGCAGGTGGTTTGGGTATGGTTGCTATTGGTGTTGGTGGAGCTGATGCTTGCGATGTAATGGCAGGTTTACCTTGGGAGTTAAAATTCCCTAAATTAATTGGTGTTAAACTTACTGGTAAATTAAACGGTTGGGCATCGGCTAAAGATGTAATTTTAAAAGTAGCTGGTATTTTAACTGTAAAAGGTGGTACTGGTGCAATTGTTGAATATTTTGGCGATGGCGCTACTAGCTTAAGCTGTACAGGTAAAGGTACTATTTGTAACATGGGTGCCGAAATTGGTGCAACTACATCAACCTTTGGTTATGATGAGAGCATGGAGCGTTACTTACGTGCTACTGGTCGTGCTGAAGTTGCTGATGCAGCTAATGCCATCAAACATCACTTAACTGCCGATGCAGAAGTGTATGCAAATCCTGAAGCATACTTCGATCAAATTATTGAAATTAACTTAGATACTTTAGAGCCACACATGAATGGTCCTTTCACGCCTGATTTGGCTACACCAATCAGCAAAATGAAAGAAGAAGCCGTTAAAAATAACTGGCCTTTAGCTGTTGAGTGGGGATTAATTGGTTCGTGTACTAACTCTTCGTACGAAGATTTATCACGTGCTGCATCTATTGCTAAACAAGCTATTGCTAAAGGATTAAAAACTAAAGCTCAATTTGGTATCAACCCAGGTTCTGAGCAAGTACGTTATACTGCCGATAGAGATGGTTTATTAAAAACCTTTACCGATTTAAACGCAAAAATATTTACTAATGCTTGCGGACCATGCATTGGTATGTGGGACCGTGAAGGTGCTGAGAAAGCTGAAAAGAATACTATTGTACACTCGTTTAACCGCAACTTTGCTAAACGTGCTGATGGTAACCCTAACACATTTGCATTTGTAACATCACCAGAAATGGTTGCTGCAATTGCAATTTCTGGCGATTTAGGTTTTAACCCAATAACTGATACGTTAATTAACGATAAAGGCGAAGCTGTAAAATTAGATCCACCAGTGGGCGATGAATTGCCAACTAAAGGATTTGCAGTTGAAGATGCAGGATACCAAGCACCAGCAGAAGATGGTTCAAACGTTACTGTTGCAGTTGCTCCAACATCTGATCGCTTACAATTATTAGATCCATTTGCTGCTTGGGAAGGCACTAACTTAACAGGTTTAAACTTGTTGATTAAAGCTAAAGGTAAATGTACCACTGATCATATTTCTATGGCTGGTCCTTGGTTAAAATACCGTGGCCACTTAGATAACATTTCAAACAACATGTTAATTGGTGCGGTTAACTTCTTTAACGAAAAAACCGACTCAGTAAAAAATCAATTAACTGGCGAATACCAAGCTGTACCTAAAGTACAACGTGCATACAAAGCACAAGGCATTGGTAGTATTGTTGTGGGTGACGAAAACTATGGTGAAGGGTCAAGCCGCGAGCACGCAGCAATGGAGCCTCGTCATTTAGGTGTACGTGCGGTATTGGTAAAATCATTTGCGCGTATACACGAAACCAACTTGAAAAAACAAGGTATGTTGGCTTTAACTTTTGCAGATAAAGAAGACTACAACAAAATTCAAGAAGATGATACAATTGATATTTTAGGATTAACCGAATTTGCTCCTAACACGCCATTAACTTTGGTGTTAACTCATAAAGATGGTAGCAAAGAAAATATCACTGTAAACCACACTTACAACGAACAACAAATTGAATGGTTTAAAGCAGGTGGTGCATTAAACATTATTAGAGCAAGCGTAGGTAAATAATTTATCCAACAACCTTATACAAAAGCGTCCTGAAGTTACATTCAGGACGCTTTTTTTTATTTAAAAATGTATATTGTACTATGAAAAAAATTGCATCACTCTTTTTATTACTTACCCTATTGGGTACAAATTTATTGTATGCGCAAGGCAACGATAAAATTTATGCAGTAGTTAAACAAATGCCTGTGCTTATGGAAGGCAGCTTACCGCGTTATATTTACCAACACACTACCTATCCGGCAAAGGCTAAAGAACAAAAGCTTGAAGGTACTGTGGTAATTGGTTTTGTGGTTGAACCATCGGGCCAAGTGAGTACGGTTAAAGTAATGAAAGCAGTGCATGCGTTATTAGATGAAGAAGCCTTAAAAATAGTTCGTGCGCTGCCACGTTTTACCCCCGGCTACCACGAAGGAAAACCAGTACGCGTGCAAATGTATGTACCAGTTAGATTTTCGTTAAAACCACTCTCTGAACCCAAAGAAGAACAACCACCAATGGGCACAGAAGAAATGGTTGTGGCTGATGGCGATATGGTACAAGCCGAAGTCGATATGATTCAGGCTGAAGTTGATTTAATACAAGCCGACCCAAATGGTATGGATCCTGATGTGATGGTTGAAGGAACTCCAGATGTGCCCTATGAAAACGAGGGGGAAATATTGGTATTTGCAGAACAAATGCCCGAATTCCCAGGCAATCTTAACGAGTACATTTCAAAAAATATAATCTATCCCAAACAAGCACGTGAACAGAGCATTGAGGGCAAAGTGATTGCTCAATTTGTGATTGATAAAGATGGACGCATTAGTCAAGCTGAAGTAATTAAAAAAGCTGGATTTGGGCTTGATGAAGAGGCGATACGTATAATTAATAGCATGCCCAATTGGAAACCAGCCAAACAAAATGGAAAAGCTGTAACCTTAAGATACACGCTACCTATTAACTTTAAGTTAACCGAAACAACAAAAACAACGAATACTAATAGTGCTACCATTGCACCACCAGCGCCCAAACAAGATGATATTGTAACATTTGCTGAGCAAATGCCAGAGTTTAATGGCGATTTGTATACGTATCTTTCTAAAAATATTATTTATCCTGCATCGGCACGCGAGCTGGGTTTAAGTGGTAAAGTAATTGCCGCTTTTGTGGTTGAAAAAGATGGTTCTATTTCTAATATTGAAGTGATTAGAAAAGCAGGAAACGATTTTGATGCCGAAGCCGTTAGAGTGATTAAAAATATGCCCGCATGGAAACCAGGCAAACAAAACGGAAAACCTGTACGCGTGAAATTTACCTTGCCAATCACTTTTGCCTTAAAATAATGGACTTAGCAGCAATTCCTTTTGCCAAATTAGTTGGTATTTTACCAAGTAATAATGAATTTATTTTTGAACTTATTGATGATGTAAAATACACCAATCATTTAGGTACTGTTGCCGCTGCTGCTCAGTTTTCGTTAGCAGAGTTTGCATCAGCGCAATGGATGGTAAACACCTTTCCAGATATTGCACCCAAAGCAGTTCCAGTTTTGCGCAAATCAGAAGTTAAATATAGAAAACCAGCATTTGGCAGAGTAAGAGCTAAGGTAAATGTAACCAATGAGGTAATACAAGAGTTCACCAATCAACTTATACAAAGTAAACGCGCGCTAATTAGCATAATCGTAATTGTAGTTAATGATAATGATGAAGCTGTTATGCATGGAACTTACGAATGGTTTATTCAACTAAAATAAAATCAATTATTATGACCTTTACTTCAACGTCTTCAAATCAACAAACCCCGTTTAAACAAAACACCTTGCTAAAAGTATATCTACTTATTTTTAGTGCAGTTTGGTTATACACCTTTTTATTTACTACTGATGTAGCCAATTGGATTACCGAAAACGTGCTTACCATAGTTTGCCTTGGCACATTAATATGGGGCTATAGCCGATTTAAATTTAGTCAACTTAGCTACACCCTAATTTTTGTGTACGTGCTTTTACATATTTATGGCGCTATGTATACTTATGCCGAAAATCCATTTGGCTACTGGCTTAAAGATAATTTAGGGTTAGAAAGAAACCCTTACGATAGAATTGTACATTTTAGTTTCGGCTTTTTACTAGCCTACCCTATGCGCGATTATTTTAAAAACTGGTTTGATTGGCCAGCGTGGGTTTGCTGGATTTTACCTATAGAAATTACCTTATCGTTTAGTGGTGCATACGAGTTGCTGGAGTGGTTAGTTGCTGATGTATTTTTTCCGGCACAAGGACCAGCTTACTTAGGTTCGCAGGGCGATGTATGGGATGCACAAAAAGATATGGGCATTGCATTTACCGGAGCCATTTTAATTATGTTTTTAGCTTCTAGTTTAAAAAGAATATTAGCAAAAAACACAGCCGGTTAAATAAATACCACTATGAAACCAATACTCACTTTAACTAGTTTACTGCTGCTTTTTATTGCTTGCCAAAAAGACCCTGAAGTTAAATTTCACGAATTAAAAGAAGGAAAACATTTAACAATTAGTTGGTATCATTACAATGGGTTAGTCGATACCAGAGATGCTAATAATAATTATTACACTAATACAATAAGTAAGGTGTCAAAAAACCAGTATCAACTAACGCTTAACTATAGTACCAAGTATGAAAAAATTGATAGTATTATTTTGCATGAAGGAAGTGATAGGGTTACTCTCTCTATGCTTCACCGTACAGATATAATTGGTGATGTCCTCAATATGCGTTTTAAAAACGCACGAACTATATCAGAAGACAGCTTGGTTGGTGAGTTTTATGACGCTTATTATTATGACCCCACAAATAGAAAATGGATACCCACGCATGGTACGTTTGCTATGAAAATTAATAAGTAAAGCTACTATGAAAACAACTAATACAATTATAGCTATTACAATAATTTCACTTGCTGTTATTGCCTGTAAAAAAGCACCCGAATTAGAGGAACACAAGTACCATGAATTGATTGAAGGTAAAAGTGTTTCAATAATGCTTTACCATAATGCTGGTTATAAAGAAAACCAAGGTTCAGGAAATTTTCTGAGTAGAATAAGTAAAAACAAATATCAACTTGATTTAAAAACTGGTAATCCCAATAGAAAAATTGATACAATTACTCTATTAGATGGAACTGACAAGATCCTCTTGTCAAAACTGAAACTCACTTCAGGAATTGATGTTCACTATGAATGTAGCTTTAAAAATGCGTTCTCTGTATCAGAGGATAGTATTTACGGTGAGTTTTATGATGATTATTTATACAACACCAATACACGCCAATGGATACCCTCCCATGGTACGTTTGCTATGAAAATTAACAAGTAAAGCTACTATGAAAACAACTAATACAATTATAGCTATTACAATAATTTTACTTGCTGTTATTGCCTGTAAAAAAGCACCCGAATTAGAGGAACACAAATACCATGAGTTGATTGAAGGGCGCATGGTATATTTCTACTTCTACCATAATGCTGGTTTTCAATATCACTGGGACACGGATGCGAAAGGAATCAAAAATTTTATTAAAAAAGAAAAAAATATTTATTCACTTGTAGATTCATTTAATCGTATATTAAAAATTGATTCTATAATCCTTAATCCCAATAACGACCAAGTTACCATTTCTAAGTTAACTGATATTTATGCATTTAAAGACCCGCATTATGAAATATATTTTAAAAATGCACGAACCATTTCTGAAGATAGTATTGTAGGTGAATTTTATGATGCATTTGTATATAGTTCACCCAACAGAATATGGCTACCAA
>CAZJHS010000006.1:19827-54124 GCA_964545895.1 uncultured Chitinophaga sp. | reverse complement strand
GCTATTACAATAATTTTACTTGCTGTTATTGCCTGTAAAAAAGCACCCGAATTAGAGGAACACAAATACCATGAGTTGATTGAAGGCAAAAGTGTATACATCTACTTTTTTCACTACTCCGGTTATGTTGAATATAGGAACTCTGACTATTTACGTCTTAGATATTTTACCAGAGTTAGTAAAAACCAATATACAACCTTAGACTCTACTACATTCATCCTGCGCTCTAAAATAGACACAATTCAATTATACGAAAATACGGATCAGGTTACATTAACAAAACTGGTAGATAGAAACTTTACAAACGACCCTCATTATCACAGATACTTTAAAAATGCACGAACCATATCAGAAGACAGTTTGGTTGGTGAATTTTATGATGCATTTGTATATAGTTCACCCAACAGAATATGGCTACCAACCTATGGTGAATTTGCTATGAAAATCAAAAAGTAAAGCTGCTATGAAAACAACTAATACTATTATAGCTATTACGATAATTTCACTTGCTGTTATTGCTTGCAAAAAAGACCCTGAATTAGAGGAACACAAGTACCATGAGTTGATTGAAATCAAAAGTTAATTCAATAACTAAATCTATATGAAAACAATAAAATTACTTATGATAGTAAGCTTAATGTTTGGAAAAGTAAGCGCACAAAATAACTCATCCACACACCTTAATTTTGGGACAAGTTTTGGCTCCATAAATCCTGTAGGACTTGAAAAAAATATCTATCGCAATTTTAGTTCTTTAAGTCGATTTGTATTTGAACTGGAAAAGGGGTTTAGAAAGAAAGGTGCTTGGCAAACCGGTGTTCAATTAAGCATGATATCAATGTCTGTTGACGCCATTTTACACGCCAATAATCACTTGGCAGTAGCACCTGATAGCATTAAATATGCAGCTATCAACCAAATGAGTTTGCAAGTACCTTTGCGTTACCGATTTTATAAAAATGCAGAACGAGATCGCGGATTTTATCAAGTAGGATTTACACTTGGCTACGCTTTCAATAACACTTACACATACCGATATAAAAACGAGAATAAAGAACAAAATATCACTGAAGCGCAACCATTTCAATGCAATCTTCATATTGGCTTAGGCACTCGGATTAAGAAGAAACACATTGTATATATGGATTGGAGTATTCCAGTTACTCCTTATTTTAAACAAGTACATGCTTCATCCATTTATCCCATGCAACTTAGCTTTAACGTGTTGTTGTAACTGATAATGACAAATAAAAAAGGCTTCCAAAATCAAGTTCTGGAAGCCTTTTTTGTGCAAGGTAAATGCTATTATTCTTTTATTAATTTAATTACACTTACGCTGCCTTGGGCAACAACACGTACCATATAAACTCCTGATTTTAAACTGCTGCTTTCAGCTATGTTTAATACTGTTGTTCCGTTGGTAATAGTAGCATGTTGTGTTAATACACTTCTGCCTTGTATATCAAACAACTCAATAGTTGCTGCTCCATCAACACTACTTGTAATACTTATGTTACAGCTATTGTTAAACGGATTTGGATAAACTGATATTGCCTCCTCTGCCAATTTAGTAGCACTTACCATAACAACATTAGAGTACTTATATGCACCATCTCTATCAACCATTTTTAAACGGTAATACAAGGTGTTGTTTAAGTTTAATGCCTCTTTATCTGTGTATGCATAAGTGGTTTTTACTTGGCTATTCCCTTTGCTTGCAACAAAAGTTACCAACTCAAATTGGTTGTTATCTATTGAACGCTCAAGTTCAAAACCTTTGCTGTTTACCTCGCTTGCAGTTGTCCAGCTTAATAATGCATCATATGCTACTGCCTTACCGTTAAACACAGTAAGTGCAACTGGTAATGGATTTGATGTGGCATCAGTACCTGTAAAAATACCTAATGCTGGATTTACGTTAGTTGTACTTACAAATCCTGAGTTGCTTACTGAACTTATTAAACTGCTTGTCCAGTTTGTACCAGTACCTGTATAACGAGCAAGTATTAAATTATTTTTGTTTACAACACTTCCCATAGTAGCTGAGTCATACATCATGGTTAAATTCACACTGTATCCGCTACCACCAGCAGGTATTATATTTATAAAACTATTCATAAATGTTTTACCACTTGGTGTATTAGCAGGGTTGGTTCCTGAGTAATAGAATGCATTTACTGATGATGGTGCTGTACCAACATTACCCCAAACTAACTTAGCAACTTGTCTGCTTGCAAAGTAAAATGAAGTACTATCGCCAAGTGCTGGAATTTTATCTGCATAAGCTGCTGGAGGAGTACTTGTAGGAGTAAATTCAACCGATCCGATATCAACACCACCAGTTGCAATAGTTGTTGATCTAACACCTGTTGTATTATTAAAATCACCAGCTAAGCCTGATACCGCAATACCTTTACCGTTTGCATACCATGCAGCAGGACTGTTTGTTACTATACCTAAATTACCTACTGCTGTATCAATAAATAATTGTTCAGCCGGAATGTTTGAAACCGATTCAGCCCAATTGGTATTGTACGTTGGGTAAATAGTATTTAAATCAGACCAACGTTGAGTAAATCCACCCAATAGCGCTAATGTAGCTGTATCGGCAGATAATAAAAGGTTGTAGTTTAGGTTGGCAGCTGTAATGGCATTTGTTGAACCTAAAGGATAATTTTTACCTGTACCTAAAGTTGTACGTTTATTATAAATTAAGTTGTTAGTTGCATTTACAGTTCCAGTGCTGGTGCGTTCAATGCCAAACGAGTTATTAGCTCCACCTGTTGTGTTTCCATTAATAAAAATACTGTTGCCAATATAATTACTGATACCAGATGTAGTTACATTTCGTGCACCTACAACAACGGTTTCGCCTAATGTATTTTCGCCTAACGCAATTTGATTATGGTAATAGTTATGTCCTGCACTTGAGGTATAAATACCAATTACAGTTGGGGCTGATGTGCCAGTACCTGTACCTAATGCACTAATGCGATAAATGCGATTTTTTTCGATTGTTGCACTGGTTGCACTTACCACCATCATACCTGCTGCTAAGTATGCACCAGTACCTGTGTTAAAGTTTTTAATATCCGAAATGGTGTTACCTCTTACAATATGATTTGTTCCACCATTTAAGTATATACCATTAATTACATATAAGCCTAAAGCTGTTGCGGCATTATTACCTTCAATACGTTTAATCGTATTATTAATAATAGTATGTGTACCACTGGTAACATAAATACCGATATGTCTGTAAACTGTAGAGCCAGCATAATATCTGTAATCAGATAATAGATTATTACTTACTGTAGCTGTACCGCCTGTAAGTTCAATCATATTACCATCACCTGAGTTACGCAAGGTATCGTATGGCATAGCACCTCCGCCACAAATATTATTGGCAATGGTTACGTTACCAGCAGCAACTGCAATACATTTTAAGAATGTAGTTGTACCTAACGAACCAATATTTGAGAAGGTATTATTGTTGATAGTAAATGGACTGGTACTTGAAATAGTACTAGAAAGTACAATACCACTAATTGAAGACGTTGATACAAATGCGCTACCGCTTCTATCAGGAGCGGCACCACCAATGCTGTTACCATTAATAGTATGACCCGTACCTCCATTAATTTGCATAACAACCATTGCGTTGTTTTTGGTAGTTAACTGGTAAAACTTATTGTTTGATATGTTCCAAAAATCGCCCGAAGTGGTACTTAAGTTTATACCATTATAACCAAAGTTATAAATCTCATTATTTAGTACGCTATTGTAATCGTTGTTAGGCGAACCTTGCGAGAATAATCCTGTGTTTGGAATATTACCTGCAGGTAATGTTCCCGTGGTATCTCTAAACATACATCCAATAACAGCATTAGAGTCGTTACCTGTTCCACCAACTTTGTTTGAGCTAAAGAAGTTAAGCATACCAACGGTATTGTTCACGCCTTCTATAATCACATTAGCAATGGTGTCGTTATCGGCATCATTTAAGAAGTTTAAAGTAGCTGCACCTTGCACGCGGTTCATTATTCTAATATATCTACCAGCGCCATTATAGTTACCGTCAATTCTTACTCTATCAGCACCATCAAGCCTAATAATGGCCGAGTTAGAAGTACTTACAGTTCCGGTTAAACTTCTTAAGGTAGCAGCATCAGGTACAATATTTATTTTATAATTACCAGCACCTTGCTCTACGGTTTCGTTTAGTCCAAAAGTTCCTGGCTCTTCAATATCAGAAGTAATATTAATGGTAATATCACCACCAACTACTGCCGTATTAATAAAACTAAACATACCATTAGCACCTGTTAAAGTGGTAAATGTTTGACCAGCTCCTACGTTAAACGGACCACTAATTACCGGTGTTATTTTGTAACTTAATTGTGTACTTGGATTATTTGTAACTGTATTTACATCTACAGCTTCAACGCCACCTGGGAATGAACCCACATTATTATTAGCTGTTGAATCCTGTGCAATGATATAATAGTATACTGAGTCGCCACCGGCTAAACCACCCATTGCGGCAGCACTAATGGTAAAATTCCAAGTACTGTTGGTAGGATTACCACTTGCTAATACGCCTTGTGTACTAGCATAAGCACCAATAGCTGATTTTTTAAAGTACACACGTGGACGTAAACTACCTGTTAAGTAAATACCTGTTGCATCTGTAATTGTTGCTGTTACCGTGCGATTAGTAGTAAGGGTTGAATTAGTTAATGGAGCTGCTACTGCAATTGAAGGTGGAGCAATATCCATTGGAGTAAAGTTACCTGCATCAGCTCCTAAATCAATAGGCGTTAATGTGCTTCTGGTTTGTCCGTCAAAATCAACATCGGTACCTGTACCTGTTACAGCCACACCATACGATTCGATTGGAGTTGGAGTTGCTCCATTTATATGGAAGTTAAGCGTATTAAAATTACCTGTTTCGTTAATAAAACTTATCGAGCTGCTTACTGAGTTACCATCAACTGCTGATGCGTTTTTCCAAGCTAATAAATTAAGCATTCCAATGTTGTTGTATACACCAATCGAGTCTGCTTTTAATAAGTTATAGTTCATAGTAAGTGTGGTATTGTTTAATAATCCCACAGCAAAATGACCCATGCTTGTTGTGCTATTTGTACGTGTGTTTACAAAAATATTATTGCGCACATCATCTGTTCCTGCACCCAAACGTTGGAATGCAAAAGTTCTACTGTTTGATGCCGCACCACTTATACCGCCTACATAAACTGTATTAAAGTAAATATTATTCGACCCAGTATTTTTAGCAATACCTCTCATTAAACAAGGTGCGCCAATACTTGCTCCTGATGAATCAAGTCCTAAACGAATAATGTTATTTGCTAACAAACCATTACCTGCAGCTACTTCTATACCAGTAATAATGGCATTTGGATTTTGTGCATCTAACGATATACTATGAACAAAATTGCGATTTAGTAAATTCTCGCCACTTGCAAGTGTTGAGTAAAAAATACCAGTTGCTAAAGTTGCTGTAGTAGAACTTGCACCCATTAATTTTAATGAGTGAACAGTATTGTTACTGATGTTATTGTTACCTGCAAAACCTTGAGCAACACCAATACCTACTAATGCCGCATTGATACCTGTGGCAGTAGTTTGCATGGCTGTGGTGATATTTTTAATTACGTTACCTGTAACAATGGTTGTGTTTGCAACCGATGAGTTAATAAGGATACCTTTTGTAGTGGCACTTTGCGTTCCTGTTGATGAAGCATTATTGGTGATATTAGCGATAGTATTATTGGTAATATTATATACCGAATTTGCACTACCTGCATTTGCAAAAATACCTGTAACACGTTGTGCGTAGGTTGATGTTGCTCCTGTAGTAACAATATTTATACTATTGGCCAGAGTAGTATCACCAATTAAGTTATTATTTATATTAACAAAAGTCCCTGAAAAGGCATTGATACCAAAGAACTCAGGAGTGGTAGTTGTTGCGTTACCATACAAATCAAAACCACCAATAATGTTGTTAGCAATATTAAATGTATTGTTGGTTCCTCCACCGGTACGTATACCCATTGCACCACCACTTGTAGTTGATACTGCAGTAAATGTAATAGCACCATTTACTGTTTTTGATCCAATGGTATTTCCTAGTGTTGTTCCAAAGTTTACGTGTCCGTTTACCATATTTACTGCACAAAATGCAATTGAACTGGTGCTTGCAGAAGTAAAGTTGAAGTTAGAAATAGTATTGTTTTGCATGGAAGTAGGTGTACCTAAACCAACTGATAAATCAACCGCTGTAAATAAATGTGCTGATGTACCTGCAATGGTATAAGTGCCGCTTCCATTTGCTGCATTGCCACCAATAAAGTTATTAGTAATTACAAAGCCACTTGCCGAAGTTAAATTTGCTGTATTTGGAGTAATCCAAAGTACGCGATTGGTTTGTGTTCCTGTATATGTTCTGCTTGATGATTGGTAGAAATTATTACCATTAATAGTCCAATTGTTATTGTTAGCACCAACATAAATTGCAGCTGTTGCTGCGGTTGCATTAAAGAAATCGCGAATAGTACAACTATCAATTACGTTAAAATCATTGTTGGTTGCTAAAGTTGTTGCCGAACCAATTGATGAAATAGCCACTGATGGATTTCCTCCTGTTTCTTCATGTATATCGCAAAACTTAATGGTGTTATAATCGTTACCAACAGTACCTGTGGTTGTAGCAAAATTAACAACACCAGCGCCTGCGGTACCAGCAGCAACTGCATTGTTTGATCTTAAATCTGTATAAACTATTCTGTTGCTATCGGCATCATTAATAAATCTTACTGCTGCGCCTGCTATACCAGTATTAACAATAATTAAATTACTATTAGGTATAAATCCTCCAATACCGCCTTGGCGGCCATCAATAGTTAAGTATGAACCACCATTGATATCAAAAGTGGCCGTAGCATTATTACTTTCAATTCTGCTTGATACACCAATATCCGGACGAATAGTAACTGCTCTTAGGTTTGATGCATTTGGATAATTACCAAACACAATTGGAAATACTTCGCCTGATGCAGTGCTATATAAAGCATCCTTTAATATAAATGTAACTGGGCCAACTGCACCTAATGCACTTAAGTCTGCAATGGCCGATGTAATGGTAGAATACGTTTGGCCATTACCAACATTATAGTTACCACTTAATGGTGCCTGTATTGTTCTATTACCTGTAGGGTCTCCATTTATAAATGGATAATTAACCGAACTCAAAACTATACTATCCACTCTTGCATCTACAAAATTATTTGCAGCTGCCGTATTCGAAATATCATAAGTAATCCAAAAATAATTTAAACCTAAAGCTAATCTTCTATTACCATTTACATAGTAAGTTCCGTTTGGACTTGCAGTTGTGCCAAATAATGTGGTTGTATTAAAAACACTATCTGCGCCAGTATAAAATACTTTTGCATTGGTAATGTTTGCCGCAACTGAGGTACCTGCTGTATTTAATTTAAATGATGTTGCAGTAAGCGCATCAAGCCCTTTTTGAACATATACACGTAAACGTAAAATACGGTTGTTGTTAGTTCCTGATGGCACAATTCCTGTAATTTGATCGGCATTAGCCGAATCGAAATACATTTGATTGGTAACTAAACCAATATAATTATCTTCCATCGCACCCAAATCTGGTGCACCCGATGTTCCTGTATAACCAGGATTTCCTGCTCTAATATTATTATTTATATCAACAGTAATACCTGCAATACTTCTTGCTGCTGCTTCAACTTCTGTAGCTATACTCGTATTTACTCCTAAAAAGGTATTTAAACTACCTGTTGTGGTATTGGTAAAGTTTACATTTTCTGTAACAGCAACAGAGTCTCTTGGAATAACTCGTGTTTTGTAAGCGGTAATTGTTTGGTCTAAGTTAGTACCATCATAATACACTACTCTATTTGCAGCAGGTGTTCCTGCATACAATAAATTTCTGTTTGATACTGCATTGAAATTATTTAAATCAGTAGCTGCAGTTCTTCTTAGTGCAGCTGTTATTCCTGTTCCATTAGGAGTAGAATTGTTTACAATAATATTATTGCGCAAATCTAAAGCAGCTGTTGTTGCAGTTGCATTATAGGTGTGCAATACACCTGCCGATGAAAAGTTAGTACCAGTTGATGTAGCATTTAACAAAATAGTATTGTTGTATATACCCATTGTAGTACTAGCAGTTGTATTAGTACTATTAATACCAATTACTGTGGCTGTGGTTCCACCATTTGATACTGGTGCAAATAATCGCCCGATAACATTATTGAATATACGAGCAGTACCAGCAGTTGTACTTGTAATGGCAACACCCGACACCACTGATGTTGTAGTATTGTTAGTTGTTAAATCGTAAATTTTATTGTTAAAAATACTTGGTACACTTGATGATTGCAATATACCTGTAACTGTACTTGCGCCTGTTAAATTGTATATGTTATTGTACGATACATTTCTAACCCCAGTTGTGGTAAATGTATATAAACCATACACCACACCTGTACCGTTATGGGTAAGGTTATATATATTGTTGTAATTAAAGTTTTCGTTATTAGGACTTGATATATCGTAAATACCATAAAGTGCACTTGTACCAGTTGTTTTAATACAAGTTAAATTATTAACCGTGTTACTATCACAAATTACGGTACCTGTACTTACCTGTATACCATACATAGTTGATGTAGCACCTGTACCATCAACACTAAAGTTTCTTACAATATTTCTTTTAACTGTAGTTGTAGTTGTTCCGTTTGTACCACCTGTATGGTAAATACCAATTGTAGTTCCACCTGTTGTTCCGTTTCTAGTTAAACCATCAACAGTATTATCATTTATATTTACAGTTGGCACTGTAGCCGAAACATAAATAGGATAAAGTGTTTTTGAACCCACACCTGCTGTGTTAAGTATGGTTCTTGTTACTAAATTTCCATTAATATTTACGGCATTTGTAGGTGCAGCAGTTATACCAATATTGTAGTGTGTACCTGATGCTGCTGATCCCCAAAGCACGGTAGAGTCAATAGTATTATTGTTAATATTTAAAGTTCCTATGCCAGCTAATTGACTTAAAATTACTTGGGTGGTTCCTGTTCCTGCATAATTAAATCCATAAAAATAATTATTATTTACATTTACGGTTGATGCTGCTGTATTTAACCAAATTGCTGTAAATGCTGCTGTAGTAGCAGCTGTTTTATTACAATTTAAAAATTGGTTATTATTAATGTTGATGATATTTCCATTAGCACCAGATTGCGCCATTTCAAAATCTAAACACCAATCAATAGCAGTAGTTGATGCACCACCACTGATAGTAACTTTATTGTTGTTAATGTTACAGCTTGCTCCAATTGATGATGAAAAAAGCCAGATTCCGCGGTTTGTTACTGGGTGATTTATTCCACTACCATTATTGTTATTAATCGTATTGTACGAAATATTAAAACTCCATTGGTTATGTATAAATACTGCGCCACATTGAGATGTTGCGCCTGCACCACCACCAAAATTAATAATGTTGTTTCCGGTGGCTAATGAGTTACCTCCTATATCGTTATTTAAATCGGCTAATGTGTACGGACTTGCTGCGGCAAAACCACCTAAAGCAATACCAAAGTTTACATTTTGAATGGTGTTGCCATAAAATTTATTGTTTGAACTAGCACCTGTAATACTTGTTGCATTTATGGTTGTTCCAACTGCACTTGGCGTGCACGCCATTACTTCAATTCCCACAGAACCAGTTGCATTCGACCTAGGACCAGATGAAGCGGTGTTGTTATTTCTGTTTAAAGTAATGGTACAGTTTTGTACTGTATTATTATTTGCTCCATCTGTTGCGCTAGCTCTGTAAAAACCATAACCTACTTCCATTTGGGTTGTTGGCGTTGCGTTTGCTGCTGCCTCTACCAAATCAATTTGATTAATAGTAACGTAATCACTACCCACAAAAGCCCACATAATATCAATTGATGTGGTTGATGAAGCCAATTGCGCTCCAGTAAATGATGTAATTAATGGATTAGCTCCCGCACCACTTTTTTGAAAAGTAATTGGATTAGCAAGTGTGCCCGTGGCAGTTACTACTAATGGAGCTGTTAACGTTTCGGTGTAGCCTGCAGAAATGTTAAAAATAACACCACCTGTTCCTACGCCATTTGTGTTTAAATCGGCAACGGCTGCTGTAATTGATGCATAAGTTCCCGGAATTGTCTTTACTCCGGTAAGCGCTTGTGCAAATACGTTTGAACCAACCAATGTGGTTAGCACAAACAATACACCTAGCTGCAACATGCATTTAAAGGATTTTGATAATTGTTTTTTCATATATGATTTAATTTGATTTTTTCGAGTCGACATACTTCTACCTGGTAGTGCAAAATGAACACACTAAAGTAACCAAAATTTAGTAATTTTAAGCATTATTGATGTAAATTAATCTCAAGTTACACTTGGACTAATCAAACGCACCTTTTAGCTCGTTTATCTTATTGGCATCAAGCCTAATAAAAATAAAAAGCAAAATAGTAAAGCTTAGTAATGATGAACCACCATAACTAATAAATGGAAGTGGAATACCAATTACTGGCATCAACCCAAGGGTCATACCAATATTAATTAAAAAATGGAAAAACAGAATGGAAGCCACACTGTATCCATAAATACGATTAAACTTATAACGTTGGCGTTCGGCTAAAAATAAAATGCGCCAAAGCAAAAGCATGTACATAATAATAAAGAACAACGAACCAATAAATCCATACTCTTCGCCAATGGTACAAAAAATAAAATCGGTGCTTTGCTCGGGCACAAACCTAAATTTGTTTTGGGTACCCTCTAAAAAGCCCTTACCTAAAAAGCCCCCACTGCCAATGGCAATTTTACTTTGCATTACATTATAGCCAGCGCCTTTTAAATCTACTTCTTTACCCAACAATACGTTTATACGCGATTTTTGATGCGCCTGTAAAACATTCTCAAACACATAATCAACACTGCTTACGTAGCCAATCATTAGCACAGCAACACCTGCTACAATTAGTAAGTTTTGCCTTGTTCTTCTAATCATTAAAGTAAATAAGGCGGCTAAAATACCAATGGCTACAATTAAATAAATTGGAGGTACTAGCAAGGCTAAAACACTAAGTACAATTACCGCAAAACCCACAAATAAAATCCATCCGGGTAACCCCTCGCGATACAGTACGAAAATAAAAGAGCCAAACACCAAAGCACTACCAGTTTCGTTTTGAAACAAAATAATAAACAATGGTAAAAAGCTAATAATGCCCGCAATAATTTGTGTTTTCTTATCAGAAAACTTGATGTTAAATCCACTTAAATATTTGGCTAATGCCAGTGCTGCACCAAATTTAGCAAACTCGGCAGGCTGCATTCTAAAACCACCTATTTCAATCCACGAGCTAGAGCCCTTTACTGTTGTTCCGGCAAGTAATACAGCCACAAGTAAAAACAGCGTTAGGCCATAAATAGGATATGCAAATGCATAAAAAAACTTCTCGTCAACAAATAAAATTAGTATACCTATAAACAGCGATAAGCCAATCCAAATTACTTGCTTACCGTAATTCATACTAGTATCAAAAATCATTGGATGATCTTCTTTATACACCGATGCATAAATGCATAGCAAGCCCCCAAGTATAAATACAAAGTATAATACCAGTGTTAGCCAATCAATGCTTGCCGGTTTGGGTTGCTGTTGCTGCTGTATCATTGCGGTGAATTAAATTTCCTTTGAGCATACGCTCTAATAAATATTTACGAGTATCGTGTTTGCCTGTTAAATATTGTTCAATCATTAAACTGGCAATTGGTGCTGCCCATGTAGCTCCAAAACCTGCATTTTCAACAAATACAGCAATGGCTATTTTAGGGTTTTCTTTTGGGGCAAATGCAAAAAATACCGAGTGATCTTTACCATGTGGATTTTGAGCAGTACCTGTTTTACCACAAATAGTAATACCAGGAATGATGGCTACTCTACCTGTTCCTTTTTCAATTACATCTTGCATACCATCAATTACTACACTGTAATATGGTGTATCTACACTTGCCCAATGTTTTTTATTGTAATCGGCATTAGGATTTGGTTTCCCATCAATACGCTTTACAACATGCGGGGTAACATAATATCCTCTGTTGGCTACAATGGCAGTGGCATTGGCCATTTGCAGCGGTGTAATACCAAGCTCTCCCTGACCAATGGCTAACGAAATCGTTGTAGATGATTTCCAACGATGTTGTCCGTAAACTTTATCGTAGTAAGTTGATGGTGGTAAAAAGCCTTGTCCTTCGCCAAATAAATCAACTCCTAATTTTTTACCAATACCAAAACTGCTTATGTGCTCGTACCATTTTTTGTATGCCGCTTCGGAGTTTGGATACATTAAGTTATCAATTACACTGCGGTATACATGACAAAAATAGGCGTTACACGATACTGCTACCGCACCTTGCAAGTTTAATGGCGAACCATGTGGATGGCAACCTACTGTTAATCCGCCCATGTGGTAACCACCATAACAGCCATACATGGTATTTGGAGTTAACACTCCTTCTTGCTGACCAACCAAACTCATCAATACTTTAAAAATAGAACCCGGAGGATATGGTGCTGCAAGTGGACGATTAAATAATGGTTTAGAAGGATCGCGCAATAATTTCATGTAGTTATTACCACGTTGCCTACCCACAAACAAATTAGGGTCGTAGGTTGGCATACTAATTAATGCTAAAATTTCGCCCGTTGCTGGTTCAATAGCAACCACACTACCAATTTTGTTGTTTAATAATTGCTCGCCTAACTCTTGCAATTTTTGATCTATACTTAAAGTAATGTTTTGCCCAGCAACTGCTGCGGTATCAAACATTCCATCTTTATAACGGCCTTGCGTACGGTTTTTACTATCAACCAAAACATACCTTACGCCTTTGCGTCCGCGTAATACTTCTTCATAGCTTCGCTCTACACCACTAATACCTTTTAAATCTCCCATGCGGTAGTAGCCTTCACTTTTTTCAATATCTCTATCGGTTACCTCGCCAATGTAACCCATAATGTGGGCTGCATTGTTGTGTTGATATTTACGGTCGGTGCGTACCTCCACATAAAAGCCCGGAAAATCAAAAAGCTTTTCTTGAAAAGCAGCGTAAATAGGAATAGTTAATTGTTTTTCGAAAATTGATGGACGATAAGGAGCATAACCAACACCACGTTTAATTTTTTCAAACCGTGCTCTAAAATCATCAATAGTAATACCTAATACTCGACAAAACTCGGCTGTATCAAGCCCTTTCATTTGTTCGGGTATTACAGTCAAATCATAAATGGCATCGTTGTATACCAGCAATTCTCCATTTCTGTCGTACACTAATCCGCGGGCAGGATAAATTGTTTGCTCTTGCAACACGTTCTCTTGTGCCGAGCGCAGGTAGCTATCATCAAACAATTGCATCATAGCTAAACGTAAAACGTAAACTAAGGCAACAGAAATAAATATAGCTAATAATACCTTTTGTCTGGAGGTGCTATTCATGGTTTGATTTGGTGTTGTAAAATAATAATTGTCCGATAACAATCATTAACACAGTTACCAACGTACTGAGTACAACCCTGAGCATTGTGCTCAAAAATTCAGAAAATCCATAAATCTCTAAGAAAAACAAGAAAGTATGGTGCACCAATGTCATACTAAAACAGTAGAATATGAACCACACCACACCTTTTTTACTCATACTTGGGCGTATACGGCCTTCTAAATCTTCTTTAGTGGTAGCAAATCTTAGGTAATGGATACGCACATAAGCCAAAAGAACTGTTGCGGCAATATGTAAACCTGGTGTACTGCTAAACGAATCAATTACTGCACCACATAAAAAGGCTAAAATAAGCAAATGCCATGGCCTAATGGTTACGGGCAGTGTAAGTATAAAGGTGATATAAATATACGGATTGATATAGCTGCTTAACTCGATGTTATCAACAACAAGAATTTGCAGCAAAATGATGCCGATAAATTTTAATAGATATGTAAATAAATCTAAGATCACTTTTTATCTTGTGGTAAAGTTTGTTCAAGAGTTTGCTGCTCTTGTTTAAATAAATTTTTGATAATATATACCGTTGATACCGTACTAAAATCTGTAAACAATTCTACACGTATGGTATGGAAATTATCACCTGCATCTAAACTATGATCGTACACACGGCCAATAGGTAAACCTTCAGGGAAAATGGTTGAGAAATTACTGGTAATAACCAAATCATTAAAACGCACTGGTACGTGTTTGTTTACATCAAGCAGCTTAGCATAACGTGGGTTTCCGCCATCCCAAACTAACGAACCAAATGCACCTGTTTTTTTAATTTTGGCACTTATTTTACAGTTGCTATTTAATAAAGAAAGTACTGTACAATAATTGTCGCTTACGTTCATTACAATACCCACAATTCCGCTTTCACTTATTACTCCCATTTCGCGTTCAATGCCATGGTTTTTACCTCTGTTTAAGGTAATGTAGTTGTTGCGTTTGGTTACCGAGTTATTTACAACTTGGGCTGATATGTATTGATATTGTTGCTTGTAAACAGTATCGTTAATACTGTTTGTACTAATATTATTGTTGTAGTACGAGGTAATTTGTTGCGAACGTAAACGTGCATTTTCTAGTTGCAAACTATCGTTTACCCTACGTAGGTTAAAATACTCTTGCGTATTACTTACCCCAGTATAAAAATTACTAGCAACGCCTGTGGTGTAATTTAAAAAACTTGCCTTTTGATAGTTGTTAAACCTATACAAAATAACAAACGCAACTATCTCTAGCAGGAAGAATATAAAAAATACGTGGTACTTATATATAAAGAAAATGAGGTTGCGCATTTGCTATAAAATTCGATACGTTGCTTACGTGTATTCATAAATAAATCCGAAACTTAAACACATTCAAATTTCGGATTTACTCCAATTACCTTTTATTGATTAGGTCATTAAGAATTTAAAGTTCTTTAAGTTTTTAAGCGCCATACCTGTTCCGCGCACAACCGCACGAAGTGGGTCTTCGGCAACATGTACAGGTAATTTTGTTTTAGCCGCAATACGTTTATCAAGGCCGCGTAACAAAGCTCCTCCACCTGTTAGGTATAAACCTGTAGAGTAAATATCCGCTGATAACTCAGGTGGTGTTAACTCCAAAGCACGCAAAACCGCTTCTTCAATTTTTGAAATAGATTTATCTAATGCTGCAGCAATTTCGCTATAGCTAACGGTAATTTGTTTAGGAATACCAGTCATCAAATCTCTTCCGTTTACGGCAAAATCAGGTGGTGGATTTTCCAATTCTGTTAAAGCAGCACCAACTTCAATTTTTATACGCTCAGCAGTACGTTCACCTACTAAAAGATTATGTTGTCTGCGCATGTAGTCTAAAATATCTTCAGTAAATTCATCACCAGCAACACGTATTGATTGATCGCAAACAATACCAGCTAATGCAATAACTGCAATTTCGGTAGTACCACCTCCAATATCAATAATCATGTTACCCATTGGTTCAAATACATCAATACCAATACCAATTGCTGCGGCCATTGGCTCGTGTATTAAGTAAACCTCTTTGGCTCCAGCACGTTCGGCACTATCGCGTACGGCACGTTTTTCAACCTCAGTAATGCCCGATGGAATACAAATTACCATACGTTGCTGCGGCTTAATTAGCTTGCTGGTTTGTGGAATCATTTGAATCATTCCACGAATCATGTGTTCGGCAGCGTTAAAATCGGCAATTACACCGTCTTTTAACGGACGAATTGTTTTAATATCCTCGTGTGCCTTACCATGCATTTGTTGTGCTTGGCTACCCACGGCAATTACGTTACCTGTTTTACGATTAATAGCAATAATTGATGGCTCATCTACAACCACTTGATCTTTGTGTATAATCAACGTGTTTGCTGTACCTAGGTCAATTGCTAAGTCTTGCGTTAAAAAACTGAAAACCCCCATATAAAATAAAAAGTCGTTTGTGTTAATTAATAGCCTGCAATATAAAGTTTATTCGGTAATAAAAAGGGTGTGTGCATTACTCGTTAAAAATAAAAAATGCAGCTATTAAATTAGTGTTTAAAATGACGAATTCCGCTAAAGTACATAGCCATATTATTGGCATTGCAGTAGTTAATACTTAACTCGTCCTTAATCGATCCACCTGGTTGAATTACAGCTTCTATGCCTTGTGTTCCGGCAATTTCTACGCAATCCGGAAATGGGAAAAATGCATCGCTGGCCATTACCGCTCCGTTTAGGTCAAAACCAAACTCTTTAGCTTTAGCAATTGCACCTTTAAGTGCATCAATACGCGAAGTTTGTCCGCAGCCAATACCAATTAACTGGTTATTTTTAGCTAAAACAATGGTATTGCTTTTAGTATGTTTAACAATAATATCAGCAAACAACATATCGTTTATTTGGCTAGCAGTAGCAGCTTTAGTTGTTACTAATTTTAAATCACTCTCTTTTAAAATCACTAAATCTTTATCTTGCTCAACCACGCCATTTAATAAACTTCTGTATTGTTTACCTGCAGGTATTTTGCCAGTTTGAACCAACAAAATACGGTTCTTTTTGCTTTGCAAAATTTCTAACGATTTGCCTTCAAAAGCAGGGGCAATAAGCACTTCCATAAACAACTTATCAATTTCTAAAGCAGTAGCTTCATCAATAGGTTTGTTTGATGCAATGATACCTCCAAATGCAGATGTAGGATCTGCTGCTAAAGCATCTAAGTAGGCTTGCGAAATGCTATTGCGTGTAGCCAATCCGCAAGGATTATTATGCTTAATAATAGCTACCGTTGGTTCGCTAAAATCATTAATTAAGCTCAATGCCGCATCAACATCTAACAAGTTATTGTACGATAATTCTTTGCCATGCAATTGTGTAAACAAAGCATCTAAATTGCCGTAGTACACTCCTTTTTGATGTGGGTTTTCGCCATAACGAAGTGTTTTTGCTGGCTCAACACTGGCTTTAAATGCAGTAGGATTAGCTTGATCAAAGTATTGGAAAATCAACCCATCGTAATGCGATGTGGTATGGAATGCTTTAGTAGCAAACTGTCTGCGTTGCTCAATGCTTGTTGCACCAGCTTGCTCGTTTAATAGGTTTGATACTGTGGCAAAATCTGTTTTATTGCACACAATCAAAGTATCGTTAAAGTTTTTAGCTGCTGCACGAATAAGCGATACGCCACCAATGTCTATTTTCTCAATAATTTTAGCTTCGTCAGTAGTGCTTTTTACGGTTTCTTCAAATGGATATAAATCCACTACCACTAAATCAAAAAACGGAATTTCAAATTCCTTTACTTCTTGTTGATCTTGCTCGTTGCTTCTGCGAGCTAAAATTCCACCAAAAACTTTAGGATGAAGCGTTTTTACACGACCACCTAAAATGCTTGGGTAACCAGTTAAGTCCTCAACGCGGTTTACTTTAATGCCTAGTTTTTCAATAAACTCTTGAGTACCTCCTGTTGAGTATATGTTTACTCCTAAGGTGTTTAAGGTTTGAGCTAATACATCTAAACCATCTTTGTAAAATACTGAAATTAGGGCATTTGTAATTTTGCGCGACTCTTGCATAACTGTGTTGAATTGATTTTTTGGAGCCGCAAAAGTAACATAAGATTTTGGGAATTGGTAAATGGAATTGCATTTATTTGAAACCCTTGTATATGAAATGGTAAGTTTATAAAAACAAAAAGCCGCCCCGATTCCGACAATTCGGAACGGGGCGGCTTTGCTATAAGTTATTGCTAAAAATTAGCGTCTGTTTTTTTCAATAAGTTTGTACAACTCATCCAATTTTGGCGAAAGGATAATTTCTGTTCTACGATTTTTTGCACGGCCTTCCACTGTTTCGTTGCTAGCTTTAGGGTAAAACTCTGCTCTACCCGCAGCCTCAAGGCGCTTAGGATTTACACCATAGTTTACACTTAATAAACGTACAATGCTTAATGCTCTGTCAGCGCTTAACGCCCAATTGTCTTCGTATTTAGCTGTATTAATTGGAATATTATCTGTATGACCTTCAATTAACACATCTATATCTACGTTTTTAAGCAATACATCTGCCAATGTTTTAATCGCATCTAAGCCTTTTTCTTCAATAGCTGCGCTACCAGATTTAAATAAAAGCTTATCGCTTAATGATACATATACTTTACCGTTTTTCATTTCAACGCTAATCTCATCAGATTTAAAGGCCAACAAAGCGCGTTTCACCGTATTGTTTAATGCGTTAAGCAACGAATCTTGTTTGTTAATAATGCCTTGCAATTCGGCTAAGCGTTTTTCGCGTGCTTCTAATTCTTCGGCTTTAAGCTTAAGTGCTGCATTAAATTTCTCAGCATCGTTTAAACTCTTTTTCATTAAGTCGTTATACTTAGCATTAAGCTCAGCATACTGTCCTTTTAAAGTATTGTTGCGTTCAGTGCAATCGTTGTATTTGCTGGTTAGCGCTTTGTATAGCGAGTCTAAGTAGCGGTATTCCATGCCACGTAAAGTGGTATCTTTATTAAATGCTACCACCAAATTATTTAACGAATCGCGTTGGTTCAACGCTTTTTTCATACGTTTTGATAGGAAGAAATTGTATGATTTCTCACTAGCATTTTTAGGTTCTTGGTAAACCGATTTTGGGTCGTCAAATTGCCCAAACGCTGTTTTGCTCATCAGTATAGATAAGATGGCAACAGTTGCTATTATTATTTTTTTCATGCCTGCGTTATTTACAAAGCACAAATGTGGCAATTTTACTAGGTTTAGTATGTAATAGTTATTCCCAAATCACAATGGGTGTATTGCTTAGTGAACAATAAAAAAGCCCAGACGTTTTAGTCTGGGCTTTTAAGTATGATTTAGAGCAAAGCTTATTCAGCTTTTTTCTTTTTATCAAAGTCGATTACAATTGGAGTTGCAATTGCTACTGATGAGTATGTACCAAAAACGATACCTACCAACAATGCAAAGGTAAACCCTTTAATAACTTCACCACCAAAAATAAACAATACCACTGCTACCATAAATACTGTTAAAGAGGTAATGATGGTACGGCTTAACGTAACGTTTAACGCTTTATTGATAACAATACCTTGCTCTTCGGTTTTATGCTCGGCTAAGTATTCACGAATACGGTCGAATACAACCACGGTATCATTAATTGAGAAACCAATAATGGTAAGAATTGCTGCGATAAAGTTTTGATCAACCTCCATTGGGAATGGTAAAATACCATCGAAAATAGAGTAGAAACTAAGCATCATCAATACGTCATGTGTTAATGCTAAAATAGCACCTAAAGCATATTGCCATTTGCGGAAACGAATTAAGATGTATAGACCAATACCAATTAGTGAAATGATAGCAGCCCAGAATGAAGCTACTTTAATATCATTTGCAATAGTTGGTCCAACTTTAGCTGAACTCAAAATGGTAGTTTTACCACCAATTGCAGTCAAACCTTCGTTTAATTTAGTTTCTACTAATTCACTCGTATTTGCTCCAGTTTCGTTGATTAAATAAGTAGTAGTGATTTTGTATTTAGTATCGCTACCGTATGTTTTTACCTCCGGTGCATTACCAAACGGAGTTGTTAATTTCTCACGAATTTCTGCTTGACTTACAGCTTTATCAAACTCTACAACATACGTCCAACCACCTTTAAAATCAACACCTAATGTAAATCCTTTGGTAAAAATTGATGCTAAACCAGCCAAAATAATTACACCAGAGAACATGTAGTAACGGAAACGATTTCCAACAAAGTTGAAGTTTAAGTTTTGGAATAATCCTTTTGAGAATCCAGTAACGTAATTAATTACTTTGCCTTTTTCTAATTGCCATTCGGTAATTACACGAGATAACAATACCGCAGTAAACATTGATGATAGTATACCAATGATTAATGTGATTGCGAAGCCTTGCACTGGACCAGTACCAAAACTGTACAATACAAAACCTGCTAGTAAGGTAGTTAAGTTAGAATCTATAATAGAAGATGCTGCATGAGCATAACCATCAGCTACTGCATTTTTTAAACTGCGTGAGTTATGAGCAAGCTCTTCTTTAATACGCTCGTTAATCAATACGTTTGCATCAACCGCCATACCAATAGTTAATACGATACCTGCAATACCCGGTAAAGTTAATGCGGCACCTAAACTAGCAAGTACACCTATAATAAAGAATACGTTAGCAATAACTGCGATATCAGCAATGTAACCACTGTTACCATAGTATACTACCATAAATATTAAAATTACAATAGTTGCAATAACCATACTCCATAAACCTTGGCTAATACTTTCAGCACCTAGAGTAGGACCAACAACGGCTTCTTCTGCAATGCGAGTTGGTGCAGGTAATTTACCCGCTTTTAATATGTTTGCTAAGTCACCTGCTTCTTCGCTGGTAAAGTTACCACTGATAGATGAGCGACCGTTAGGAATTTCATTTTGTACGTTTGGTGATGAGTAAACTACATCATCCAACACAATTGCAATAGAACGACCAATGTTAGCTTTTGTTAAGTTCTTCCACATTTGTCCGCCTTGTCCATTCATGGTCATACTTACTTCCACTTCGCCCGAGGTAGAGTTTACATCACGTTTTGCATCAATAACTTTATCACCTTCTAATTGTGCACCACCGTTCATGGCAGATTTAATAGCGTGTAATCTTACAAAATCACCATTATCGCCAACAGCTTTTGCTTCCCATAAAAATTTAAGGTTGCTTGGCAAAATGTTTTTAACCTCTGGGCGGCTTAATAATTCGTTTACTTTAGCTGTATCTCTAATTGCAGTGTAACCGCAAACCGATCCTGATGCTACCAACATACCTTTGTCATCGGCATTTGGTTGTAGGTAAATAAATAATGGATTCTCTTTACGAGCTTGTTCAATTTTTTGTTCTGTTGAATCCTTACCACCAAGTTTAGCATCTGTTTTAGTTTCTGCTTTTGAACCTAAACCAGCTAAAGCGCTTGATTTGGTTGTGGTATCAGTGCTGTTCGAATCAACTTTGTTATCGGCTTTAGCTGCACCGTTTGCTTTTGCAATTGCAGTATTTGCGTCTGATAAATATTTAAATGCTTCAGGGTTAGTAAAGGTTTCGTAAAACTCTAACTTAGCCGAACCTTGTAATAATTTACGTACACGAGCTGGATTATCAACACCAGGTAATTCAACCAAAATACGGCCGCTACCTTCTAATTTTTGAATGTTAGGTTGAGTTACACCAAATTTATCAATACGAGCACGTAAGATTTGGAACGAACGATCAATAGCTTGGTTAGCCTCATCACGCACGTAAGCAATTACTTCTTCGTTGTTTGATGTAGGTTTAACTTTATCCTTGTTGGTTTGATTAGCAAAAATAACTGCCAATTTGCCTTCAGGAGCAACTTCTTTGTAGGTTTCACCAAATAACGTTACGTAATCTTTTTGCGAAGATTTAATTTTTTCGTTGGTTAGGTTGATGGCTTGATTGAACGCTGCATCTGGGTTGTTGTTTGATAGTGATTTGATTAAATCACCAATCGATACTTCAAGCGTTACGTTCATACCGCCTTGTAAATCTAAACCTAAGTTTAACTCACGCTCTTTGCACTCAAGGTAAGTAAACTTTTTAAAGCCAAGGTTAACTAATGGCTCACGAGCAATCGAATCTAAATAAGCTCGTTCTTTTACAACATCGCCATTGGCAAACTCTTTAGCTGCCTGTTCTGCGCGGTAGGTAAACCAGGTAAATGATAACTGGAATACGCAAACTACCGTAAGTGCGATAGCGAATAATTTAATTGCGCCTTTACTTTTCATCTTTCTATGTTAGTGTTATAATTAATTTCTATGTATATATAATATAGCTAAGCGGGCAAATATAACCGCTGAGCGATACTTTTACAACCTTTGTTAAATTATGCATTTTAAGCTTTGATTAACAGCTTGTTGAACACCTGCAATGGCCTATTTATCGGCTAATTTCCATCTAAAATGGTTTTCAATAACCTTTAAGCTGTTGTTAAAATGGGCATTATTATTAATAATGATATCGGCCTCGTTTCTGTATGGTTCTAAGTATTTTTTAAAGGCTGGCATTACATGGTGTTCCCACTGGTATTGCACAAAATCAGCCGGAATGTTTCGCTCTTGGGTATCTCTTTTTAAACGTCTTTGTAGTTGCAAATGCTCTTGCGCTTCTACAAATATTTTAAGGTTAAAATGTTCCGAAATATCTGTTCGGTAAAAAATAAACAATCCTTCAATAATAATAATTGGAGCCGATTTAAAGTGTAACCAGTCGCCCATTTGGTCTTCGTGCTGAAAACGATACTCTCTGCGCTTAATATCCTCGCCTTGGGCTAATTTTACTATATCAGCTTTAAAGGCATCTAAGTCTAAACATTCAGGTAAATCGTAGTTAATATGACCATTTTCGTCAGTGGTTTGCACAGCAGCAGGCTTGTAATAATTATCCTGCGATAAAATACAAACCTCATCATTGCTAAACAAGCGACCAATTTCTTTTAGTAAGCTTGTTTTTCCGCTTGCACTTCCTCCTGTTACACCAACCAAGTATGGTTTTTTATTTGTCATGTCGTTCTCTGCTAATTCTTGTGTTGCAATTAGCTATTTTCAATCAACTATTACAAACTATAATTTTACTTACCGATGCTTTTGTTTAGCTAACCGAAAACTTTTGGCGTTTCGGAAACTTTTTTCGGTTAAATAGTTTCCTGAATCAAAAAAGCGTTTACCTTTGCCCAGCATTTTTTATACAAAATGAGTGAAATAAAAGACAAAATACTATCTGGTGCCGAAACTTTGTTTTTGCGTTATGGCTTTAAAAGCATAACCATGGATGATGTTGCACGCGAGTTAGGAGTATCGAAAAAAACGTTATACCAGTTTTTTGTTGATAAAAACGATCTGGTACACCACTGTGTAGAGCATTACATGGATAACATGAACAACATCTGCAATGGTGTAGTGGCAGATCATTCGTTAGATGCAGTAACGGTTATTTTTAAAATTACCGAACAAATGAATGCTGTTATTAGGCAATTAAACCCGAGCAGCATGTTTGATTTAAAAAAGTACTTTAAAACAGCATGGGATAAATTGGAATCGGAGCGTAAAAGTTTTATTAAACGCACCATGATGGAGAACTTAAACCAGGGCAAAAAAGAAGGACTTTATAAAACAGAGTTGGATGCTGAAATTACATCAGACATATACATATACCTGATTGGTTATTTAACTAACCCCGAAAACCACAATGGGCAAGCGGCTGATTTAAAAACCATGCACTTTGAGTTAATTAAATACCATTTACGTAGCATTTGTACGCCTAAGGGTTTAACACTCATGAACGAAAAGTTTAAAGAAATTAATTAATCACATAAAATCTATAACAAAACATATGAAGCACATCATTATGGTGATCGCAATTTTAGGGTTAATGGCACTTAACCTAAAAGCGCAAGATGCAGCAACCAAGCAACCGCAAAAATTTAGTTTGCAAGAAGCGGTAGCCTATGCTAAAAAGTACAACTACACTTTAAAAAACAGTTCGCTTGAGGTGTTGGCTGCCGAAAACAAGGTGAAGGAGATATTAGCGTTAGGTTTACCAAATATAACTGCGTCAGGAACCTTCATGAATAATATTCAGGTGCCGACCCAAAGCTTACCTAACTTTTTAAAATCAACCTTTGTAGGCTCAGCAATGGGGCAGGCAGAAGCTCAAGTTAAACAGCAAAACCCCAACGCAACTCAAGCAGAAATTGATGCAGCACGTAAACAAGCTGGTGATGCTGTTGCTAAAGAAATTCCAGATGTATTAAATGCTGGTTTCGGTCGAGTATATTCACTTTCAGGTTCAATAGATGCCTCTCAACTACTTTTTGATGGCGGTTTTTTGATGGGATTGAAAGCTTCGAAAGAGTATGTAAATCTCTCGAAAATTAATTTAAAACGCACCGAGGTAGAGACTGAAGTATCTGTGAGTAAATCATACTATATGACTCTTATGCTTCAAACTAAACTTGAATTGGTTGATGTAAATTTGAAAGCTTTGGAAAAAGCTAGTTTCGACTTAACTAAACTAGCTGAAAACGGATTGATTGATAAAATAGAATCAGACCGCTTAATACTTCAATTGTCTTCACTTCAATTGCAGAAAGACCAACTAGTTGGTGATATAAAAACACTTACGATGGTACTGAAGTTACAGATGGGATTAAATGTGAATGATAACATCGAACTCTCAGATGACCTTATGAAGATGTATGCCGCATCAAAAACTAATGTATTGCCGGCAAAAGGTGATTACACAAATAGATTAGAATACCAGATGGTAAACCAAGGAATCAGTTTGTATAAATTAGACAAAAAACGCTATCAATATGGCTACGTTCCTTCTTTAGTAGCGTTCATGACACATCAACAAAATTCTTTTGGCGATAAAATAGGCGACTTGGGAACTAAGTTTTTCCCAGGTACTTATTGGGGATTAAAATTATCAATTCCTGTTTTTGATGGATTTAAAAAGCAAGCACAAATACAGCAAGCAGAAATCAATATTAAGAAAGCGGAAAATGATAAAAAGTTACTTGAAAATGCGATTGATCAAGAGATTTTTATGTACCAAGCAAACTTTAATAGAGCTAGTCGTCAATTAGATATTCAGAAAAGGAATTTTGAATTAGCACAAGAAATTTTTACTCGTGTAAACTTAAAATATACTACAGGGTTAGGCTCTAGTTTAGATTTAACAAATGCACAACGCGATTTAGAAACAGCGCGTTCAAGCTACTTAAATACCATGTACGATTACTTTGTGGCACAACTTGATTTACGTAAAGCTATTGGCGATTTAAATAAATAATACAATAAGAATAACATATATGAAAACAATATTTTCAACCCTTACAATGGCAGCCGTACTGGTGCTTGCCGCTTGCGGTGGAGGCAGTAAAAGCCTTGAAGCCCAAAAAGAAAAATTAGAAAAACTTAAAGCTCAACAAGCTGAAATTGCATCAGAAATAACAGCCTTGCAAGATGAAATTGCCAAGATGGGCGATACTGCATCAACAGATAACTTACACATTAAAATTGTAGCGGTAACTCCTGTGGCTAAACAAACATTTATTCATGCTGTTGATGTACAAGGCAGAGTAGATGGTGATGAAAACATTACTTATGGTGCTAAAGCTCCTGCTGCTGTTTCAAAAATTTATGTAAAAGCTGGCGATCATGTAAAAGCTGGTCAATTAATGGCTGAGTTGGATAACAAAAACGTAAAAGCTAATGTTGAAACTTTAAAAAAGACCTACGAATTAGCTAGCACCGTTTACGAAAAACGCAAAGCTTTGTGGGAACAAAAAGTAGGTAGCGAAATTGAGTTTATCCAAGCTAAAAACAATAAAGAATCTTTAGAAAAACAAATTGCTGCTGCCAAAGAAGGATTAGATATGTACAGTATTAGAGCTGATTTTGATGGCGTTGTTGATATGGTGAATATTAAAGTTGGTCAGCAAGTGGTTCCGGGTACAGGTATCACTGTAGTTAACCCTGCTGCTTTAAAAATTAAAGCCGATTTATCTGAGTCGTACTCAAGCCAAATTAAACAAGGCAATGTGGTTAATTTAGTATTCCCTGATATTAACAAAAACATGCAAGCAAAGGTTACGTACTCATCAAAATCAATCAACCCACTTACCCGCACTTTTAATGTAGAAATTGGCTTGCCAAGTGATGCAGATTTACATCCAAATATGGTTGCTGAGGTAAAAATTATTGATTACGAAAAAGCTAACAGCATTGTAGTTCCTATTAACGTAATACAAGATTTAGATGGAGAAAAAGTAGTATTTGTTGCAGTAAAAGAAGGCAACAAATTAGTAGCCAAAAAAGCAATTGTTACTGTTGGTAAAACATACGCTACCTCGGCCGAAATACTAAGTGGGCTAAACGAAGGTGACCAAGTTATTACAACTGGTTTCCAAGATTTAGCTGAAGGCCAAGTGTTGAAATTTTAATCACTGCGCACAACCTCTATTTATATCATTATTTAAACTAAAATAATATGCACGATACACAAAAAGAGTTTAAACCCTCTAGTTGGAGTATTGATAATAAAACAAGTATTTACATTGTTACTATTATCATTACGTTGGCAGGTTTGTTTACCTACAACAGCTTGCCTAAAGAGCAGTTTCCCGAAATAAAATTCCCTAGTATATTAATTACTACCATATACCCTGGTACTTCGCCAACAGATATGGAGCAATTGGTTACTAAGCAAATTGAAAAACAAATTAAAACCATTGTTGGTGTTAAAAAAGTTAAGAGTAATTCGGTACAAGATTTTTCGGTAATTAACGTAGAGTTTAACACCGATCAGAATGTAGATTTAGCCTTACAGCGCGTAAAAGATGCGGTAGATAAAGCTAAAAATGATTTACCTAAAAACTTACCTGAAGATCCGCAAGTGCGCGATATTGACGTATCGCAAATGCCTATTATGCAGGTACACGTTAGTGGCGATTTTCCGCTTGATAAAATGAAAGGCTATGCCGAAGATTTACAAGAGGAAATTGAAGGACTAAAAGAGATTACCGAAGCCAGAATGGTGGGTGCTTTAGAGCGCGAAATTCAGGTAGAAGCTGACATGTATAAAATGCAAGTGGCCAATATTACTTTTATGGATATTGAAAATGCCATTAAGTACGAAAACATGACCATTAGTGGCGGCTTGATTGATATGGACGGTTTAAAACGTTCTATTAGCGTTAAAGGCGAGTATAAAGATGCCAGCAAATTAGGTGATATTGTAATTCGTGGTTCTACCGGTGCAGTGGTTTATTTAAAAGACATTGCCGAAATTAAAGATGCATACGAAGAGAAAGAAAGTTACGCCCGTTTAGAGCATAAAAATGTAATTAGCTTAAACGTAATTAAACGTAGTGGCGAAAACTTAATTAGTGCTTCTGATAAAATTCGTGAGATTTCTGCCCGTTACGAAAAAGATATTTTTCCTGATGGTTTAAAAGTAACCATTACCGGAGATCAATCATCAAAAACACGTGTTACTTTACACGATTTGATTAACACCATTATTATTGGTTTTATACTGGTAACTGTAATCTTAATGTTCTTTATGGGAACTACCAATGCGCTATTTGTGGCCATGTCGGTTCCGCTATCGTGTGCTGTAGCATTTATGGTTTTCCCGGCTATCGGTTTCAAACTAAACTTCATTGTGCTCTTCTCGTTTTTATTAGCATTAGGTATTGTGGTTGATGATGCCATTGTGGTAGTAGAAAATACGCATCGTATTTTTGGTAATGGTAAAGTGCCCATTAAAAAGGCAGCTAAACTAGCCGCAGGCGAAGTGTTTTTACCTGTATTTTCGGGTACCATGACAACCTTAGCACCATTTATTCCATTGGTATTTTGGCAAGGTGTTATTGGTAAATTCATGGTTTATCTACCCATAACTTTAATTATTACCTTATTGGCTTCACTAGTGGTGGCTTATATCATCAACCCAGTATTTGCTGTTGATTTTATGAAAACCCACGAAGAAGAACATAAAGTGCGTACCAATAAAAAAGGCTACCGTATTACGGCTATTATTTTTGGTGCCATTGCTCTATTGTCGTACATCACTAAAAACTTTGCATTAGGTAATTTTGCAGTGGTTATGTTTGGATTGTACTCGCTTAACCGTTTTGTGTTGTGGAAATGGATTAGAAATTTCCAAGAAGACAAATGGCCACGTGTACAAAACTTTTACAAAGGTTTTATGGAGTGGGCATTGGTTGGTACCCGCCCAAGATGGTTAATGATTAGTACCGTTGGATTGTTTATTTTAACTTTTGTGTTAGTAGCATTGGTTAAACCTAAAGTGGTATTTTTCCCTAAAGCAGATCCGAACTTTATTTATACTTACATTACTTTACCTACAGGTACATCAGCTGAGTATACTGATTCGATTACACAGATTATTGAGGATCGTGTTTTTAAAGTAATTGGTACTGATAATCCTATTGTAGAGTCGGTTATTTCAAACGTAGCGGTAGGCGCAAACGACCCTTCACAGTTTGAGTATAATTTTAGCCCAACACCACATTTAGGTAAAGTTACTGTAGCCTTTGTTGAGTTTAGCGAACGTAATGGCGAATCAACCGCTCAGTACTTAGATTTAATACGTAATGCAACCAAAGGTATACCAGGTGCCGAAATTATAGTTGCACAAGAATCAAGCGGACCACCCACAGGTAAACCAATTTCAATTGAAATAAAAGGCGATGATATTAACCAATTAATTAAAGTTGGTGGAGACTTGAAAAAGTACCTTGACTCGTTGGCCATACCAGGTGTTGAAGAGTTAAAATCGGATGTACAAAGTAACAAACCTGAGTTAGTTGTAGAAGTTGATAGAGAGCGTGCAAACCGCGAAGGTATTAGTACGGCACAAATTGGTGGCGAGTTGCGCACAGCTGTATTTGGTAAAGAAGTAAGCAAACTAAAAGATGCTAATGATGAGTATCCAATTATGCTGCGTTACCAACAAAACCAACGTGCAAGTATTGAAGCCATCATGAATTTAAAAATTACTTACCGCGATATGAATATGGGTGGACAAATTCGTCAAATTCCATTATCATCGGTAGCTTCAGTAAAATATGCCAATACATTTGGTGGTATTAAAAGGTTAGATGATCAACCTATTATTACTATCTCATCAAACGTGTTAAATGGCTATAACGCTAACCAAATTGTGGCTAAACTTGATAAAGTTTTAAAACGATATAATATCCCAACAGGTGTTACCCTAAAAATGGGTGGCGAGCAAGAAGAACAAAAAGAAACTGGCGCGTTTTTAGGAACTGCACTTTTAGTTTCATTCGGTTTAATTTTCTTGATTTTAGTAACACAGTTCAACTCTATTTCAAAACCTGTTATTATTATCAGCGAAATTTTCTTGAGCTTGATTGGTGTATTTTTAGGGTTTATGATATTTAATATGGAAATATCAGTAATGATGACTGGTGTGGGTATTATTGCGCTTGCAGGTATTGTGGTACGTAATGGTATTTTATTGGTTGAGTTTACCGAAATACTTATTAAAGAAGGTATGCCATACCGTGATGCCATTATTGAAGCAGGCCGCACACGCATGACACCAGTATTACTTACCGCTACGGCTACCATGCTTGGCTTAGTGCCATTGGCTGTTGGTTTAAATATTGATTTTGCCGAATTGTTTGCAACAGGCAATCCTCATATTTTCTTTGGGGGTGATAGTGTAGCATTCTGGGGCCCGTTATCATGGACCATGATTTTTGGTTTAGGATTCGCAACTTTCTTAACTTTAATTCTTGTACCTGTTATGTTATATGCAGTTGAAGGATTGAAGGTGAGATTAAAAATGGGTTCAAAAAATCATTAATCAGCAACTTTAACGGTATTAATAGCAGTTAATTGCAACAAGTTTTGTTACCAGAAATTGACAAAAAAAGTCGAAAAAAAACTGGACAAACTTTAAATAAAAACTATCTTTGTTGTGCGTTTCAGATGCAACTGACCGCAACTTAAATTCGATTTAAAATATTGCACTTTTGAGTAGAGGTGCAATTTGTTTCATAGGCTAGGGTGAAGCCCGGAGAAATCCGGGCTTTCGCTTTTTATAAACTTTCCGTTTTGCCTAATTTTTGGTTTTGTTTGATTAATCCTTAAACTTTGTTTTTACCATGAAAACTACAATTTACCATAACCCACGTTGCAGTAAAAGTCGTGAGGCATTACAACTGTTGCAAGAAAACAATCAAGAGGTAGAAGTGGTAGAGTATTTAAAAGACACTCCCACGGCATCAACCCTAAAAAAATTAATAAAGCAGTTAGGCGTTAAACCTTTACAATTGATACGAAAAAACGAAGAGGTATTTAAGCCATACAAAACAGCCACTTTAACCGATGAACAATATATTGACTTAATGGTGCAAAATCCTGTTTTAATTGAGCGACCTATTGTAATTAAGGGAAACAAAGCCATTATTGGTCGTCCGCCACAATTAATTATTGATATTTTATAACCTCAATTTTCCACTTATGTAAAGCGTATGGTATTGCACTTGGCAATGCCTATTTTTCCGCATTAATTTTATTTCATGAAAAAATCATTCTTATTATTAGCTATATGTGCGCAAACCATGTTTGTATTTGCACAAAAAGCTGCACCCGACAACTGGTTTAACCTAGACCCTAAACAAAATAAAGTACCTGGTGTAAGTACCGAGCGTACCTATTCCGAATTGCTTAAAGGCAAAACCAGTAAAACGGTAATTGTAGCTGTAATTGATGGTGGCACAGAAGTAAATCACGAGGATTTAAAACCTGTAATTTGGGTTAACCCAGGCGAGGTGGCAAACAATGGCATTGATGATGACCACAATGGTTATGTAGATGATGTGAATGGTTGGAATTTTATTGGTGGTGCTGATGGTAAAAACGTAGCCGAAGATAATTTAGAATTAACCCGCTTGTATAAAGAGCTTGATGCCAAATATGGTAAACGCGATAGCAATGAGTTTGATGGCCCCGAGCGCGAAAAATACAAAGAATACCAAGCTATAAAAGCACAATTTTTAAAAGGCTTTAACGAGTATACTATGTACAATAATATTTACTCGGCATTAGCAAGTGGTTTAACCACCATGGCTAAAAAAATGGGCAAGGATGATGTTACCATAGATGATGTGAAAGGATACACCCCAACTGGTAAAAACGATGGTATGGTAAAACAAACATTGTTAAAACAACCTGGAATTTTTAAAGGTGGTAAACTTAAGTTAAGTGCCATGAGCAAAGAGCTTGATGGTGCTAAAGAACAAATTAGCAAGTTTGTTGATTTTCATTACAACGTGGATTTTGATTCGCGCAGTATTGTGGGCGATAATTACACTAACACCACCGAAAGATATTATGGAAACAATAAAGTAAGCAGTCCAAATGGCGAACATGGAAGCCACGTTGCTGGTATTATTGGTGCTGTGCGTAATAATAATGTAGGGATGAATGGTGTGGCCGATAACGTAAAAATTATGGTATTACGTGTGGTGCCTGATGGCGATGAACGTGATAAGGATGTAGCTAACGCTATTAGATATGCAGTTGATAATGGTGCTACGGTAATTAACATGAGTTTTGGAAAATCGTTTTCGCCATACAAAAGTGCAGTAGATGCAGCTGTGTTGTATGCATTAAGTAAAGATGTTTTATTGGTACACGCTGCTGGTAACGATAGTAAAAATACCGATGTAGAAAATAATTTCCCTAACGATAAAATTGCCAACTACAATGCTTCAAATTGGATTGAAGTAGGTGCATCAAACTGGACAACTAAAAAGAAAATAACGGCACCGTTTAGTAATTATGCAGTAAGTAATGTTGATGTGTTTGCACCTGGTGTAGATATTTACTCGTGTATACCAGAAAGTAAATATGCTAGCTATGATGGTACAAGTATGGCAGCACCGGTAACTGCTGGTGTAGCTGCAGTAATACGTAGTTACTATCCGCAATTAACAGCCGAGCAAGTAAAAACAATTATTATGCAATCTGCTATTAAGGTTAAAGGTAAAGTATTGCAGCCTGGTGCTAAAAAGAAAGTAAAAATGACTACACTTTGCCAAACAGGTGGTATTGTAAATTTATACGAAGCCGTTAAATTGGCCGAAACAATGGTGAGTAAAAAGTAAAGTTATTTCTACCAAATAAAAAAGGCTTCCAGAATCAAGTTCTGGAAGCCTTTTTTATTTATTAATTGCTATGAAACTAATTAACCGGGAAAATAATTTCAGTTAACCATTTTGCGGTATCTTTTTCCATCATAGGATCGGTAACATAAACCTCGCGAGGGGCACCAATTGGATTTAATTGTTTTGATTTCATATAAGCATCCATGGCCATATAAACAGGATAAGTTTTTTCGTATGCTCCATAATATTTTACCACAACAGCTTTACCCGAATCTATTTTACCACAAACAATTTCAGCAGTAGGCTTAAAAAATTTAGCAACGGGTAAACACACACTAAAATTAGCTGGATCTTTCCACATGGTAAATGGATAGCTTGTCATGCTTATTTTATTTTCCTTTAGGTATCCATCTAATTTAAATAAACTCTCCCCTATTTTCATACCTATTTGGTTAGCCTCCACTTTTGAGTGAGCAATGCTTGCAAAAATGATTTCTGGCATATTTAAAATTTGCACTTCAAATCCAGCAACTTTTTCTGTTGCAGGAGTCGCTTCACTTACTCTTTTAATATCTGCTAATCCGTTTTCAAAATCATCACCCATCATGGCATCCATCATCAACCCAAACCAGCGTCCAATTACATTGTAACCCATATCGCTGTTCATACTCCAAGTAACTTTAGTTCCGTCACCTGCTGGTATAAATGTAAATTCAATTTCAGAAGCATCCCAATCTTGCATGGCTAACTCAATTTTTAGCAAACTATTGGGTACACTCTCTTGTATGGTTAATTTACCTGTACCTACTTGCTGGTGCTTACTTGTCCACGAAAAACTTGCTCCTTTACCTGCTGTTATTTCAGCAAATACATAAGGTGCTAACGAATCCATTTTATACCAAGGGCTCCATAAATTCCATTTGGTTAAATCGTTTACCAAATTAAACGGAACCTCTGCGGTTTGATTAACTATGATGCTGCGCTCCACATGAACCTTGCTTGGCAAAAAAAGTCCGACTAAAGATATAATGGCCACCAATGCCAAAACTATCCATCCTATGCGTTTAAGTATTTTCATAAAAATTAGTTTAGTAACAGCAAAGTAATGGCAATGCCACATTATTTCAATACCATAGGTATTAAAATCTAAGCTCTTATCTTTGAGGGCATGTTTACTACAAAAATTAGATTTATTGTTTTATTACTCTTAATGGCCTTTATGGGTGGTGTATTTATTCATGCATCATTAACCGAAGAAGATAAACAGCAAAAAGAATTTGAAACGTACTACAAAATTTATTCGCTAGCTGCACCCAATAAATTGGTGTTTGCAGGCGAAGTTGTTCCCTTAAATGATTTTGATATACAAGAGCGCTACGATAGAGAAATTCTTACCAACGTATACTGGCAATCGCAAACTCTTTTAATGATTAAACGCGCGTACAAATATTTTCCATTGGTTGAGCAAATATTGGCTCAGCAAGGCATACCTGATGATATGAAATACTTAGCCTTGGCCGAGAGTGGTTTACAAAATGTAGTGTCGCCAGCGGGTGCTGCCGGCTATTGGCAAATGCTTGATGGTACCGCTAAAAACTTCGGGCTTGAAATTAATACAGAGGTTGATGAAAGGTATCACATTGAAAAATCAACCCAAGCTGCTTGCCGTTATTTTAAAGAAGCCTATGCTGTTTTTAATAGTTGGGCTTTGGTAGCTGCATCATACAATATGGGTATTGATGGGGTGCGCAAGCAATTGCAACAACAAGGTGTAAATAACTACTACGATTTACTATTGAATACCGAAACATCTCGCTATGTTTTCAGAACATTAGCTATAAAAGAAATTATGGAACGCCCCAGCAATTATGGTTTTAATGTAATTAATGCGCATAAGTATCAGCAAATACCAACCGTAAAAGTAAAGGTTACACGCAGCATTTCCGATTTAACTAAATACAGTTTGGATAACGGGTGTAATTATAAATTACTTAAAGTATTAAATCCTTGGTTAAAAAGTAAAAGTTTAACAGTACCTGCTGGTAAAATATATTATATAGAATTGCCTAAATATAAAATTGTAGCTACTGATTTAGCTGACAAATTGATTAACGATACGATTGAGGTAAACAATACCCACATTGCCGTTGGTGCTGAGTAATTAGGGTTGATGTTGGGTAATTTGTAAGTATAAATTAAGATAAACAATACAACTTTTTTGCTTGTTTTGTACATAAGCTATTCTTATGATAACAGAACAATTCCCTAGAAAATGTATTACAGATAAAGGTCACAATCCTGCGAGTGCTTTTATCTGCACCAATAAGATATAACATCGTTATAACAAACACCCGAGAGATTACACTATTATAACTTCTATCGTA
>CAZJHS010000006.1:0-19727 GCA_964545895.1 uncultured Chitinophaga sp. | reverse complement strand
ATAACATCGTTATAACAAACACCCGAGAGATTACACTATTATAACTTCTATCGTAAATGAAAAACATTATAATACTATTGTTATTTATAGTTGGTTTAACCAGCTGTAAAAAAAATGAACCAATTGAAACACCAATAAATCCACTAATTGGTAATTGGCGCGGACCACTTGCTATGGGACCAAATCTAATAGAATTTACCAATGATACTTTTTATGAATACATTGACTCATTAGACTTAATCTTTGTAAGCAGTTATAAGTTAGATAAACAAACCATTTTAGTAAAAGGCCATTACACACGTAATTGGAATATTAATAAACCTCATGATACTTCGTATTCAGTTCAGTTTGTAATAAGAGCTGATAGCTTATTTTTTAATGATATTTATAAAGGCAAAAAGTTCTGATAGAAATAGAAAATAATATTCTAAAGTATGCCATAAAGAATGAGGAAACAACTTCGTTCACATGAATCCGTTCACGCTAACCTATGGTCCGTGTGTTGTTAGTAATTAGGGTTGATGTTGGTATAACTTATGCTCCTTAATATACGCTTCTACCTTCTCGGGAACTAGGTATTTAACCGACTTTCCGGCCTGCAACATTTCGCGTATGTAAGTTGATGAAATGTTAAGCAAAGGCACTTCAAATATTTTTATTTTTGGATGATTGGCCAACAACGGATTTTCGTGATAGCCTGCCCTGCGATATACAAAAACTTGGTGTTGGTTAAGTATGGTTTCGTAATCTTTCCATAAATGAAATGATTGTAAATTATCGCCACCAATAATGGGCACAAAAGTATCGTTAGGAAATGCCTTACAAAGCTCTGCTAAAGTATTTACGGTATAAGATGGGCGCGGTAAGTTAAACTCAAAATCGCTGGCCTTAAAACGCTCATCACCATTTATGGCCAATTGCATCATTTCTAAACGCACTGTTTCGTGCAGCAAAGTATCACTCGCTTTAAACGGATTTTGGGGCGATATGATAAACCATATTTTATCAATATCAGTAAATTGAACAAAGTAATTGGCAATTAATAAATGGCCTGTATGTACCGGATTAAATGAGCCAAAAAACAAACCAATTTTCATACAAACTATTTATTTAAAAAATCAGTTACTAAAGTTTCGGCCTTAGCCAAGGCTTTTTCCAAGTGCTCATTGAGCAATACTACCTCAAACTTATTTTCAAAACCAAGCTCGCTTACTGCTTTATTAACACGGGTACGTATGGTTTCTTCGGTTTCTGTTGATCGGTAACGAAGTCTTTCTTCAAGCACTTCTACACTTGGTGGTTTAACAAAAATAGCCAAGGCTTTATCGCCAAAGTACTTTTTTATATTTAATCCGCCTACTACATCCACATCAAAAATAACGGCTTTACCTGAGGCCCAAATTCTATCGATTTCTGATTTTAAAGTGCCATAAAAATTACCACCATAAACTTCTTCATACTCTAAAAATTCATGGTTATCAACTCGCGTTTTAAACTCCTCGTGCGATAAAAAATAATAATCTTTACCATGCTCCTCGTTTGCACGTTTGCTGCGTGTACAAGCACTTACCGAAAATGCCAAGTGCGGATTTACTTGTAGTAAGTGTTTTACAATAGTTGTTTTTCCTGAACCAGAAGGTGCACAAAAAATAACAACCTTGTTAAGTGGTGTATTGGTGGTATCAGTACTGTTGGTGTTACTGCTCATCTATTATAACTCAATTGAATGATGTAGGCTGTAAAAACTAACCTAAATAATGTTGTTTATTTGTTCCTTAATTTTCTCCAGCTCATCCTTCATTTCTACCACACGTTGCTGTATTTTAAAGTGATTAGCTTTGCTACCAATGGTATTAATTTCTCTACCCATTTCTTGCGCAATAAAACCTAACTTTTTACCAGCCGATTTAGTTTTCATGGTCTCTAAAAAGTACTTGCAGTGTTGTATTAAGCGTGTTTTTTCTTCGCTTATATCTAACTTTTCAATGTAGTAAATTAACTCTTGCTCAAACCTGTTTTTATCCCAGTTCTCTTCTTTTAGTTGGCTTAGTTCACCATCAATGCGGCCACGTATGGTTTGCATTCTTTCTGGGTCTAATGCTTCTACTTCATCTACTAAATGTAAAATAGCATTTGTCATGCGAGCCAATTCATCAGCAAGCATGTTACCTTCTTTTACCCTAAATTTTTCAAACTCATTAAACGCTAAATTAATTACGTGCAATAAAGTTTTAACATCATCCTCATTGTTTTCATCCTCTACCGGCTGAAACAAATTAGGCATTTGCAATAAGTTAGCTGCTAACATTTGTTGGTTAATACCAGCTTGTGCGCAAACCTCCGAAAGCTCTTTTAAATAATAAGTAGCCACATCTTTATTAACGGGCATTACTTTGTCTTCGGCACGTTTAAACTGTACGTTTATATTTACCTGGCAACTACCGCGCTCAACCAACTTAGTAAGTTCTTTTCTTACCTCGTGATCTTTGCTTTGCCACACTTTGGGCATGCGCAGGTTTAACTCTAAAAATTTATTGTTAAGCGATTTAAATTCGGCTTTTACCGTATAACGTTCGGTATCTATTTCGGCCTGACCGTAGCCGGTCATTGATCTTAGCATAATGTATGTCTTTGGGCAAAAGTAAGACAAAGCAAGGAAACGACAAAAGGCCCCGATTGGGGCCTTTTGAGAGTGGGGTAAAGTTGTAAAATGACTACCTATGATATTATCGTTGTAAATATAACTTCTGATTACCGAGGTATTCTCCATTTTCTCGTTGGAATATTACCAGGTATTGTCCCGCACTAAGTTCAGTATTAAAGATAAATTCGGCATTATTATTTATGCTGCCGTTAAGAATCAACTGTCCGATTGTGTTGTATACATGAATAACAACTGCACCGTTATTTAATCCTACTAATTTAACTTTTCCCTCTGAAGGGTTTGGAATAAGTTGAAGCAAAGGATTTGAATTATTTACTAATTTGTTAATACCAACACCATTTATCTTTAGTGTATCACTTGTTGCATTGCATCCATTTATATCGTTTCCTATTGCATAATAAATGCCTGCTTCACTGACCCGTAATGTGTCGTTTAAGCTATATGCAGTAGTGTTGGGGTATTTATACCAAGTGGTGTTTTTATATGGAGATAAATAAATGTTTTCATCAAGTTTGGTTGATGCCAAATTGCTCATATCTTGATAAAATTTAAAAGAAAAAGTATCACTTATCAATTCACAGTTATACTTTGAAGTATCGGTTACTAAATAAAAATTAATTCCAGTATTTGTTACTTGTATAGTATTATTTGGTGATGCATTATTCCACTTAATTTTGCCCCAATAAGTGCTATCTGCCCTAAGTACTCCGGTTGAGTTTGCACAAACTACACTGTCGCCAATAATGTTAACTTTGGGTTTAGGTAATTGGTAATACAGTTCTGCTGCACCAATATCTAAACTACAGCCAATTACCCTTGGCCTCCCGTCCACATCTTTAAAGTAAAGATTTGCGCCTGTTGTGTCTCCTTTGGCATTATCAATTGCAATAGATCCAACAGAAGGTCTGAAACCATTAATTAATAAAGGATCTTGTGTATAAGTTTGAATATTTGAGCGTATTTTATTGGTTTGCCCAGTAATGGTTGATAAACCGCCTTGTATGATGTTATGGTCGAAACTTACTGTATCTGCTAAATATATATTAATGGAGTTATTAGCAGTGGATGATTTAACAAGAATACTATTGGTAAAACTTATGTTTTCTCCCCAAACATAAGCACAACTACCTCCGTTAACATCACTTACTTCGTTATCTACAATTGTACAATTGACAATTTTAATTCGTCCAATTTCTGAATCATAATTACTTTGAGTAGTAAATATCCCACCTCCTTTTGAAGCTTTATTTTGGTAAATAACAGTGTTCTTAATCAAAGCTTCTGACTCCCACAATTCAATACCCCCACCGCCACCATTACTTGACAAATTAGATGTGCCACGTGTATTATTTAAGTATATTGTAGCATTATTAATAACTGGTTTTGCAAAATACCAACAAGCTAAGCCAGCTCCTGATTTGGCAGAGTTCATTCCTATATTTACATCTGTTAAAATAGGTACTGCATTTGTCCATATCATTATTCCCCCACCAGCTCCTGCGTTTAACAGTGATATAGTGTCAGTGATGCCACAGAATAGTACATTTACTCGAACCAGTTCAGCACTCGAGCCATAGGCAATTTCTATTCCAGCTCCTTTAGTAAAAGCAGAGTCGTACATGATATTTATTTCAGTTAGCTTAGGAGAGCCTTTGTGTATTTCAATACCACCACCACTATTGGCTGAATAATTATATTTAACATCCAAATTTTTCAATACTGAAAACGAACTATCAAGATAAATTCCTCCACCATAAAATCCAGATTGGTTATTCACAACAACTAAATGACTCAGCTTGGGTGAGGCTTTTCTGATATTTATACCACCGCCAAATTCAGGATGATACCCCCCTTGAATAGTGAAACCAAGTAACATAGTACTAGAATCTTCATTGTTTTCAAATGTTACAACACTGTTATTACCTAATCCTGATATGATTGTCTTGCTATTTTTGCTGTAAAGTTCAGATTTACTTAGCGTAGAAGTTACCACGATTTTTTTTCCAGAAAAATTGATATTTTCATTGTAGGTACCTTCATCTACCAAAACGGTATCGCCATGTTGGGCAGCATTAATTGCAGATTGTATGGATGTGTATGTTTTGCCTGTGCCAACAGGTATTATCCTTGCTTGAGCAAAACCTACCAAACACATTAAAACAAATAACGCGGTGAGTTTATTCAGTATCATGGTTATAAAATAATATTAGTTGCAATATAGTTGGTTGATGGATGAATGGAGAGATTTGAGGTAAAATGTTTGGGGCTAGATTAAGTGTTTTAAGTCTGCTCTTGCAGTATTCCGTAATTTTACTAACCTGTTCAGTTCACGCTGTTCGTTAGGGTCATATCCTGAACGATAGTGATATACTTGAATAAATGCAATCCAAGCCAAATGCTGAATTAGGTAATTATCCAGTGCATTTAATATCTGATGGCCACTTTGTTTGATTTCAAGATACAATTCATGGGTTGTTTTCCAATCAATGTCTTGTAAGTTCAATTTCTTAGCAACATCTACGATAGTGTTTCTAAATATTTTTGCAGTTTCGCAATCGTTAAAATAGATATTCATGTTAAATTTAGATAGGTGTTTAATGTTATTTTATACAATTTACTAGAGCGTGGTGTATTTATTGGAGCAGATTGCAGAATAGTTAGTTGACTTGTTTTCTTAACCTGTAGAGCAAAGTCACCAAAATAAATGATCTATATCTCCTTTATTGATTCTTCACAGCCAGTAGGGTCTTCGTTATATTTTACGCACGGTCTATGTTCTGCATGACAGTCCTTATTAAATGCTGCTGTTGATGAGTTTGGTAAATAGCCATTCTCTACTAGCGATTGAAATTCTTTTTCGCTAATTTGTGATATAATTTTAACATCATTTGGGCCTCCTAAGAATGTGAGGGTCATTTTGTGTGGAGGCTTTCCTGTGATTCTGTGTACTTCAATTTTTAAGGTTTTCATAATAATTGTGTTTTTTATTTATTATACTAGGTTATTTCGAAAAGTTTAAACCCGAATTAATTTTTTAATTATTCAGAATTATTTTTTTCGTTTCAATGATTATACCATCCTTATCAATAATTTGTAACACATAAGTTCCGGTACCCGACCAACCTGATAAATCGATATAAAACTGTTGCTTGTCTATTTTTTGATTAAATACAACTTGGCCAAGGCTATTGGATATATTAACTGTATAATCTTGCATTAAACTGAAGTTGCCATTATCAATATAAATATGTGAGTTAGTAGGATTAGGGAATACTTTAATTTCATTTATTATTTTTTGATTATTTAAACCAGTTAGTACAGCCTTAATCATTAATGTATCAGTTACTGATATTAGTGTTGTATCATAAATTGTATTTATACATGTATCAGCAAGAACTAAAAATACTGTATTGGAAGTATCAGCACAGTTTTCAGACATTGAAATTACTCTTATTGGCTGTAAGTGATTAGATAATCTAACATTTGATATAACCATCTTATCTGTGTTTACTCCTGAATAATTACCATAATTATTTAGCGTTTGAAATCCTTGGTTGAAATCACTTTGCCAAATAAAACTCATATTAGAATCGGATGTTATTGCCGTTAAGTTGACAGTTGAACCTTTTTGAATTGGATTGGTTATTGGTGCAATACTTAAATCGTTAGGACAATTTAATTTGTAAAGTATAGTTATTTCTTGTTGTGTTAATACACGGTTCCAAATACCAATATCATCAATACTACCTTTATAATAGCTGTTCCATGCCCCTTGCCATCCAAAAATTAAATCTTGTGGTGAGCCGCCTAGAATATAACTATCAAACTTGGAATCAACTAATTGCCCATTAGCATATAAGAATAAACTGTCATTCTTTTTTACACAAGTGTAAAACATCCAATTGTTAATAATTGATTGAGTGGTGCACCTATTAGCCCCAGAATACAACATATCGTCTTTAAAAAATTCTAATTTTAGATCAGAATGCCTAATTGCAACAGTGCACCAATCATAACCATTGTTTAAGTGTCGTTTTGATATAATAGGATATGAATAATAATTATTCGCTCCGGTTTGCAATGTGTCAAAATTTATCCAAAAGGAATAGGTTAGATTAGTTGGATTATTCCCAAGTTGCTGTGGATTCGGCACTATTATCTTATCATTAACTCCATCAAAACTATATGCCTGATTAAGATTACCAAACCTATCTGTTGTTAGTGTTGCTCCATCAACAGTTCCGTTATTACCATTTCCACTGGCATCAATTGCATTGCCATTAAAAGAATACCAACCCACTAAACCATTTGCGGGAACGTAACTTGGTAAATTTTGAGATAGAAGGTCAAAACTCGATATAACCGTGAGTATTGCACCAAAGATTACTTTTAATTTCATATATTTATTTTATTAGTTATTATTAATTAGGGTTCTATCTATTTGTTAAGTCATCTTTTGTATTCCACTTAAAACTCAATCCACCATCTTCTGTATATCTATAGTATCCTACATTTCTATCGTACACCAATGGGGCATTTAGCTCATCGCGCAGGTAATTCATATAATTAAAAACCATGCGTTCTGAAACATTTAGCACACGCGCTATATCTTTGGTATTACGTGCTCTGCCGGCTACAATTAATTTGTGTAAAGACTCTAACTTTTCAAGATTCATGGGGTTTCAAATCTATTTGCACTTACTGAACTATAATTTCAGGTTGCTAATTATTGTAGTAACGTATTACATTTGCTATTGTACTGTTTGTATAACAGCCCCATGATAAAAAACTTGGATACTCCTGAAAATAAACCTAATGAAACTGCCATACATAGCTATTTTGTAACTGGTAGCATTGAATTAATTTACCAACACTACAAACGAGGCTGGTATTACTTTGCACTAAGTATTACTAAAGACAAAAGTTTAGCCGAAGACTGTGTAGCGGATTTTTGCGAAAAGCTGCTTTGTTTTGATGATGAAAAAAGAAGTTTACTGTTTTTGGATGCAAATGGATATGAAGAGGCTGTATTGTTTTGTATTTTAAGAAACTTGTGCTTAGACCAAATAAGAAAACAACAGCGAAGAAAGAGTATTGTGCAACAGTTGTTTTTTACATCTCCATCAATAAATACAGACACTACTCATAAAAATGATTTACTGGTAATAACAAATAAACTTGCGCCCAGACAGCGCGAAATACTTTTATTACATATTAACGGGTATACAAACCAAGAAATAGCAGAACAACTAAGCATATCGTACCACTCGGTAAAAAATACACTTTCTGATGCAAAATCTAAATTTAAATTATGGTATGAAAAACTTTAAAAACACAGATGTTACAGCACAGCTTATAGCCTACGAAGAAAATCTGCTAACTGCTGATGAACGATTGGAGCTTGAACTTAAAATTAAGCAAAACCCTCATTACCAAGAAATATTAGCAGGTATTAAATGGGAAAAAGAAAATAAAAATTTTAAGCCCAAGTATACTTTAAAAATGTGGCCCGTAGCTGCGGCTATACTTTTGTTAATGGCCTTTACAATTGGCATTAAGCAATACCTTAATAAAAACAGGTTGAAAAACATGATGCCAATAGAAAATGGTTTACCTGTGTTTATGAACGCGCCCCAAACCTACGACCAAGTTATGAATGCTATTAATACCAATAACTACATCAGCGCAATGGAATTGCTAAACCATAAACCTAGTAACGACACTACTTTATATTTTAAAGGCTACTGTAGCACTAAACTTGGTAATACAGATAAGGCCCTTTTATTTTACAACCAAGTATCAACGGGATATTACAGAGAAAAAGCAAACCTTTGGATGGCCTATTTATTTATAACCAATAACCAACCAGAAAAGGCCAAATCTATATTAACTCAACCACTTTATTTTGCCGACTTGGAGGCAAAAAGAAATCAATTACTTAACTATATATCTGAATAATAATACAACTATTAAGATACTAATTGATACCATAAACCAATTAAATAAATTATAATTTTCTTCAATTGCTACGGTAACTGGAGCACCTTCATAATACATACCAAGCCAATAAATTGGATTGTAATATCCTTGATTAAATACATTTTGTTTAGCTATTTTTAACGCATGAGCAACATCCGTATTTGGTAGGTTTTTATACAAATCAAGCATAATTAAAGATGATGCCCCATCATCAATTGGCCATACTGTAGAAAGTACAGTATTAACTCCTTGGTTAAATAACTGCTTACTAATACCTTCTTGAGACATATTTATCATGTGCCTTCCGCTTGCTGATTGACAACCCTGCACTAAGGCGAGCTTAACCGTATTTTCCTTCATTAATTCGGCTACTGTTAATTTGGAATTTCCAATACAAAAACACGACAAATTACTTACGCCACTAGCCGCACTTATATGACCTGAATAGTGAAGTACTTCTCCTACCCAACCATCAGATGAACTTGCATTTATATAATTACATTTTTGTAACTCAACAAGTAATTTTTGTGTGTTTGGAAGCTCCGAAAACAAGGTTCCAGTATAGTTAGGAGCAATAAAATTTATAGGATTTTTTCTACTCACATTTACAGTATAATCAGTTCCAATAAATGAGGTATTACGCACATGAAAAATTGGATACTTATTAAACAAATATTTTAACGTAGCGAATGAATTACCAGATGAATCGGTAACCAATGCCTCATAATTAAATACTTTGTGCCTAAAGGTGGGGCTAACAAATAATCGAGTAATATTTACAGGAAAATACTTAACCATATCGCCAAAAACATGTTGATAGGCAGAATAAGCTTCCCTTTTATAACTATGCACATCATTAGCTTGTGCACTTGTAAATAACATATCAGAAATTGCCTCAGGCACCTGAATTGACTGCATTGTATCTTTAATGCTATTGGCGGTAATTACCCATTTTATTGTTATGTCAGTAAAATCAAGTGCAATATTCACCGGACTTAAATAAAACAGCACCTCCTTGGGTTTTAAGTGTTTTTGAACATTTGGCAAGTAGCTATCTAATAACAATGTATCAATATACTCATCAACTCTTTTCGTTTCATCATTCAACCTGCCATGTCGCCTATAAAGTAAAAGTGAGTCGTAAGACACGAAATCTTTTTTATCTATAACGCTATTGTAAGTGGTATCCATTTTGGTGGTTATGCGTTTCAAATATTCTGCATATCCAAATGCTCTTTTCTTATAGTTTAAATGATGTGTTTTTCTATACAACTCGTAGTATAAACCAGATAGCTTTGAATATGGATTTGTATTGTATACATCTCGATAAGAATCATACATTATCCTGTTTGTATAATATTTTCTATGCAGTATTAACAACTCTTTAGCGGCATCTATTGCTAAACTTAGATGTTGTATTTTCGATTGCTGCTTATACAATTTGTAATGATAATTAACTTTCCAGTTTAACGCGCCTTCATATACAGCAAACATTTGTCCATAAAAGTACTTCGAATTACCAAACGGGTTAATACTATTGATTGCATCATTTATTTGAAGCAAACATTTTTCAATAGGATAATCCCGATAGTAAAAAAGTAAAGAAAGCACCGAACTTGGCTGAGCATAGAGTGTAGAATGTTGTATACCCAAATCTTTACTAATTTGCATAGCATATTTAAATTCGGTTTCTGCCTTTAAAAAGTATGCGCTAATTTTAGAAGCAGGTATTTTATTTCCTGGATATTTTGCCTGCTCAAATCGTTGCAAATACATTAAACCTACCATATAATGTAACTTAGCTAACTTATAGCTTTTACTGTTGCCATATTGCTTTTTATAGTAATAAAACAGACTATCACAGTATTGATACTTTTCAGGAAAATAATAATTCCTACCGGCATTCATATATTGGGCATATATCATGCTTACATCAATAAATGTACTATTTGGCTTATATGTTCTGTATAAACTAAACATTGCACGAGAATAATACTCGAGTGAATCGACATGAATTAATGCTGTATAATATTTTGTAAGTTGCAAGTAATAAAAGACCTTATGAGCAATAGAGTCTTTTTCAAACTTTGCCTTTTGCCAATACTCAGTGGCCGATTTTAATAATTGTTGGTGTTTACCCGTTAAGTAATATATCTCACAGTATAGACGTAATCTTGCAAGTTTAGACTCACCTGCTGCATTATCCAACTCGTTTTCAGCGAGTGCAAAAACACCCTTGTTGATGTACTTTTCGGCACAAGATAATTTTGTTTGTGCGTCTACATCAACAGATATAAAAAAACATAAGATGATTAAAAAATATTTGAGCATTGTAGGGGATTTATAGAGACGGAATACGCTTGTTCATTACCTTAAACCAAAGCGGAGGAATAGCGGCCACCACAAACATGCCTGCATATCCACTTGGCAATTCAGGACTGTTATCGTAAGTACTTAAAGTATGATATGGTTTTGATGCATAATAATGATGATCGGCATGACGACTTAAATCAATCAAAAAAAATCGACTAATAGGCTGATTGCTTTGCCAACTGTGCTGTTCGGTAGTACGTTGTTTAGCATCACGTGTTAAACCATAATGCTCAATGTAATTAACATACTCTAATAAAAAATTAGCCAATACACAATGTAACACAAACCAACCTAATGCTGCCCAACCTAAAGTAATTACTAAAACGGTATCTAACAAAACATGTAAAACCAACTGCCTAATTACATAATGATGCAATGAAAAAGCGTAACGCCCCTCCTTTTTCATGCGTTGATTTTCTAACCGAAATGCACTTAGAAACTGACCCGATGTACTGCTAAAAAAGAAACTGTATAAACTTTGATTTTTCTTTGCCGAGGCCGAATCGGTTGGGGTACCAACCCATTTGTGATGCACGCGCAAATGCTCGACATAAAACTGAAAATTGCCTGCAGTAAATAACAACCATTTACCCAAAAACTGGGCTAATTTATTTTTTTGATGGATAAACTCGTGTGCCACTACAATAGCTGACGAACCTGTGTTTAAGCCCATGCTAACAGCCGCACCTAAAGCAGCAGTGCCTGCCAATAAACCTGCATGTATACCAATAAAAAAGCTAAGTAAACAAGCCAATTGTGCAGGTATATGTAACAGCAAAATAAATTTAGGTAATACATCTGCTTTGGCAGTATGTTGGTTGCTTTTTACCAATGGCATTAACCACTCTAAAGTAGCCAGTACACCTAACAAATAAATGGTATTTAACCAAACAGAAAACCCGCCATGTAGGTTACCATAAATAACCAACAAGGCGGGAGTTAAACTAAGTGTATATAATAAGTTTCGAAAGTTGCCTAGCATAATATAACAAGTAATTAGTACTCTAAAATACTTTATTATCTGCAAAAAGCACTACTTTCTATCAGTAGCTAAAACCATTTTAAATTTGTTGCGCGAACCTATTTGCATCACATCAACCAAATCTTGTATTTGTAAGTTGTAAGGCAAACGCAACACTACAGTTAACTCAACCAAACCTGTTGATGCCTTTTGAAGCTCGGGTTCTAGTGATTCAAAAGGAACTTCGCGCTGGTCTAAATAATAGTGCTTATCCTCGGTAACGGTTAAGGTAATAGGTTGCTTTTGTATTTGTTGATTCGACTCTGATTTAGGCAGTAAAATTTTTATAACGTTTGGATTTGCAACTGTTGATACAATTAAGAAAAACAGGAGCAAAAAGAACATAATATCGTTTAAAGAGTGTGTTGACACTTCTGCTTCAAAACGCTTACTTCTTCTTATTTTCATGCAATTATTTATGAAAGGTTAATGAGCAATACACAAAGTATTTGCTGTGTTTTTTTTATTGATACTAGTTCTTCTTGCCATCAGCAGTTGGCTGCTGTATAAGCTTAATAAAAGCAAAAGTTTGCTTTTGTATTTGATGAACATTTTTATCAATTAACATGGTTAGCATATGATATCCTGCATAAGAAACCACACCTACAACTAAACCCGTTCCGCTCGAAATCATTTTTTCGTACAAACCACCTGCAATAATTCCTATACTAATATTATCAGAAAGTGAAATGTTGTAGAAAATTTTAATTACACCAGAGATTGTACCAATAAAACCTAACATGGGAGCAATACCAGCAATTAAACCTAAATAGCCTAAACGTTTTTCCATTTCGGCAATCTCAATTTGTGCGGCAGTTTCCATCATACTTTCAATTTCTCTGATGGGTTTACCCAATGATTCTAGTCCGCTTAAAATTACACGCGAAGCAGCCGATTGGTCTCTTTCGCAAAGTGTAAGTGCAGCTTTAATATTTCCGTTTTGCAATTGATCGTTTAGCTCAGGTATTAAGCGTGGTGATATTTTACCACGCTTGCTAATATTTTGCCACCTTTCAATAATGATGAAAATACTTACAATGGATAAAATAATAATAGGAATAATAACAATACCGCCTTTTAAAAGGAGCGTAAACAAGTTCAATTCTTCTGGAGTAGTATTCATAAAGTTGTATTATAATTAGTTTGATGGTTAAACACCACAACTTGGTTCAACCTTCACAAATATCAACTTTTCAAATCCTATGATGTCAACAGATTTTATTGCAGTGTACAATTATTTCAACTCAACACAAATTATCCAAACACCCTTATTTTACTGATTATTCAATTATATAAAACCAATTTGGTTTAAAATTAAGGCCAGTAAAAGTGTTCTATCAACATCAACTCAATTATTACAATTGATGAAGAAAAAAAGCCAGCCACCTAAATAGATAGCTGGCTTAGTTATTCTTAATTCATATAAAAATTAGCAAGTAAGCCAATTAGTATTATCACCATAAATACAATGCCCACAATTAAATTACCACGCTCTTGGCGTTTTTGTTCTTGATTATTCATAAAAAAATTAAACTAAGATTTAGAAAATAAATGTTTTAAAACCTCCTGAGGCTAGTGAGAAAAAACATGTATTCTAAATCCTTAAAACGCGAACAAATAAAAACGTTGGTGAAAATAGGAGTGATTTTATTTTACGAGAGAAACTAAAGTAACAGGTATATTTTACAGCTGCCTTAAAGTTACTAAACTGTATGTATACATAACTAAAGCTCGATTTAAATGTTACAATAACAAGTGGCGAAACCTGCGCCTGAAGCTTGGTAGCAACTGCTGTAAAATGCGAAGGCGTGGTAGTAAGTTGTGCTACTTTATCTTTTTTAAGCAATGTAGTTTTAGGTACATAGCTTTTACTAGCACTTACAATAAGTGCTAAAAATAAAGATATTATGGCAACAAACTGTTTCAACCTAATTGCTAATTTACATTTAAGAAATTAACCGAAGCTTCAATGTCTTTGTATAAAGCCCTATCAACATCATTAAACGTAACTACGTTGCGATAGTCGGCCACAAATTTTTCTACTTGGGTTGATGATTTTGCTGGTTTACGGAATTCTAAAGCCTGAGCAGCATTAAGTAATTCAATAGCTAAAACACACTCTGTATTGTGCATTACTTTATAGCATTTTGTAGCTGCATTAGCACCCATACTTACGTGGTCTTCTTGCCCATTACTACTTACAATACTATCTACACTTGCAGGCGTACACAATTGTTTGCTTTGACTTACAATACTTGCAGCAGAATATTGTGGAATCATAAAGCCCGAGTTTAATCCTGGATTAGGTGTTAAAAAGGCTGGCAAACCACGCAAACCCGAAATTAATTGATAGGTTCTGCGCTCGCTAATACTGCCTAACTCAGCTACTGCTATTGCTAAAAAATCAAGTACTAAAGCCAATGGCTGTCCATGAAAATTACCACCAGATAAAATCAAATCATCAGCAACAAATACATTGGGATTGTCTGTTACCGAATTCATTTCGGTTTCAACAACTGAGGCCACATAGTTAATGGTATCGTAAGTTGCTCCGTGCACTTGTGGTATACAACGAAAAGCATATGGATCTTGCACTTGTACTTTAGGCTTTGCTATAATTTCGCTATCGGCTAAAAGTTCGCGTATTTGGCGAGCAGTTTCAACCTGTCCTTTATGTGGACGTACGGCATGCAATTGAGGCGAAAATGGCTCTAACTTTGCATCAAATGCATCAATAGAAACCGCAGCAATTTTATTAGCTTGGGCATATAAACGTTGCGCCATCATAACATTATACACCGCATACGACAACATAAATTGTGTACCATTTATCAATGCCAATCCTTCTTTAGATTGTAAGGCAATGGGTTGTAAATTATGTTGCTTAAGCACATCAATTGCGGGTACTATTTTCCAATGTTCGCCATCTTTTTGCCAAACTTCGCCATGGCCCAATAAGGGTAAACATAAATGGGCTAAAGGCGCTAAATCGCCACTAGCACCTAACGAACCTTGCTGATAAACTACGGGATAAATATCTAGATTAAAAAAATCAATAAGCCTATTTACTGTTACTAACTGCACACCGCTGTTACCGTAGCTTAACGATTGCACTTTAAGCAATAACATGAGTTTTATTACTTCGCGTGGCACATAATCGCCCGTGCCGCATGCATGCGAAAGCAATAAGTTTTCTTGCAATTGGGTAAGCTCATCGTGCGAAATTTGGGTGTTACACAGCGAACCAAAACCTGTATTGATACCATAAAAAATGGCATCCTTTTTACTCATTTTTTCATCCAAGTAAGCTCTGCAAGTTTCAATATTTTGCTGCGCTTGAGCTGATAAAACTAATTGTTGTTTTTGGTTGATGATGCGTTGAACATCGGCTAAAGTAAGCTGTGCGTTTATTTGATGATGCATGTGTGCAGTAATTCTATTAATTAATTGGCAAAGACTTATGCTAAACTTAAAATTGTTTTTTCAATAATATCACAAGCATCGTGTAACTGAGTTTCGGTAATGGTTAATGGAGGAGCAAAACGAATAATATCGCCATGTGTTTGTTTAGCCAACAATCCGTTTTCTTTCATGGCAAGGCAAACATCGTAAGCAGTTTTACCGTTACCAAATGGTTTAATTACAATAGCATTTAGTAAGCCTTTACCACGTACCAATTCAACTAAATTAGTTTTGGCTTTAAGTTGCTCCATGCGGTTTCTAAAAATTAACCCCATAGCTTCTGCATTTTCGGCTAATTTTTCATCCAACAATACTTGTAACGATTCCATTGCAACGGCACACGCCAATGGGTTACCACCGTATGTACTACCATGCTCTCCGGGTTTAATGGTTAACATAATTTGGTTGTTAGCCAAAACTGCCGAAACGGGTAATACACCTCCAGAAAGTGCTTTGCCTAAAATTAACATATCAGGTTTCACATTTTCATGATCGCATGCCAACATTTTACCAGTGCGGCATAAACCTGTTTGAACCTCATCGGCAATCATTAATACGTTATATTTAGTACATAAATCGCGTACTCCTTGTAAATAACCTTCATGTGGAACTACAACTCCTGCTTCGCCTTGTATAGGCTCAAACATAAATGCTGCAATATTAGGATTAGCCTTTAATGCGTTTTCAAGCGCAGTTAAATCATTATAAGGAATTAAGCTAAAGCCTGGCATGTATGGCCCAAAATTAGCATAGCTGCTTGGGTCGTTGCTTGATGAAATGGCAGCCATAGTACGGCCCCAAAAGTTGCCTTCTACAAATAAAATATGTGCTTGATTTTCGGCAATTCCTTTTACCGTGTAACCCCATCTTCTGGCAAGTTTAATGGCAGTTTCGCCACCTTCAACCCCCGTATTCATGGGCAATACTTTATCAAAACCAAAATAATTAGTGATGTACTTTTCGTACTCGCCTAATAAATTATTATGAAAAGCACGGCTAGTTAATGTTAAACTTTGTGCCTGCTTGGTAAGTGCGTTAATAATACGTGGATGGCAATGTCCTTGGTTTACTGCACTGTATGCCGAAAGAAAATCAAAATACGATTTACCCTCTACATCATACATAAAAACACCTTGTGCACGCTCAATTACAACAGGTAATGGGTGATAGTTGTGGGCGCCAAATTGGTCTTCTAACTCAATAAAATAGGTTGATTTTGGATTTTGCATTTCGGTATTCATGCCACAAAAATAGGCCAAATACCCTGATTAAAAAAGGAGACTTAATGCAGCCTAAACAAATTTACTGAACACCTAAAATACGTTTAATGGCCTCGGGGAAATAGCGCATCTCTAGTTCGGCAATGGCCAATTGTAAATCGTTTAAAATGTAAGTTGGTTTTACCTCAAATTTTGCCTGAAAAATAATTGCACCTTCATCATACTTCTCATTTACAAAATGAATAGTGATGCCATGCTCATGCTCCCTTGCAGCCAGCACGGCTTCATGCACATGATGTCCGTACATTCCCTTGCCTCCAAACTTAGGCAATAACGCAGGGTGAATATTGATAATTTTGTGCGGATATTGCTGAACCAAATAAGGTGGAATTAACCATAAAAATCCAGCAAGAACTATTAAATCGGGTTGATATGGAGCTATGAGTTTCATAAACTCTTCCTGACTCTTAAACTGTTCTTTGGTAAAAACATGTACAGGAATGTTAAACGGAACCATGCGCTCAATTACTTTGGCATTGGGGTTGTTACAAAATAAGGCAACCACATTTATTTCAGGGTGATGGGCAAATTGCTCGCAAATGTTTTGAGCATTGGTACCAGTACCTGAAGCGAATAGAACAATATTTTTAGCCACGGATTATTAGAATTGAAGCTCGTTAATAACCACTTTATTAAAAAACGAATCAACGTTATTATTTCCGTTCATTAAGTGCAATGGCACAGTTAAAGTTACAAAATCTGTTTTACCTGTTTGTGTATTGTTACGCTTGGCCATTACATTACTTGGGCCTGTCCATGCTACAGGATTGCCAGCACCAAACGATTTTAGCTGCGCTGATGCCAAGCTGTCGTACGAATACAAACCTGATGAAGAAGTGTAGGTATAAAACGGACGAGGATATGTAACGATACCCGTTGCTTTTAACATTGGCCAACTTGCGTTGTAAGGGGTTAATAAATCTCCTGTTGCCATACGGAAAGTACGACCAGGATTATCTACTAATTTTTCGATTGGAGTGAAGTTAAAAAAGTTTGCATCCAAGGCCACGTCATTAGGTATTTCAAGCACCATAAATATTTTTCCGCCTTTGTTAAAAAACGGAATAGTTGCAGTTTGTGCAGTGCCTAAACTGCGTGTAGGATCATCAGTAGTCCATACAATTCTATCAAAAAATTCAAATGTTTTGGTGGTAGTAAATGCATCACTCGGAAACTCATCTAAGAATACTTTAACCACATCAAAATTGCTATAGCTTGCACCAAGAGCCGTAATACGATTAGAATAAAAATTAGTTACAATGCTTTTGTTACTTACGTAATCATTAATGTATAGCAAGCCACTTTTAGGTTGGCGAATAAAAATTTTTGCCATTACCCATTCCGATTTTGAACCACTTCTATCTAAACATCTTACATAAATTCTGTTGGTATCGTTAAATAAAGCCCCACTTAATTTTTGTGTATATGCAGTTGTTTGCGCGTTGTTGTATAAAATATAATTACCAGTGTAAGTTTGATTTACACGCTCGGCTACAAAACTAGCGCCTGTAACTGTTGCAGGTAGTTGTATTAGGTGATTTACTGTATCATTCAAAGCCACCTCTACCGTGCTGATGTCTTGCACTCCATCCACGTCTATAAAATTCCAATTGTATCTAAACGCTGGAAACGATACCATTTTTTGACCTGAGCTAAAATCAAACTGAATAGAAGGTGCCGAGTTACGAACTGGGTAACTTACTCTTGCCGGAGTAGGATCAACCATTCCTCGGCTATCAATTGCGCGTACAAAAAACTTAATGTTAGCAGTATCTGCACCAACTGGTAAGGTAAGTAAAAATGTACCGCTCTGTTTATTGGTGTAACTCCACGTTTGTTGGTTATCAATACTAACCTCGTAACCCTTAATATAACCTGTTGTTGGAACAGCCCACCAATGTGCTTCAATGGTGGTAGTGTAACGCGTATTTCCACTTCTGTAAATGCTATCAACAGCAAGAAAAGTTTCTGGCGCATCTAACTGAAGCGCATCGCCTTCAAACTCCTTTTTGCAGCTTGTTGCTAATGAAATAACAAACCCGATTAACAATATACTTTTAAAAAACCGCATGCGTGTTTCTGAATTATTTAACCTTACAATTATAACGCTAATTGATGGAACCCAAAAGTTAAGTTTACTTAACCAATCGCCTCCTCAAAATCTGTTTTAGTTGTTTATTTTATCCTTAAGCAAAAGCATTTTTAATGCAGTTTCAGCAGCTTCTACACCTTTGTTTCCGTGTTTACCACCAGCTCTGTCAATTGCCTGTTGCTGATTATTGGGCGTAAGCACACCAAATATTACTGGCTTATTATATTTCAACCCTACTTCGGTTATACCATGTGCACTTGCATCGCAAATAAAATCAAAATGGCGTGTTTCGCCTTGAATAACACAGCCAAGCGTAATAACAGCATCTATACCCTTTTGTTCGGCCAACCATTGTGCACCAAGTGTTAGTTCAAAAGTACCCGGAACGCTATGAATAACAATATTTTTTTCCTTTACCCCCATGGCTACTAAATGTGCATATGCACCTGTAAGTAAAGCGTTGGTAATTTCTGAATTCCATTCGGCCACTACAATTCCTACAGCTAGTTTCTTAAATAGCTTATTAGGTTCTAATGTTGTAGTTGATAAGTTTTTTAGTGCTGACGACATGGCTGCGAAAGTACATTTTTTTAGTGTAATGACACACTATACTCTTCACACAAAAAAAGGCGTCCCGAAACTTCGGGACGCCTTTTGGTTAAGTATTAAATTTTGTAACTATCTTAATAAAGTAATAGAGCCTGAGTAAGTGTACTTTTTACCATTGTAGCTGTTAGCATTAATTTGGTAAATGTATACATCTTGAGGGCAATCTGCTCCATTGTTGTTTACTCTTCCATTCCATCCTGTGTTAGGATCGTTGGTCATAAATACTTGTTGGCCCCAACGGTTAAA
>CAZJHS010000005.1:26825-64581 GCA_964545895.1 uncultured Chitinophaga sp. | reverse complement strand
CGGCCATACGCTTGGTAAGTGTGGTTACCAAAATTCTGTCGCCCATTTTTATGCGCTCATCAACCGCATCAAGCAAATCATCAACTTGGTTACTGCAGGGTCTTATTTCAATTGTTGGGTCTAATAATCCAGTTGGTCTAATAATTTGTTCAACTACAATACCTTCGCTCATACGTATTTCGTATTCGCTTGGAGTTGCACTCACATAAACCACTTGGTCAACCATACTTTCAAATTCATTAAAAGTAAGCGGCCTGTTATCCATTGCACTTGGCAATCTAAATCCAAAATCAACCAGATTTTCTTTACGGGCTCTATCACCACCATACATGGCTCTAACCTGTGGCATGGTAACGTGGCTTTCATCCACAATAAGTAAAAAGTCTTTCGGAAAATAATCAATCAAACAAAATGGTCTATCGCCAGGATTTCTGTTATCCATGTACCTGCTGTAGTTTTCAATGCCACTGCAATAGCCTAATTCACGCATCATTTCCATATCAAAATTGGTACGTTCTTCAAGGCGTTTGGCTTCAAGGTTTTTTCCAATACTTCTAAAGTACTCTGTTTGTAAAACTAAATCGTCTTGTATTTCGCGAATGGCTCTATTTAATTGCTCTTTGGGTGTAACGTAAATGTTTGCCGGAAATATGGCAATATCATTTACTCGTTCTTGTTGCTTGCCACTAACCGGGTCAATAATTAAAATCTCTTCTACCTCATTACCAAAAAATGTAATCCTAAATGCAAAATCAGCATAGGCCGGAAATACATCTAACACATCACCTTTAACCCTAAAATTTCCACGATTAAAATCGGCTGTGGTGCGCGAGTACAGTGAATCAACCAAGGCATACAATACGTTATTGCGTGGTATTTTTTGTCCTACGTGCAAACGTACAATACTACTCTCGTAATCCTTAGGGTTACCAGCACCATAAATACAACTAACCGAGGCCAACACAATTACATCTCTTCGGCCAGATAGGAGTGAAGAGGTGGTTTTTAACCGTAGCTTTTCTATTTCTTGGTTAATGGCTAAATCTTTTTCAATGTATGTATTGGTTGATGGAATAAAAGCTTCGGGTTGGTAGTAATCGTAATACGATACAAAATACTCTACCGCGTTATCAGGAAAAAACTGTTTAAACTCTCCATACAATTGCGCAACCAATGTTTTATTATGGCTTATAATTAGCGTAGGTTTTTGCAAATGCTCAATAACATTAGCCATGGTAAATGTTTTACCAGATCCTGTTACGCCTAATAAAGTTTGGTGTTTATCGCCACGCTCGGCACCTTCTATTAAACTTTTAATAGCGCTAGGTTGGTCGCCTGCTGGTTGGTACTCTGAGCTAATTTTAAATGCCATGATAGTGATACAAAACTAATAAAAGCGCGCAAACAAATTCACATAAAACAAAAAGCCTCGGCACCATGCAGTACCGAGGACATTTTTGTTCATATAAACCCTAACCTGTATGAAATTTCTACTCTTGTAATGGAGTATTTATTACACCTACAAAAAACGCTTGTATTTTACTATTTATTGCTATTTAAGTGTCAAAGTAGTGTCAGGTAAATTATAAAATTTGCTTACTAATTGTCATATTATCAGTAAGTTGATAAATGTCATTTTAAATGGGTATTTCCACCGTAATGGTTGTTCCTGTTTGTGCATTGCTGTCAATATCAACCCTGCCATTTAACAACGCAACTCGGCTTGATATATTTTGCATGCCTACTCCATTGTATTGCTGTTGTGGGTTAAAGCCAATGCCATTATCTTCAAACATAAAAGTTAAATGTGTTTGATGATAAATGAGCTGCATATTTATAGCCGATGCTTGTGCATGTTTTAAAGTATTATTGATGCACTCTTGAGCAATACGGTATATGCTAGTTTGCATGGTTTGAGGAAGATTTTGAGGAATATCAACCAATTGGGTATTGATATTTATTTGTGTTTTAATTTGGTTAGTAAGCTCGTTTAGGGCAGCAGTTAAATCATGATTAATTAGCGCAAGTGGCATCATACTGTGTGATACATTTCTGACCTCCGTAATGGCATCATCCAATAATTTAAAAATAGGGGGTAACACAGCCGTAGGGTTTTCAATTGCCGATAGGTTCATTTTTACAGCTGCTAAAAGTTGTCCAGGCCCATCGTGTAGGTCTTTAGCAATGCGTATACGTTCTTTTTCTTCAGCAAAAATTATGGCTTTATTGCGTTCATGTTCTTGCTCTATTTGACGTAAAATGGCTGCACTTTTTTGTTTATTTTTTACAATTACCCAAAACAATGTACCTGCGGTAAGTAGGGTTAAAATACCCGCAATTAGTAACCCAATTTGCGTACGCGATTGTTTAATTTTAGCTTCGGAGTTTTTAAGTTCTAAAGCACTGTTGGCTAATAATAAATCCTTTTTTTCACTCTGATATTTAGCGTCAAGCTCGGTAATTTGTTTGGTGTTTTCTTCGTTTATCATCACATTTCTGTGTTTGTTATGAGCCACTAAAAACTCAAATGCTTTGGCCCAATTTTTTTTGTTAGCATAGTAATGGGCTAAGGCATGGGTTATGCGTGCTAGTAATTTAGTGTTGTTTATTTTTTGAGTAATTTTTAAAGCTTGCAAAAGGGCTTCGTGTTGTTTTTCTAAATTACCGGCAGTTAAAAATACAGATGCTTTATTTGTTAGTACTGAAGCCATGCCGTACTCATCTTCAAATTGCTGTTTAATTTTATACGCTTTATCAAAGTAAAAAAAGGCCGAATCAAACTGTTTCAATTCGCCATAGTTTGTGGCTAAATCGTTATAAGTTATACCCAATCCATATTGATCGTTAAGGGCTAGTTTAATGGCAGCAGCTGCATGATGATAATAAAGAGTAGAATCCATTTGAGTGCTCTCAAACGCTAGCGCAATATTGGTGTATACTGCAGCAATTCCTTTTTGGTGATGAATTTGTTGGTAAAGGATAAGGGCTTGCTTAGCATATTTAAGCGCAAGTTTATGCTTAAACATGTCGTTGTAAAGCACGGCAATATTGTTTAAGGTATTGGCCTGGCCTAGCGTATCAGCAATTTTATCAAAGGCCAAAAGTGCTTTAAAATACAAGCCTATACTTTTATCAAAAAGCCCCTTGTTGGAGTATATCATAGCCTTATTGTTGTAACCACTTGCTACACCTTTGGGGTCATTTATTTGTTCATATATTTCAATTGCTTCATCATATTTGATATCTGCACTATCTGTGTTTGATGAAATATCGTAAGCAATTCCTAAACGCATATGTGCCTTTGCAATTCCTTTTTTATATCCAATGATGGTTGCTTTGTGTAAGGCTTTTAAGGCGTATTGTTTTCCCAAATTAGGGTCTTCAAAGACATGTCCAAAACTTAAATCGTTTAGTAAATTAACTTGAGTGGTGTCATTTGCATTTTTTAGTGCTGCAGTCAAACTATCAAGGTTACCGCTAAAACTATTAATGCTAACAAGAATAAAAATTGTGGTAAAGAGTTTTTTCATTTTGGATGGGGGGAATGAGTGCTGAATATAAAAAGCTGAATTGGATAATACCCACATACACATGTAAGCTGAAAAAAATCATACTTAAAATGCATGATAATGGGGATAAGTAGTTGCCTCATATAATAGATATTATTAACTTGCGTTTCCACCCCTTAATCTAAATTATGAATAGTGTTGAATTTGCTAGTCGATATGACTATGCATCCTTGGTAACCGATCATGTGCCCGCTATGTTGGCCTATTGGGATAAGGATTTTATATGCAGATTTGCAAATGCCGAGTATAAAGATTGGTTTGGAAAAACTGCCGAGGAACTTGTAGATAAGATGACCTTGGCCGAATTACTTGGTCCAGAATTATTTGAAAAAAACAAACCTTATGCACTAAATGCATTAGAAGGTGTAGCACAAGTTTTTGAGCGAGAAATACCCATAAAAAATAAGGGCACACGACATGCCATTGCTAATTATATTCCACATCAGGTAGATGGTAAAGTGCAAGGTTTTTTTGTACACGTTACCGATATTACACCTATAAAATTATTGGAGTTTGAGTTAAGCGATTCGAACGCTATTGTATCAAAGCAAAATCAAGTGTTGCTTAACTTTGCCAACATGGTTTCGCATAACCTAAAAAATCATGCAAACGCGCTCAGCGGTTTGTCTGCTATTTTGTTTCAAACCAATTACAGTAAAGAGCAAGAGCAAGTATTACAACATTTAAAATTGGCCACCGATAATTTTTCGTCAACCTTACAAAATTTATCAGATATAGTTAAGGTGCAAAACCAATCGAAGGTAATTGCTGAGGTGTTGCCATTAGGAGAGTTTGTGCAAAGGGTACTTAACACGTTTAAGTACGAGTTAGAATTGTGTGGTGGAGTAGTTGAAAATAAAGTTGCTGTGAATGCATTGGTATATGCTAATAAAGCTTATTTGGAGAGCATTTTAATTAACTTAATATCCAATGCCATTAAGTATAGAGATTTGGATAAAAAGTTGGTGATAGAAATAAACTCGGCTTGGGTTGAAAACGTATGCCAAATTCAAGTAACAGATAATGGCAGAGGAATTGATTTAGATGCACATGGAGATAAGATTTTTGGATTGTATAAAACCTTTCATCAGCACCCAGATGCGAATGGGGTAGGACTTTATATATCTAAATATCAAGCCGAGCAAATGGGTGGTGGAATAACCGTAACGAGTACCCCCAAAGTTGGTTCAGTATTTACAGTAACATTGCCCACCTTGGGTGCAAGTTGGGAGTAGATAAATTACTAATTAATTTCTTGAAATTCATTTACAAGTAAGATTTTACATCAGCTCTGAAAGGGCGAAATAACTCTTGCGGTAATCATTTCGCATTGCAACAAAGAAGTGTTCACAAGAATAATTTAAAAGCAGCCCTGAAAGGGCGGGATAACTCTTACGATGGGCATCGTCCATCGCAAATAATAGAGAAAAAAAGAGGCTGTCTTAAATCAAGACAGCCTCTTTTGTATAAAAGTTTAAGCTAAAGCTTATGCTTCTTGTGCTGCTGCACCACTTACAATTTCCGAAATCTCGGTAGTAATGGCCGCTTGGCGTGCACGGTTGTATTCTACTTTCAACGATTTTAATAACTCACCAGCATTATCAGTTGCTTTATCCATAGCCACCATACGTGCACCATGTTCTGAAGCGAATGAATCTAATAAAGCGCGGTATAATTGAGTTTTTAAAATACGCGGAATTAAGGCCTCTAGAATTTCTACATTCGATGGTTCAAAAATGTAGTCGTTCTTTTTAGCTTGACCGCCAAAATTATTTGGGTTAATAGGTAAAAATGCTTCGTTAGTTAAAATAACTGTAGCTGCATTTTTAAACTGATTGTATACAATGTTGATGGCGTCAAACTCGCCCGAGTGGTAGGCTTTTAATAGGTATTCACCAATTTCAAAACCAGCATCACCAGTAAGGTTTAAAAAAGTATCGCGGAATTGTCCGTTTACTTTTACAGGTGTTTTAGCGAAAAATTCGCCACCTTTTTTACCAACAGGTAAAACAGTTACCTTTTTACCAGCGTACTCTTCCTTAATTAAGTTATTTGTTAATTTAATAACATTACTATTAAAACCACCGCACAAACCTCTATCACTAGTAACCACTACCAATAAAACGTTTTTTACTTCGCGTGGTTCAAAATAAACTTTTAACGAATCAACCTCAACGCTATCTGCTAAGTTAGCTAATATGCCATTAAGTTTAGTGGCATACGGGCGCATTTGCAAAATTGCATTTTGTGCTCTACGAAGCTTAGTTGCACTTACCAGCTTCATTGCTTTTGTAATTTGCTGGGTTGATGTAACCGAACTAATTCGTGTACGTACTTCTTTTAAGTTTGCCATTTATTGTTAAGTTATTAGTTGAGGTGTTAATTGGATGTATAGTCAACCAATTAACTCCTCAACAATTCACCAAGCGCTTAAGCGCTATATTTTGCTGATAATTCTTTTGCTACTTGCTCAATAGTTGCAGTAACCTCATCGCTTAAATTACCTTTCTTTAATTCAGCTAAAACATTGCTGTGTTTAGCATCCATAAATTGGTGGAATTCAGCTTCGAAAGAACGAACTTGATCTACCGGAATATTGTTTAATAAACCTTTAGTACCTAAGTAAATAATAGCAACTTGTTTTTCTACCGATAAAGGAGAGAACTGTCCTTGTTTCAAAATTTCCACGTTACGTGCACCTTTTGATAATACAGCTTTAGTTGCAGCATCTAAATCAGAACCAAATTTAGAGAAAGCCTCTAACTCGCGATATTGCGCTTGGTCTAATTTTAAAGTACCTGCTACTTTTTTCATCGATTTAATTTGTGCATTACCACCTACGCGAGATACAGAGATACCTACGTTAATAGCCGGACGAACACCAGAGTTAAATAAGTTTGACTCCAAGAAAATCTGACCATCAGTAATTGAAATTACGTTAGTTGGAATGTATGCAGATACGTCACCAGCTTGTGTTTCAATAATTGGTAATGCAGTTAACGAACCTCCTCCTTTTACCAAGTGCTTAATTGATGCAGGGATATCATTCATTGCTTGTGCAATGCTATCTGTTGCATTAATTTTAGCAGCTCTTTCTAGTAAACGGCTATGTAGGTAAAACACGTCACCAGGATATGCTTCACGTCCAGGAGGGCGTTTTAACAACAACGAAACCTCACGGTAAGCCACAGCTTGTTTTGATAAATCATCATAAACAATTAAAGCCGGGCGACCAGTATCGCGGAAAAACTCACCAATTGCAGCACCGCCCATAGGAGCAAAGAATTGCATAGGAGCTGGATCTGATGATGATGCCGAAACAACAACGGTGTAAGGCATTGCACCACGCTCTTCTAATGTTTTCACAACTTGTGCAACAGTAGATGCTTTTTGGCCAATGGCTACATATATACAATAAACTGGTTTACCAGCTTCGTAAAATTCTTTTTGGTTGATAATGGTATCAATACAAACGGCAGTTTTACCAGTTTGACGATCACCAATAACTAACTCACGCTGACCACGACCAATAGGAATCATCGCGTCAATCGCTTTCAAACCTGTTTGAAGAGGTTCTTTTACCGGCTCGCGGTAAATAACACCAGGAGCTTTACGCTCTAATGGCATTTCATATAAATCGCCTGTAATTGGTCCTTTACCGTCAATTGCTTCACCTAAAGTATTAACTACACGGCCTAACATGCCTTCGCCAACTTTAATAGATGCAATACGGCCTGTACGTTTTACTGTGTCGCCTTCAATAATTGAATCTGAAGAGCCCAATAATACCGCACCTACGTTATCTTCTTCTAAGTTAAGTACGATTGCTTGAACACCATTGGCAAATTCAACTAACTCACCACTTTGAACTTTGGTTAAGCCGTAAATACGAGCAATACCATCGCCCACTTGTAGTACGGTACCTACTTCTTCTAATTCAGCTTCCGATTTAAAGCTGCTGAGCTGCTCTCTAATGATTGCAGATACCTCATCAGGTCTGATCTCTACCATAAATTGTTTTATTTAGAAATGTAACTGTTTAATAATTCTTGTTTTAATTTACCCAATTTGCCTGCAATACTTGCATCAAACAAACGGTCGCCAACTTGTACCACAACACCACCAATTAACTCCGCATCTACTTTTGATGATAAGTTAATTTTTTTGCCAGTTTGTGATTCCAAATGACTTTTAATTTCTGCTAAAGCTGCTTCGCTTAGTTCAATAGCCGATTTAACAGATGCATTAGCAATGTTAAATTTGGTGTTGTATTGTTCTACAAATCCATCAGCTACGGCTTGCAACATTGGCTCACGTTTTTTACGCACCACTATAGCAAAAAATTTCATGGTAAGTGCTTCAAACTTGTTTGCAAAAACATTGTTTAGCACGGCCATTTTTTTATCGCCATTAATAATAGGGCTGCATAACATGTTATGCAAATCTTTATTGGCGCGTAATATTGTAGCAAAATTCTTCATGTCGCTAAATACGGCATCAAGGTTGTTTTGCTCGATAGATAAATCAAGTAATGATTTAGCGTATCTGGCTGCTACCCTATACTCTGACATGTTAGTTTAAGCTAATTGATTTTAAATTCTCGTTAACAAAAGCCTCTTGTTGGCCGCGGTCAGCTAATTGCTTGCGCAATACTTTCTCAGCCATATCTACCGAAAGGGTAGCTACAGTAGCTTTTAACTCATTCATTGCGCCAAGTTTTTCTCTTTCAATAGCTTCTTTGGCAGCAAGTATCATTTTATCGCCTTCGCTTTTCGCATCATTTTTAGCTTTAGCTAAAATTTGATCTTTCATTTCGTTGGCTTCTTTTAATAAACGATCACGTTCAGCACGAGCTTCGTTTAACAAACGCTCGTTATCGTTTTTTAATGCTTGCATTTGATCACGAGCAGCTTCTGCTTGTTTCAATGCACCTTCAATGCTCTCTTCGCGTTCTTTCAACGCTGCAGTAATTGGTTTCCAAGCAAACTTGGTTAACAAAAACATTAAAATTAGAAATGATAATGTAGACCAAACTACTAATCCTATACTGGGTGTAACTAATTCCATACGTATTAAGTTCTTTTTTCTGTTTTGATTTTTTTAGAATCGGAAAAGAAAGCCCGATTAGATTCTTTAACTACAATCGGGCTTTGCTGTGATTAATTAACCGTTGCCTAACAAAGCAACTACTACTGCGAATAATGATACAGCTTCTACGAAGGCTGCAGCAATAAGCATAGCAGTTTGAATTTTGTTAGCGGCTTCAGGTTGGCGGGCCATACCTTCCATGGCTGATCCACCGATTCTTCCGATACCTAAGCCGGCACCAATTGCAGCTAATCCAGCTCCGATTGCAGCGATACTTCCTGTCATTGTTGTGTTTATTTATGTTGGTTTAACAAAAAAAAAGTTTCTAAATTAAGTGTTGTTTAATGATGATCTGCATCGTGGTGTGGCTTTTCTAACGCCATACTGATGTATACTGCCGATAAAATAGTGAAGATAAACGCTTGAATAAACGCTACTAACATTTCAATTACGCTGATAAATACAACGAATGGAACTGATACTCCAGCTACTGCTATCGATTTAAATATAAAGATCAAACAAATTAAACTCAATACTAAAATGTGCCCTGCGGTAATGTTTGCAAATAAACGAATCATTAACGCAAATGGCTTGGTAAATAAACCGATAATTTCTACCGGAATCAATAATGGATATAACCATTTTGGAACATGTGGTGTAAATACATGGCTCCAGTAAGTTTTTGTTCCATTTAAGTTTGTAATAATAAAGGTTGCAATGGCTAAAACCAAAGTTACAGCAATATTTCCGGTTACGTTAGCTCCTCCTGGGAAAAATGGAACTAAGCCTAATACGTTATTCATCCAAATAAAGAAGAATACGGTTAGTAAATAAGGCATAAAGCGTGCATAGTTTTCGCCTAAGTTCGGACGAGCAATATCATCGCGCACAAATAAAATAATTGGCTCTAACCAAGCGCCTAATCCTTTTGGTGCACCAATACCACGTTTTTTGTAGCCGTTTGCTATACCAATAAAGATAACTAATAATAAGGTTACTGATAATAATAACGAAGCTATATTTTTGGTGATAGATAAATCAATTACTGAAGCACTAGCCACTTCGTCAATATTTCCGGCAGCATCTACCACTTTAATGTGCTCTTTTTGCTCACCTGGATTTTTAACTATACGGTAATTGTAGTTAGAACCTTGATAAGTAGCATGTCCGTGTTCAAATTTACCTGAAGAGAAAAACTCAAAACCTTTGTTGGTATAAACAATAACTGGTAAGTGAATTGAGGTGTGTCCCCACAAATGCCAATCGTGTGCATCGGCAATGTGCTCCATAATTACTTCGCTGGTATTAAATTTTTCTTCGCCACCACCGTGTGCTTCGGTCGAAGCTTCGTGAGAAGTTGTAGCAGTAGCATGCATTGAATCGCTAGCAACAGCAGCTGTTACCGCTGTGTTTTCTTCATGATTGTGCTCGGTTTGAGCATTTGCTGCACTATTTATGGCAAAAAATGCAACAAAAATTAAAGCATAAAATACGGCTTTTTTAGCTGAAAATCTAGTCGTTAGTGGATTCATTACTGCTTCTTTTTTCCTTTAAATTGGGCCGCAATTTAGCAGTAAGACTTGTAATTTCAAACAATGTGTAAAAAATGTAGCTGATAAAAAACGAAAAAATAAAACCGAGCTCGTAGGTTGAGCGTGTTAATTTATAATATACCACGTAACACATACTTAATACAAATCTAATTCCGATGGCTAAATAGGCCGTTGTTATAAAGGTGTATCCATCCTTGTTGCCTGCGCCAATATTAGCAATAGGGTATATTGCCGCGGTAAGTATGGCAAAAAATACAACGGCTTTTATCACATCATTAACAGGTATTAATTGAGGAATGGCTAAAGCTACACCAATTTGGAGTAATGTGATTGCAATTAGAAAAATATAAAATCTGATTAAAGTCATTTAGATTAGTATGGTTACCCCAAGTCTATTGGCAAATTATTTCAACTCATCCTCATCGGGTTGGTTAACTAATGAAAATAAGGTGTAAAAAATAGCCACTAAAGCTACAAGTACCCCCAATAGGGTAAAATAAGGGAATTTAAATTGATAATGTTTGTCGAGCCAATTACCTCCTAATGATAGGGCCACAAAAGTGCCAATCATTTGAAATGCAAATGCGCTAAACTTAGCGTACTTAGCGAGCGATTGCTTCCGGTTGTTTGGTTGCGGTTGCTGGTTGGGCTTGTGGTTTGGCTGCATTAGCTGAGGTGTTTAACGAGGCCTCTTTAGGTTTATTCATTTTGCTGGTGCCATTAAATATTGCACCTGCTTCAATAATAAGTTTGTTCGAAATTAAGTCGCCCGAAATTTTAGCCGTTGCTTTTATGGTTAGTAACTCGCTGGCATAAATATTACCAGTTACTTCGCCAGATATTTCAATGTTTACCGCTTTAACATCTCCTTCAATAACAGCTGTGGGGCCTAACACCAAACGCGCTTTTGAAGTAAGGTAACCTTTAATGTTACCATCAACGCGCATGTCTCCATCCGAGTTTACATCACCCAAAATTTGAGTGCCATTGTTTATAATGTTAAGTGTATTTGGATTAAAGGTTGTAGTGTTGCTTTTGTTGTTATTAAATAATGCCATGTGTTGTTGTTGTCAAGTGTTTTAAACTGGTTTGTGGTAGCATTACAGTTACCACATTCAAGGCAAAGCTACACAAAATATACTTTTACACAACTTTTTGTGGATTAGATTGTTTTAATCTGTTTAAGTTAAACGTTTTAAGTTACTTGTGTTTATTGTTGATGGTGTCGGCTGGTATTTTATCAGTAACAATGTGTAAGATGTTTTTATAGTAAGCATCTTTATCCATCAAGGCTTTTTCTAACGAATCTGTTTTGTACAAGGTTTTGGCCAAGTCTTGTTTCATATCAGGGTCGCTGTAGCCCGGTATGTACTCGCGTAATGGGGTAAAAATAATAAGCAAGGAAATGATTAAGGTAAAAAACACCAAAAAGCTGCTAAAACCCACAAAAACATTCATAGGAGTAAGGCTTAACGAAAATTTCTCCTCAAAGGTGGTGTCGTTAATTAATACGATACGGTAGCGATTTTTTAATTTATGAATCAGTTTCTTTTTTTTCTTTTCCATACTTTGTTGTTATTTACAGCCCCAAGCCCTCAAGTTTATTTTGTAGTGTGGGGCAATAAAATAATTTTGCGTTTTCAAAGTTAAGTATTCAAAGGTAAAAGCAATTTAAAAGAGTTTGCAGTATAAAGTAAAATATTTTACGTGGATTTTGGTGTGCCTATCAATCTTGGTGTTTATAGCGGCATGTAACCCCACGCGCGACAGGTGGCTAAACAGAAAATGGCATACCTTAACGGGGCATTATAATGTGTATTTTAATGGCGAATTAAAATTTAATGATGCCGTACTGGGTTATGAAAAAACGGTTCAAAACGATTTTAGTAGAATACTTCCTGTTTTTCTTATTCCGGATGAAGCGGCAAGTAAGGGTTTAACTTCTTCTATGGACGAGGTAATTAAAAAAACTTCCAAATCTATTCAAATGCATACCATTGGTTCGTACACCGATGATAGTTATTTTTTGATGGCTAAGTCTCAATTTTACAAGGGCGATTATTTTGCTGCACTGGAGTCGTTTCAGTATGTTAACTCTAAATACCCCGATAGTGATTTAAAAAAGGAATGTACTGCTTGGATTGCATTATGCTATGATGGCTTAAATAAAATTGGTGAAGCCGAAGCGGTAATGGGCTTATTGGTTGGCGAAATTAATCCTACGGTTTTAGTAGGTAAGAAAAAAATTCCAGAAAAACTGCAGGAGAAGGCCGAGAAAATTACCAAAGCTCAAAAAGCATTTGTTTATGCTACTGCCGCCCACATTTATGTAAAACAAGAAAAGTACAATTTAGCTGCCGATAGATTAAAGGTAGCCTTAGCACATACCAAAGATAAGCCTCATCGTATTAGGTATAATTACATATTAGGGCAGCTTTATTTGCTACAAGATAGCATACCGCAAGCTAAGGCCTGCTTTACCGTAGTTACGAGGTTGTTGGCTCCATACGATTTTGAGTTTAACGCTAATTTAAATTTAATACGCACTTACAATCCCAATAATAAAGCAGAGGTTAAGCAAGTAAAACGTAATTTAAAACGTATGCTTAATGATGAAAAAAATGCTGGGTTGTATGACCAAGTTTATTTTGAATTGGCTAAGATTGAGCATAAAGACAATGATCTTGTTAATGCTATCAAACATTATCAATTATCAATAGCTAATAGTGTTAAAAATTTAGCTCAAAAAACACAAAGCTACTTGGCTTTGGGCGATATTTATTTAGCTAAATCATCATACAAATTAGGGCAAGCGTATTACGATAGTGCCGCTGCGGTAATTCCTAAAGAAGATAAAAATTACAGAAAAGTTCAGGATAAGAAAAATGTATTGAGCGAACTTATTAGCAACATACTTAACATTGAAACCGAAGATAGTTTACAACAGCTTTCTAAGTTAAGTAAAGCCGAGTTGAATAAGCGCGTTGATGCTTGGATTTTAGCTAAGAAGTTGCGTGCGGAGCAAGATGCTAAAAATGCCGTTGCATTAAAACAACAACAAGAGCAAGCCGAGTTAAATAAACCTATTGGCGGTGCAGCACCAACTTTACCAAGTTTGGGTGGTGCCGAGCAAGGTCAGTGGTATTTTTATAATCCAACAGTTTTAACTGCTGGTACGCAAGAGTTTTTTAGCCAGCGTAAATGGGGACGAAGAGAGAATGAAGATTATTGGCGCATTGCCGCTAAAGAAAAAGTAAAGCCGGCCAATGGCGATAGAGATGCAGGTAAAAAAGATTCGACCACAAGCGCAACAAAAGGTGATAAGACTGCACCACCTGAGGATGGATTAGTTGGGAAAGAAAAACCACAATTAAGTGAGGATAGGGCTGATTGGGTAAAAGATATTCCGTACACTACTGAAGAATTAAAAAAATCAAACCAAAAAATAGAAGAGAGTTACCACAACCTGGGTGATATTTATGCCGTAAAAATTGGTGATACCAAAGAAGGTATTAGCAGTTACAATACGCTACTAAAACGATTCCCGAATACAGCATTTGAGCCCGAAGTATTGTATCAATTATATAAGCTTTATAATTTGCAAAAGGAAACCACAAAAGCTAATGCAGCTAAAGAGGAATTGATTAAAAAATATCCTGAAAGTAATTATGCTCTAATTATACAAAACAAGGTTGTGCAAAGTGTGGAGTCAACTGAGAAAAAGGAAGTGCTTAAAAGCTACGAAAACCTGTATCAACTTTATTTAGATGGAAATTACACAGCTTTAAAGGTTGCCAAAAAAGAGAGCGATAAAAAGTACAGCGGTAATGCAATGCAAGCCAAGTTTGATTTACTATATGCGCTTGCTGTAGGTAAAACAGACTCGATAGAGGCATTTAAGGCTGAGCTAGAAGATTTAGTTAAAGCTTATCCTAAAACGGATGTAGCTGAACGTGCATCGGCTATTTTAAACCTCATGAAAAATCCTACGGCCAATGCCAAAAAAGATTCGGTTGAGGCAGAACCTGAGTTTGTGTTAATGCCAGATGCTCCGCATTATTACGTGTTTGCCACCAAGGCCGAAAAGTTTGACATGAATGATTTGTTACAAAAACTAATTGCGCATAATGAGGAGTATCATCAAATGGAATCGCTACGTGCAAATACATTAATAACAAGTGATGGTTACCAAATACTATACGTGCGTGAGTTCCCTAAACAAGATCTCGCTGTTAAGTTTTTAGATGGGCTAAATTCCCTTACTTTTTATAAAGCTTATTTACCCGCCAATACACCTTATTTTCATTTTGCAATTCCTTCCGAAGTTTTTAAACGTATGATGAAGGAAAAGAAAATTGAAGCATACAATACTTTTTTTGGACAAAAATTACCTTCACTTTTAAAGCAAATTAAACCGTGAGTTTTACTGATTATTTTTCAAACAACAAATTCTCTAAATACCTAAAATGGTTATGGATATTGGTATTGGGTGGAATGATATCGTTTACCTTATTGGTGTTTATGGTAAGTTGGGGCTGGTTTGGCGAGTTACCTCCTTTAGAGGAACTTGAAAATCCTAAAACCTATTTAGCATCCGAAGTATACTCGGAAGATGGGGTAGTAATTGGTAAATATTTTTATCAAAACCGTTCCAATATTAGTTATGATGATTTGAGTCCGAATTTGGTGCAAGCTTTAATTGCTACCGAAGATGTTAGGTTTTACGATCACTCAGGTGTTGATTTCAGACGATTTACCAGTGCTGTTTTGTTTTTAGGAACTCGTGGTGGTGCAAGTACCATTACGCAACAGCTGGCTAAAAATTTATTTCCACGTAAAAAGTTTAACAATGTTTTTAATAAGGCTACCACTAAATTAAAAGAATGGATTACCGCTATTCGTATTGAAGAGCGTTACACCAAAGAGGAGATTATGACCATGTACTTTAATACAGTAGAGTTTGGTGCAAACTCATTTGGTATTAGTAGTGCAGCTAAAACTTTTTTTGCCAAATCGGCTAAAGATTTAACCCCGCAAGAAGCTGCCATGTTGGTTGGTATGCTTAAAGCACCAACTAAATATAGCCCAGTACGTAATCCGGCAAATGCATTTAACAGACGTAATACGGTGTTAAACCAAATGCGTAAGTACGATTTTATTAATGATGAAGCTTACGATACTTTGGTGCAAACAGAAATTGTATTGAAGTACCAAGAAGAAGATCATAACGATGGATTGGCGCCTTATTTCCGCGAGCATTTGCGCCAAGATTTATTGGATTGGTGCGAAGAGAATGGATTTAATTTGTACAAAGATGGGTTGAAAATTTACACCACCATAAATAGTAAATTACAAACTATGGCCGAAGAAGCGGTGCATAATCATATTAAAGATATGCAGAAAAAATTCTTCGAACATTGGAAAGGTCGCGAACCTTGGGGGCAATACAAAGAGCTTATTACTGCAGGTATGAAACGCAGTGATAGATACCGCTTGATGAAAGCCGCTGGTGCTACAGAAGCTCAGATTGAATTGGCTTTTAATACGCGTGTAAAAATGAAAGTGTTTAGCTACACCCGTGGCGAGATTGATACCGTAATGACTCCATTAGACTCTATTAAATATTACAAATATTTTATGCAAGCTGGTTTAATGAGCATGGATCCTCAAACCGGGTTTATTAAAGCTTGGGTTGGTGGTATCAATCATAAATATTTTAAATACGATCACGTAAATATAAAATCAAAACGCCAAGTAGGTTCAACCTTTAAGCCTTTGGTATACACCATTGCTATTGATAACGGATGGAGTCCTTGCTATAAAGTTCCAAATCAACGTGTGGTGTTTGAAGATTACGAAAATTACTCGCCTGATAATGCCGATGATAAATACAACGATCCTGAAATGACCTTGTTTAAAGGTTTGCAGTTATCGGTTAATAATATTGTAATGCAGGTAATGAAACAGCTTGGTCCAAGTGCCCCAAAAAGTGTAATTGAGTTGGCTAAAAAAATGGGTATACAAAGCGAGTTGCCTCCATACCCAAGTATTGCTTTAGGTGTGGCCGATTTGAGTGTTTACGAAATGGTTGGCGCGTTTAGTACTTACGCCAATAAAGGTGTTTGGACAGAGCCAATTTATTTAACGCGCATTGAAGATAAAAATGGAAACGTGGTACGTGAAGTTGTACCGCGCAAAGTAGAAGCCATGAGTGAACAAACTGCCTACATTATGGAAAAAATGTTGGAGCGTGTTACTGCACATGGTACAGCTGCAAAAATTAAATACATGTATCAAGTACCAGGTGCTGTGGGTGGTAAAACAGGTACCACGCAAAACTATAGTGATGGTTGGTTTATTGGCATCACTCCGCATTTAGCTACTGGTATTTGGACAGGTTTTGAAGATAGAGCAATACACTTTAGAAGCATGAGTTTGGGTAGCGGTAGTGCTATGGCTATGCCAATTTTTGGTAACTACATGAAAAAGGCTTTAAGTGATACTACCTTGGTAAAAGTAGAGCCTTATTTTGAAGCACCAAAGCAACCACTTAGTGTTGAAATTAATTGTGATTCTTATCAAACCAACGACCCTAAAAAGTTAGAAATGATTGAGGAGTAATTGGGATGGAGTTAGGTAAATATAAACACTATAAAGGCAACTTATACGAAGTAATTGCAGTTGCTCATCACAGCGAAACCTTGGAAGAAATGGTAGTGTATAAAGCTTTATATGATACCCCTGATTTTGGATATGGTGCTATTTGGGTAAGACCTAAAACCATGTTTACCGAAGAGGTTTTGGTAAACGAAAAATGGATAAAGCGGTTTGAAAAACTATAACAAAAAACACCGTTGCTTAGCTTAAGTAACGGTGTTTTTTATGGTTACTTTTTTTATGCCGAAGACGTTGCGCATTAAGCAATCAATAAATTAGTTACTACTTCTGATTTCTGACCTCCAGCCTCTTATGCAGATGCTACGGTCTGCACCTTCGGTCAATTAATCTTTATTTTACCGCAGAGGTAAAGGAGTTTTTCGCAGACAATCGGTGCAGACCAGAGCGTCTGTAGTTTATTAGAGTTTAAAGTCTACCGATTCTGAGTAAAGGAGTTTCCTTCGCAAATGGTTTTATGAAAGTTAAATTTGAATTTAAGTTAAGTCCTCACCAATGCCGAAGGCTTTGCTCTGCGTGCTCTCCATATTAAGCGACTATGCTCGAATCTTCGCAAGACAGTTCAAAGAACTCTGCGTTATAAAATTCAACGGTTAAGTAAAATAGCTAACCTTTATTACGATTCTATGTTTTTTAGGGTTGAAAGTTTAAACTCAAAAATACGGGCAATGTTAGCTGCGCGCTCTTTGGCTGTGGCGGCTACCTCACCAATAAAAAGCTCGTCAATGGTTTCGTTAAACAAATTAAGCCAATGGGCAAAATGTTTTCCATCTATGGGTAAGCCTACATGTTTATCAAACGGACTACCATTATAATCGTGGGTGTACAGTAAAATACTACCCCAAAACCTATACATGTTTTCTAAGTGAGCTGGCCATCTATCATCACTAATTTTAGCAGCAAAAATAGGCGCTAACACGCTATTAGCTCTTACCTTTTCATAAAAGGTATCTACTAATAGTTTAATGTCGTTGGTGGTTAATATATCGTTCATGGTTACGTATTGCAGCCACAAAACTACTTCATAACAAGCTCATAGGTTATGATTACAATCATGCTAAATGCGCGGCACTTGCAATGGCCAAACTATCTTGTAACTGCATGCAATTAAAGTGTCCTTTAGGGCATTGTTTGTATCCAATTTTAGAGCACGGCCTGCAAGCTAAGTTGGCTACTTGCATTTGGTTGTTGGCAATATTTAAATTGCCGTAATATGGATTCATACCTAACTCTGGTATAGTATTACCCCAAACAGAAATGATAGGCTTTTTAAAAGCAGCAGCAATGTGCATTAATCCAGTATCGTGGGTTATAATATTATGAGCCTGTTTTACCATCCAGGCGGATTGATGAAGCGATAAACTGCCACAACAATTTATTACATGTGTACCACATGCGGCAGCAATTTGTTCTCCAATTTGTTTGTCTTCGGGGCCACCCAATAATACTACACGGTGCGTAATTGCACTGCAAATTTCAATTAGTTTTTGGGTAGGCAAACGCTTGGTTGCATGTTGCGCACCAATAGCTATTGCCGTATAGGTTTGGTTTGATGCTGCTTGCATCAGCTCATTTATTATCAGGTCTTCGGGCAAAAAATAGTCAAGTCCTTGGCCATCATTTTTTATATCAAAACTATTTAGGGTAGCTAAATATCTATCAACAATATGTATTGCGGGTAAAGTGTTTTGTTTAAGGGTTACCAGCTGTGCTTTCTCTACGTTTAACTTATCAAAACTAAATGCCGGAATATCGAGGCAGCTTTTAATAATACGAGTGCGCAGATTGTTGTGCAAATCAATCATGTAATCAAACCCAAGTTGCTTTAGTTCAGTAATTTTTTTTAGCAAAGGTTTGTCCAATACATGCACGTAATCAATGTATGGATTAGGAGTTAATATACTTTTAAATGCGGGTAAGGTTAAGTAATGAATTTCGGCATTGGGATATTGCTGTTTTAAACAGCGCACTACTGGAGTAGTTAGCACAATATCGCCTATGGAACTAAAACGTATGATTAAAAACTTTGTCAATGCTTGATTACTTAATACGAATAACGCATTCGCATGTTGTTATTCAAAATTTTGTTTAGGAAAATAATGGAGGAGCGTTTTTCGGGTTTAATGCACTTATACTATTCTTTAAAGTTTGATCCTTAATGTTAGTTTAATAACCTAAGACAAATTAATAATTTAATACTTGGGGTTGCCACCCCAAGCCGGCCTAACTTTTTGTCTTGAAACAAAAAGTTAGCAAAAAATTCAAGGCTTATGATAATTTTACTACAAGTTACGTTTGTTGTATGCCACGCAATCTAAGCCATTACGCTGCGCTTCATTTCTAGATTGCTAACACAAGCCCAAATCAATCCAACTGCACTTACTTGTTACGTAAAATTATCATGTGCCGAATGGAGTCCTTCAAGCATAATTCACAAATCAAAGATAATTAGCTACATTAAAAGTATTAAAGCCCATTGCTAATGGCCAAAAGCTAATAGCCTAATCCAATCAACCCATCAACCAATAACCAACCTACGGTTTACGTTGTTTAAAATATGAATCAATTTCGGGTAACGACAAAGCATTAAAACACATCTCTTTATACAAGCCGCCTTTACGCGCAACACAAACACCATAGTGCATGTCGTGGTATCCTTCGGTATGATGCGCATCGGGATTTATGCTTAGCATTACTCCTTTGTTTATGGCATAATCAATATAACGCCAATCTAAATCTAAACGGTAAGGATGTGCGTTAATTTCTATTACCACACCATTGGCAGCACATGCATCTATTATCTTTTTATGATCAATAGGATAGCCTTCGCGCATTAATAAAAGCCTACCTGTTGGGTGGCCAAGTATGGTGGTGTATGGATTTTCAATGGCTTTAAGCAATCGGCTCATTGCTTTTTCTTCGGTCATTTTTAAGTTGCTGTGCACGCTAGCCACTATAAAATCAAACGATTTCCAAACTGATTCATCGTAATCCAAACTGCCATCACCCAATATATCACACTCAATACCTTTGAAAATTTTAAACGGGCCAAGTTTTTGGTTAAGCTGGTCAATTTCTTGGTGTTGTTTAATAATAGTTTCTTCGCTTAATCCACCTGCATATTGTGCTGCTTTGCTGTGGTCGCAAATGCCCAAATACTCATACCCAAGTTGCTTGCAATACAAGGCCATTTCGGCTAAGGTATTTTTACCATCGGAGTAGGTGCTGTGGTTGTGTAAAATGCCTTTTAAATCTTGCATTTCAATTAAAGTAGGCAACTTGTTTTGTTGAGCAAGATTAATTTCACTTATCCCTTCACGCATTTCAGGTTCAATAAAAGGTAAGCCAACTTTAGTGTAAATTTCGTCCTCGGTAGGAGCGTTAAATGTACTTAGCCCCAATGCTTTTAATTGTTGTAAATGTGTAGCACTAGCCGTGGTTTCAAACAGGGTAGCGGCAAAATCATCCTCTTCGCAAAAGTATATTTTTATGGGTGTGTTTTCGTTTACCAAACCCGTAATACAAAAGCTATCTACTTGTATGTTGGTAGCACCAATTCGGTCTTGTATAAAAGCGGCTAATTCGTTTTCATCACCCAAAATGGCGGCACAAAATTCAAGCTCTTCTAATATCTCGCACTTGCGCCTAATGGCACCTGTTAAGCTTATGTTTAGCATGCCATCAAACTCGTTTAATGCTTCAGTTATTTCGTTGGCTAATACTTCAACTTTGGCGTAATGAAACTTGTGTGCATTGTCAAACAAAAAGGCTATTCCGTTTTTTACAGTTTCTTGTGTTTTAACACCAAACCCTTTGGCCTGTGCCAAGCGGTTTTCGTTGCAAGCATATAGTAACTCGCCCGGACTTTCAATGCCTAATGTATTCCATATGTAAGCAATTTTTTTAGGACCAATTCCTTTAACTAAAAACAATTGTTGCACACCTGCTGGTGTGTTGTTTTCAAGTTCAGTTAACTCGGCAAACGAACCTGTGGTAGTTAACTCATACACTTTACTTGCTAAACTTTTACCTACACCATCTAACTGTTCTAGTTCGGCAATTGATTTTCCGACTAATGGTATAGGCAACTTATCAATGCGGAACGATGCCGCAGCGTATGATTTTATTTTAAACGGGTTGCCGTTGTGTAATTCGCTTAAATCAGCAAACCATTTAAGTTTGTCTGCAATTTGCTCGTTGGTCATGGGTCAAAAATAAGGGTTGAAACATTAAAATGTATGGTAATTTTTAACTATACTTGAGTATGATTTTGTATTTAAAAAGTCATTTAAATGAAAAGGATTCGAATACTAATTAATTTTACTCTTTTAGGATTGATCTTGACAATGTTCTCGTGTACATCAAGGACTGTAACACAAATTAAACTAAATGGAGATAAGGTTGTAATTACTCGCATTGATTCTACAGGTGGTGATGTGAATGGAATTAGAACTGTAATTTTTCGTGGGGTAATAACTGAAGAAAAGCCTACTGGTTATGTTTTTGTAAACCATAAACACCTATTAGATGGCTTTGAAGCATTGTTAGAATATAAAGATGATAAGGTAGTTTTACTCCAACCATATCATTATTTTAATTACTCCGGAGATTCGAGTCAGATTCAAATCAAAACAATTGAAGACTCCATTTTTTATGCAATCTTTTTTGATAAAAAACAATCACAGTATCTGAGAATTGAGAATGCCCTTGATTAATTTAAAGTAATTTTTTTAAGATAGTTTCGTTCAAAAACATTATAAATGTGAGTCGCATGATGGGGTTGCCACCCCAAACCCGCGATACTTTTTGTCTTGAAACAAAAAGTATCCAAAAAGTTCAAGGCCTATGATGTTTTTACTACAATCTACAGCGCTTGTTTGGCCACGCAATCCAAGCCGCTGCGCTTCAGGATTGCTTTCTAAGCCCTTACAACAAACAATCACTTTGATTGTTACTTAAAAACCTCATTTGCCAAAAGGAGTCCTTCAAAGATTATCAAAGCTTAAGTTTAATTATTCAGAAATCAATAATATCTGCTTGAAGGATTCAGGTGCGGTGGGCTTTAAACAATTTGGCGCGGCCGCCCTCTGCGGGTGGAATCACCAAAGGCCAAGGGGCGGCTGGCCTTGTGCGTATTGGTGATGAAGCGCTATAAAATCGTTTGATTTTTTGCAGTACTTTTTTCTAAAAAAAGTGCGAAAAGAAAATTGGAAAAATCGTTTTTGGGAGTGCTACTTCTTTCTAATCTTTAGAACCCGAGATACTTTTGTCTCATCGAAAAAAAGTAGGATAAAACCCAAAAGCACCAAACTATAGTTTAGTGCTTTTAATTAATTTATCGTCTAACCACTCTTCGGTTTTTATAAGTTTACCTTGTGGAGAGTAGTGTTTCCAAGAACCTGTTTTACGCTCTTTATTGTACATGCCACTGCAAGCTAAAGTGCCATTAGGATGGTAGCGTGTGTATGGCCCGTTTTTTATATGAATCATGGTGTCGCGCATGTTTCCTTGGTTATCAGCAAACATTTGCAACTCGGCAATATGATGGAAAATTTCTTTTACTTGTTTTTGATTTATGCTATCAAAGTAATAATAAGTTTTACCATTTTTTTCGTCAATTACTTGGGCTTTAGCACCAAGGTGTAAAGCTCCTACAAGAGCTATTAGCGAAAGCATTTTTTTCATAGTTGGTGTATTATTCTAAATCGTATTGTTTAATTTTTCGGTAAAGTGTACGCTCGCTTATACCAAGTTCTTGAGCTGCTTTTTTACGTCTGCCGTTGTATTTGTTTAACGCTTTTTTTATCAGTTCAATTTCTTTGTCTTCAATAGAAAGCGACTCGGGTACCACAGCATCTTTTATCTCAATAAATTGGTTGTTGGGTTGCGGAGTATTTATAGGTAGTACCTGCGGTTGTTGGGGTTGATGGTAAAAGTTTTGAGGAGTAGAAACTACCGTGTTTAAATGCTCGGTATTGTTGTTATTCATTAACCCTACATTGTTTACCAAGTTGGTTAAATTATCGCTATTGGGGTTTTGTTGAATCATGCCAAACACAATGCTTTTTAAATCATTCATGTCTTTTTTCATATCAAACAACACCTTGTAAAAAATATCGCGTTCGCTCATGCCATGGTCTACGTTGGTACCCATAAGCATAGGTAAACTTTGGCGTTCGGCAGGCAGTACACGTTGAAGTTCGCTGGCATTTACAATTTTATCTTCATCAAGCACGCTTAGTTGTTCGGCTATGTTTTTTAGCTGACGAATGTTGCCGGGCCACGAGTAATTCACAATCATTTGTGCTGCATCTGGTTCTAATATCACCGTTTTAGAGCGATACTTTTCAGAGAAATCGGCAGCAAATTTTCTAAACAATAAATGAATATCTTCTTTACGCTCGCGCAAAGGTGGAACCTTAATTGGCACTGTACTTAAACGGTAGTATAAATCTTCTCTAAAACGTCCGCGCGAAGCCAACTCCAATAAATCTTTATTGGTTGCAGCCACTACACGCACATCTGTTTTTTGTGTTTTTGATGAACCCACTTTGATAAACTCGCCACTTTCTAATACACGCAATAAACGTGCTTGGGTTTCAAGCGGAAGTTCACCAACTTCATCTAAAAAAATGGTTCCTCCGCTAACCGTTTCAAAGTAACCTTTACGCGTATCATGTGCTCCGGTAAACGAACCTTTTTCGTGGCCAAATAATTCAGAATCGATAGTGCCTTCGGGAATTGCACCACAGTTTACAGCAATAAAATTTCCGTGTTTACGGTTGCTTAAAGCATGTATAATTTTGCTAAAGGCTTCTTTACCTACACCACTTTCTCCGTTAATTAAAACCGAGATATCAGTAGGAGCCACCTTAACTGCTGTTTCTAAAGCAATATTAAGTAGGGGCGAGTTGCCTATAATTTCAAAACGTTGTTTTATTTCTTGAATGTTCATGGTATTCTAAAATTCTGGTTGTTGAGTAGGGTATTCTATTTCTTTTTTAGATATGTACTTAAAACCCAAACAGCCTGTTTTTATCTCGTAGTTTATAGTTGATTCAAATATCTTACTTAAGTCTGCATTAGTCTCACTTACTCTTCTGGCGAATGGATAGTTCGCTAAATAATTATCCTTATATTCAAATTCTAAATCTGTAACAAATGATGCTCTTCTTCGACCTCCGCCCTCATAAATTTTTCTCATCGAACTTATAGCGTGCGAATCCTTAGTAGATGAAAAAGTGATGGTATCGTTTATTAGTAGAAGTAGAGTAAATAAGAGTGGGCCGGCAACAAACAAGTTATATAATAATAGCCTAGTATCAGTGCTGAAGAGTAAATATTTTCTGTTTAGTTTTCGAGTAAACAAAGTAGCAGCTAATCCTGTGGCTATGCAGTAGATAAAGAGTTCTGGAAAGTTAATTACGTGATAAGAGGCAACAAAGTAGGGTGCTATAAATGGAAATCCGAATAGCGAAACAAACAACAAATTGTAGCTCCAATGCCAATTTAAATTCTGGTATTTAACTTCTATTTTTTTGGGAAGAGGAGTAGATAGTTTCAACGTTTTGAATGAATCTGAATTGTATGAGTAGTTTGCTGTGATATTTAACGGGTTTTGATTCATCAATACGCACATGTGCGCATAGATAGAGTGAAACCTATTTTTAAACTCATAGGATTTTTCAAAAAACATAACTATGGATTTAGGGAAGATAATGTCCACTTTGTAGCCATGTTTATCTGCATGAATAAAATCAAAAAAATCATCAATCTGTTCACACTGACTCACAACTTCCATCCATCTATCAAGGTAACTAGCAAAAGATAGTTCGAAACGTTCTCCATTTTTTACTGTTTGAAGTAATGCGTTAGAAAATTCCGCCAAGCCCAAGTCCTTACCGTCAGAATTATTCAGAATACCTTTTTCATAATCAATCCAAGAAAGCGCAATGATGTTTTCTTTATAACTAACAGATTCAATCAAGCCATTATAGTATTTGGAATAAAACGCACGAGGGTAAATATGTAAACCCTTGTAGCCACGCAATCCTTGCAACTTAAACCCAAAGGTTAGCTGAGTTAAACTGGCACATAATAATATTCGCATTTCATCATTCAGTTCTAACCCTTCCTTACCAATAATTTCTAGATCTTTTAAGTTTTGAATTAGTCGTGTTTTGAAATTTTCCTTACCCTCATTATTCAGTTGTTGAAAGTAAGGGAAATAGGTGTTCAGGAATGGAAACCAGGCCTCTTTAAATAAATCAGGTGGTAGCAAAACCAACGATTTGTTTGAAAGCGCAAAGTTAGTTTTGAAGGCATGTTTCATCTCTTTCCAACTCACTATGTAACCAATGAGAAAGATGATAAATAAAGCTCCAAATACCTGAATAAAAGCCATTTTGTTAATATTTAACTGCCTCAACCACTTTACCAAATAGGCTAGTCATGGTACATTTTTCAATTAATACATTTACATAATCTCCTTTGCTATAGCCTTCGCTTACAGGGAAAACCACCAATTGATTTTGGTCGGTTCGGCCTTTGTAATCAGCATCCGATTTTTTTGAATAACCTTCAATCAATACACGGTATGTATTGCCAATAAACTTTTGCTTATTGGCTAAACTTATGCTGTTTTGTAAGGCAACCAACTCTGCTAATCTGCGGCTTTTTATTTCAGGAGTAATATCATCTTCGTACTTGCGCTCGGCTAATGTTCCGGGGCGTTCGCTGTATGCATACATAAAGGCAAACTCAAACTTCGAGGCTTTAAAAAACTCCAAAGTATCTTGAAACTCTTCTTCGGTTTCGCTACAAAAACCCACAATGGCATCCGTGCTAATTCCTACATCAGGCAAAATCTCACGTATGCGTGCTAAGCGTGTTTCAAGCCAAGGGCGGTCGTATGTGCGATTCATCATTTTAAGCACGCGCGAGTTTCCGCTTTGTACTGGGTAATGAATGTAGTTGCAAATATTGTCGTACTTTTTAATGGTAAACAATACTTCATCGGTAATATCTTTTGGGTGCGATGATGAAAAACGAACACGTAACTCTGGCGAGATAAGCGCCACTTTTTCGAGCAATTGAGCAAAGTTGCACAAGGTTTCACCCGCTTCGTTTTGCCATTTGTACGAGTCTACATTTTGGCCCAATAAAGTTACTTCTTTGTAGCCTTGGTTAAATAATTCGGTAGCCTCGCGTACAATACTTTCGGGCTCTCTGCTGCGTTCACGTCCGCGGGTAAACGGTACTACACAAAACGAACACATGTTATCGCAACCGCGCATAATGCTTACAAAAGCATTTACACCATTGCTGCTTAAACGCACCGGAGTAATTTCGGCATACGTTTCTTCTCTGCTCAATAAAACATTTACCGCACGTTGGCCTTCTTCTACTTGTTGTATGAGTTTAGGAATATCGCGGTAGGCATCTGGTCCCACTACAATATCAACCAACTGATCTTGCTCCAATAATTTAGATTTTAAACGCTCGGCCATGCATCCCATCAGGCCTACAATCATACCAGGGTTTTTGCGCTTATTGCCTTTCATTTCTTTTAATCGGCCCCAAATTTTGGCCTCGGCATTATCTCTAATAGCGCAGGTGTTTAAAAACACCACATCAGCTTTTAGTGGGTCGTCTGTGGTAGTAAAACCTTCGGCTTGCATAATACTAGCCATTACCTCGCTATCGGCCAAATTCATGGCACAACCGTAAGTTTCTATATATAAGCTTCTTTTAGCAGTTTCTACTGGTGTATCGCCAATTAATCCTCTCATGTATTCTTCTAAATTTGGTGCGCAAATATATAACAAATTATGACAGAGTGGCAGCGGTTTGCCTATAAAGAAATGCCTATTTACCGAAGTAAGTGAATTGAGATATTCAATTTTTAATGGTTGAATAAGAATTAATTTTTATTGAATAACAATAAAAATAATTTGTTTTTCGTTAAAATAGTTTATAATTTTACCACTTTAAATATTTATAATACTATTAAAATGAAAACACTCAATTCTAAAATCATCCGTGTGATATACTGGTGCTTTGTAGCTGGTTTTATTCTACATGTTATTGCAACTTTATATACTATTGGGGGGTATTTATCAAAAAAAACATTGATTGTTTCTGAAGTCAGAGTGATACCAATTGAATTCAATGACCGTCTGATTGAACAAACTTCAAATAATTCAAAATCGCGAATATTTGAAATGACAAATGCTCATGCCTCCGTAAAATATAACGAGATAGCATCAATGGAAAAGAATGCGTGGATCGTATTTATGGTAAATATTTTACATCAATTAATCTGGCTTTGGTTTACATGGCTATTGTTACGCGTTTTTAAATCACTGAGTGAACAGGCCGTTTTTGAACAACAAAATATAACACGCTTAAGATTAGTAGCGCTAATAGTTGGTTTTTCGCCTATTCTACAAGTTGTTAAAAATTTAGTGTTCGAAAGTGTTCTCAAAAATAAGATAACCTTGACCGATAAATATATTGCATTTTATTACGACTACTCTACGTTGTCTGGATTTTTCTATATGCTTCTTGTTTTAATATTGGTTGAAGTTTTTCGTTATGGAATGACTTTGAAACACGAAAGTGATTTTACTATTTAAACTATGGCAATAATTTTAAATTTAGCCGTGATGATGGCTAAACGAAAAATGAGCCTGAATGAGTTATCCGAAAAAGTAGATATTACCTTATCCAACTTATCTATACTTAAAACTGGTAAAGCCAAGGCCATTCGTTTTTCAACCCTCGAAGCTATTTGTAAGGTTCTTGACTGTCAACCAGCAGATATTTTGGAATACGTTGCCGAATAAATTATATACTTGCACCATGAAAGTTTTGGTTACTGGAAGCAATGGTTTATTGGGGCAAAAGCTCACCGATTATTATAAAACACAACATCAGGTACAGTTAATTGCTACCGCACGTGGTGGCGATAGATATGCTGAACAAACGGGTTATGTTTATCAATCGTTAGATATTACCAACCAAACAGAAGTAGATGCCGTAATAGCTCAATACAAACCCGATGTGGTAATTAATACTGCGGCTATGACCAATGTGGATGCTTGCGAAAGCGACCATGCAGGTTGTGATGCCTTAAATATAGATGCAGTAAAATATTTAGTTGCTGCTTGCAATACACACAACGCACACTTGGTGCACCTTTCAACCGATTTTATTTTTGATGGCACACATGGGCCGGTTTTGGAAACAGAAACGCCTAAGCCGCTAAGCTATTACGGTAACAGTAAATATTTGGCCGAGCAATGGGTAATAAACAATAGTAAAAGTTGGGCTATTATACGTACCGTTTTAGTATACGGTGTAGTAAATGATATGAGCCGAAGCAATATTGTGCTTTGGGCAAAAACTAATTTAGAACAAGGTAAAACACTCAATGTAGTGGGCGATCAATTTCGCACACCAACCTTGGCCGAAGATTTAGCACAAGGTTGTGCATTGGCTGCTGCACAAAAAGCACAAGGTATTTACCACATAAGTGGAAGCGATTTTATGAGTGTGTTTGATTTAGTTTACCGCGTTGCGGCATATTTTAACTTGGATAAAAACTTGTTAAACTTAAGCACCAGCGAAGGCATTAAACAACCAGCTAAGCGTCCGCCTATTACAGGTTTTATTATTGATAAAGCTAAACAGGAGTTAGGCTATAAACCCCATACTTTTGAGCAAGGTTTAGCTGTAGTTGCCCAACAATTGGCTTTGGTTAGTAAAGGTTAATTGTATTATTTATCGCATATTCGCATCATTAAAAAATATAGTTAGTTATGACAAGTTGGGGTGATAGTTTTTGGATATGGATGGCCACCGAAACCTTTTTTGGAATTTTCGTAGCGTTTTTGTTATATTACTTCTTTATTAGAAGGTTCCAAAAAGAGCGCGATGAAAAAAACAAAAAGAGCTAGCCACTTTTTAAAACAATACTTTGTATTTAGTAAATCAGAACGTAAAGGTATTTACGTTTTGTTGGGTTTAATTATTTTCTCTCTTGCTTTTCCGTATGTGTACAGGTGGTTATTTCCGGTACAAACCATATTGGTAAATGTGCAGGCATTGCCAGCAGCTGCTCAATCCATGCAGGCTGGTTTAGTAAATGATATTGACAACAACACGCCATTAACAACTACTGCGGTTGCTACTCCCGTATTAGCTCCATTTAATCCTAATACAGTCGATTCGGCCACACTAACCTTATTAGGCTTTACGGCAAAAAATGTAAAATCAATTTTAAATTACAGGCAAAAAGGTGGCAAGTTTAGGCGTGCCACAGATTTGTATAAACTGTATCATGTAGATAGCCAATTGGTAACTCAGTTGTTGCCTTATGTGCAGCTTGATACTTTGGCTAATAACAAGTATCCACCAAAAACATACACAACCTATCAACCCAAAACCATTGCCCCCGTTGAACTTAATACGGCCGACTCGCAAGCTTTGGTTAAATTGTATGGCATTGGTCCTAAAATGGCTTCAAAAATTGTTACCTACCGAAACGAAGTTGGTGGATTTTTTACCGTTAATCAGCTTACTGAAATTTGGGGCTTTGATCCTTTATTGATGGATGAATTAAAAGGTAAAATTACGGTTGATGTTGCGCAGGTTCGCTATTTGCGCATTAATCAAGTAACCTACGAAGAGTTAAAAAAGCATCCATACTTAAGGTATAAACAAGCTGCGGCATTGGTTAATTACCGCAAGCAACATGGGCCATTTACATCGGCCAAAGATTTAAAAAATGTGCTCATTATTCCCGATTCAACTTGCCGCAAGTTGGAACCTTATTTGCGTTTCGATTAAAAAATAATTTTCACTTCGCACATACACTGCGAAGTGAGGATTGTTACTTTGTAGCATCAAATCGAAAATAATTGCTAAATATTTTAGTAAAAAATGGTTTTTAGGTTTGATTGAGTGAAATTCGAAGACAAATCAAAAAAAAGAAACATAATTTATACAGACATGAGTACAGATAACAAAGAAAAATTAAAAGCCCTTCAGTTAACCATTGATAAGCTAGAAAAAGCTTATGGTAAAGGTACCATTATGAAATTAGATGGTGGTACGGTAGAAGGAGTAGAGTCGAGCTCAACAGGATCGTTAGGGTTAGATATTGCCTTGGGTATTGGTGGATTTCCAACAGGTCGTATTATCGAGATTTATGGCCCTGAATCATCAGGTAAAACAACATTGGCACAACATGCCATTGCACAAGTACAGAAAAAAGGAGGCATGGCAGCATTTATTGATGCAGAGCATGCATTTGATAAAGGCTACGCGCAAAAGTTAGGTATTGATGTAGATAATCTTTTGGTATCGCAGCCTGATGATGGGGAGCAAGCACTTGAAATTGCCGATGCATTAATTCGCTCGGGTGCTATTGATATTATTGTAATTGACTCGGTAGCTGCATTAGTGCCAAAGGCAGAGATTGAAGGCGAAATGGGCGATAGTAAAATGGGTTTACAAGCGCGTTTAATGAGCCAGGCTTTGCGTAAATTAACAGGTACCATTAATAAAACAGGTTGTATTTGTATTTTTATTAATCAGTTGCGCGAAAAAATAGGGGTGATGTTTGGTAACCCAGAAACCACTACTGGTGGTAATGCATTAAAGTTTTATGCTTCGGTACGTTTAGATATTCGTAGAATAGGCCAATTAAAAGAAGGCAACGATATTGTAGGTAACCGTACAAAGGTTAAGGTGGTAAAAAATAAAGTAGCGCCTCCTTTCCGTACCGTTGAGTTTGATATTATTTATGGCGAAGGCATTTCAAAAGTTGGCGAAATTGTAGACTTAGGAGTTGAAATGGAAATTGTAAAGAAAAGCGGTTCGTGGTTTAGCTATGGCGATACCAAATTAGGCCAAGGACGCGAATCGGTTAAACAACTGTTTTTAGATAACCCCGAGTTGGCTGACGAAGTAGAAGCTAAAGTAAAAGAAAAAGCATTTGCTGGCACATTTACCGGCAAGGTTGAAATGGGCGAGTAAGCTTAACTTCCATAAACAAAAAATCCCGAGGCAAAATGTTGTCTCGGGATTTTTTATGGGTGAATTGGTAATATAGTTAATGAATAGGATATAGTTGATACTCACTTTCAATTGTGTCTAAGCAATTTTGTATTACATTTATTACAAAAAATCGGTCAACAGTAACAGCAAATACTTTTCCGATTTTATCAAGAGGACAAGGTAAATTATAACCTTCCCACAGAAACTTAATCTGTCCGCCCGAATTAATCATGTTAATGAAATAGGCATCAGTTGTTTCCCCGAGTGATATGTGGCAATTATTCCAAACATTATTGCTTAATGCAGGTAAGTATTTAAATTCATCTTTGTACTCATTATCAAGTTGATTTGATTTTAAAATAAGTTCAAGTAATTCTCTGTCATACTTGTTAATAAAACTTGGATGAAAAATTGATTCAAAATCATTTTTAATTCGTTCTAGAATGCGCTTCATGGAATGTTTCCACGAACTCAAAAAGCAAGATTCGTCTGGGTCACCAATTAATTGTCCGCCCAATACTAAATTACAAAACGCAAAGCAATTTCCGCTATCTTGATGAGTATAACCCGGAACATATCTTATTGCGAATGTATTCTTATCACCAATGTATGTTTCTTTTTTTGTTATCATTAGATTAAGCTAGCGTTTTGTAGTCATTCGTATTGTCCGTTGCGAATAGGTATACTTGCCAATAAGTTATTCGTATGAAAAAATGCACACATTTTCGTATGTACAATCTATTAAAATTTGTCGAAGAAACAAGATTTTTATTTCATTAAAGACGAGTGAGTGCATTTTAACATCCTAATAAGATTTCATGTTCAAGTTTATCACTCATCCCGAGGTTTCGGGAATGGCAACCGCAATTTTAAGATTGCGTTCACCCCTCAGTCATGGCTGCACACAAGGCCTATCATGACAGCTCCCCTAGCAGGGGAGCAGCACTTGATATGTAAAACTAGGTACTAACTTTATACTAAGTTATTAGTAAAATATCGTGAGTACACGTTCCCCTCCTTTTAGGAGGGGTGCCCAACGGGCGGGGTGGTTGTTTCTACCTCTCATCCCGAAGCTTCGGGAATGGCCACGCAATTGCTAAGCATGACAGTGCCGAAGCAAATTTCGGTACAACATGTACTAAGTTTAATTATCTTGTATATGGAATTTATCGTCCTAAAATAAGTTTACAGATTTTCTTACTTTTAATTAATTAAACTTTACACCCTTGAAGCCTGAACATAATAAACCGTACTTAACCTCATACAGGAAATACTTAAGAAATCATGCAACACCAGCTGAAGCATATTTATGGAGGTTTCTGAAACAAGCACAACTTGATGGACGAAAGTTTAGAAGACAACACAGCATTGGAAATTATATTGTCGATTTTTTTTGTTATGAAGAAATGTTGGCAATTGAATTAGATGGAGAAGTACACAATACTCAAATTAAAGAAGATGAAGAAAGAGACCAAAATCTCAACAATCAAGGCATTCGAATAATTCGTTTTGAAAATAGGTTTGTGTTTGAACACTTAGATCAAGTATTGGATGAAATTAGGACATGTTTTAAAAGCTGAAAAGTTGTTTTTCTCCCCCTCAGTCATGGCTGCACACAAGGCCTATCATGACAGCTCCCCCAGCGGGGGGGGGCAACACTACAAGACGTAAACTTACTCTATAAAATATAATTTCATATATGTAAAATATCGTCATCACATGTTTTCTCCTTTTAGGATGGGCGCCCATCGGGAGGGGGGAGTATTTAATAAAAGTGAAAATGTATAAATTTGATAGTGTATTTTGGTACTGAATTAATTGATATAATTCCATGAAACAAGTAATAATAATTTTAATGTTGTTGTGTTGTAAGATGTCAAGCACCCATGCACAAATATTCTCATCCTATTCAAAGGGAGATAGCCTATTAGCATTAAAGCAGTATGATGCTGCAATTGCTGAATACAAAATTATCTTGAAGGATAACAATCAAGGATTTAAACACGTGTATTATTATAATTTAGCTTGTGCCTATTCATTAATAAATCAGTTAGATTCTTCAGTTGAAATTTTAATGCGTATTCCTGAATTAACTCAAAATGCTGAGTTTATTTTTGATTCAGATTTGTCTAATTTACATTCACATAGAAGTTGGCGAACGTTGATTGACATGTATGAACAAAATTTCATATTTGAAAATAGGCTATTACCCAATTTTGATATTGCATATGAACTCTCTCTGATGAAAGAAGAGGGGCAATCAATACGAAGATTAGCGAATCGAAAATCAAGTTCCTTTAAGCATCAAGATTCCATCATTGAGCAATGGAGATTTATAGATAGTATAAATACATTGAAGCTGGTGAATATTATAGATAGGATAGGTTGGCCTGATGTCTCAAAGGTAGGAAGTAAGGGCGCATACAATGCCTTTATTATTCTGCAACATTCAAACATTGACTTTCAAAAGAAGTACATTAGTTTATTAAGGAAAGCTGTAGAAGCGAATAAGGCTTCGCCTATCCATCTTGCCTATTTAGAGGATAGAATACTACAACTTGAAAACAAACCTCAGATTTATGGAACTCAAATAGATGTTAGTAATAACGAGCCTAAACCATACCCTGTAATTGAACCAGAGAATTTAAATAAGCGAAGAAAGAGTATAGGTTTGGAGCCTATTGAAGAGTATTTGAAATCATTCAAAACGAATAATTATTGAGCCAGAAGTAAACATAACAAAAAAGCCCAGACGTTTTAGTCTGGGCGTTTTTTAGTATTCGGTTAAACTTTTCTTTAGTGCAATTCGTTTTATTTCTTCGTAATCAATACCCATGTGCGATTCGTGGTAAGCGCAATCGCCTTTGCGTATAAGCAATGCTTGTGGCGATTGATGTTCTACTTCATAATGATCGGCAATGGCATTTGAAGTGGTACGATTGGCCAATAAATCTAAAAAATACACTTGTATTTCTTGCATGGCTTCTTCTTCCCAACTGCGCTCTAAACGCGCTAATGCGGCCGAGCTAATGCTGCAACGAGTACTGTGCTTAAATATTAATACTGGCGCTTCGTGCGAGGCCACATCAATATCTATCAATTGCTCTATTTTTTCTAGTTTTTTCCAGTTCATGATTTAGGCTTGTGCTGGCGTGTGTTTAGCAGCTAAATAGCGTTCTGCATCTAACGCGGCCATACATCCACTACCTGCTGCAGTAACAGCTTGGCGGTAAATTTTATCTTGCGCATCACCACAAGCAAATACACCTTCAATGTTTGTTTTACTGCTACCCGGAATAGTTTTAATATAACCTGTTTCGTCCATATCAATAAATGGTTTAAACACATCTGTATTTGGTTTATGGCCAATGGCCACAAAGAAACCTTGAATAACATGCTCAGAAGTTGCACCTGTTACGTTGTTTTTAACGCGTACACCTTCTACTTTTTTATCGCCTAAAATTTCATCAGTTTCGCTGTTAAACAATACTTCAATGTTTGGCGTGGTCATAACGCGGTGTTGCATAGCTTTTGATGCACGAAACTCGCCTTTGCGCACAATCATGTAAACTTTGTTACATATTTTGGCAAGGTAACTTGCTTCTTCGCAAGCAGTATCGCCCGCGCCAACAATGGCTACATCTTTACCTCTAAAAAAGAAACCATCGCATACGGCACAAGCCGAAACTCCGTAACCGTTTAATTTTTCTTCGCTTGGTATGCCTAACCATTTAGCCGATGCACCTGTAGAAATAATTACTGTATCAGCAGTAATTTCTTTGTTTTCATCAACCACAACTTTGTACGGAGGTTTGCCACTAAAATCAACTTTAGTAATCATACCATAACGTACATCAGCGCCCAAGCGCTCGGCTTGTTTGCGGAAGTTTTCCATCATTTCAGGGCCCATAATTCCATCTGGGTAACCTGGGTAATTTTCAACTTCGGTAGTAATTGTTAATTGTCCGCCTGGTTGCATACCTGCGTATACAACTGGTTTCATATCGGCACGTGCTGCATAAATAGCTGCTGTGTACCCAGCAGGGCCGCTACCAATAATTAAACATTCTATGTGTTCTGTATTTGTACTCATAATAATTGTATTCTGTTTTTAACTGATAAAAAGTGGCACAAAACTAATGTATTGCGCACAATCTAAATGTAACTTTTAGCACACATAACCTTTATTATTACTTGGTAATAATTATTTGTTATGATGTTTGTTTTTTAATTAGCTATTCCTCTTCGGTGCCAGTAGCAGCTAACTTGCCTTTGGCAAAGTTTTTAGCAAAGTCCATAAACACTTTGTAAGCAGGTGTAAACGTAAACTTTTTATCGCTGTTGCGGTCAATAATATTTCTGCGGTTTAGCGTTCCTAAAAACTGTTTGCGTGCTTCGCTATTCTTAAGTTGGTTGTTGTTTTGAATCAAATCTGTATACGATGAGTTGTCTAACAAATTATCAATCATCTCTAAATCAAACTCGGCATACTGTATTTCATCTAAAAAGTTTTTACCTTCTTTATCTAACTCGTAGCAAAGCAAACCAATAAAAATACAAATATCGCGGCTAAGCATTTCCATGGTTTCTTCGCTAATTAAATAGGCATAATCCGATTTAATATCGAGATAAAACTCAAAGGTTTCTTTAAAAAACTTGCCATAAAAATCGGCATTGTTTTTTAGTTCAATAAACTTAGCATCGGTGGCTAAAATAAACTTACCATCCAATAAATCGCCTACAATGGCTTTGTGATATCTAGGAAATTCCATTTCGTTTAATTTTAATTTTAGGTACGCGTAAATTCATCTCGGTGGTTCTAATCACCTGTCTGTCGGCTGTGGGATCAAACTCTAATTCAATATCATCTTCCAAAAAAACGGTTGATAAAGAGAAGAATTTTTCGGTTTCAATATCCTGGTATTCGCCACGCAACGTACGGCCAGCCCAATCAAAGAAATTAGGCATTGGCAATTCTTTCATCAATTGTTCGCGGTATAGTTCTTTGTTAAAAATCCATTTATCGCCTGCACCTAGTGCGGTATCTTCTAAATAGATATCGTTGTTTTGCATGTACTCTTGCACGTACTCTAACGCATTAAAATACATGGCATTGTTGTACGCATAAGCACGCACCGATTTTGGTACAAATGGTGTTTCTGATTTACTCGGATTTTTCAAAAACTCAATCCATCCGGTAAGTATCATCGATTCGCTTCGAATACGCTCAATTAAAGGCAATAACTCGTTGGTTAATATTTTTGATTGACGCAGTAAATCATCATTGGTTTGCACCAAAAACGTATACAGTTTTTCAAACTGCTGACGCGCCATTTCATCATCGAAATTTAGCCTACGTATGTTTATGTACTGCGAAATATCAAGCAACCTATTGGTTATGGAGTTGGCATGACTTACATCTAAAATGGTATTTAAAGGTGTAATGTAATAGTCAATCCAAAAGCTGGCTTTGCGTACTTTTTCGCGGTAATCAATTTTATCTACGTTAGCTTTTAATTCTTTGGTTTCGGCAATTAAACGAAGCGTGTTTTTTTCTACTGCTTCGGTAAAATCGCGCACCTCGTTATTTAAATCGCTAATGCGTTGCAATAAAATGTTGCGGTCTTTGTTTATGCCTTCTTTTATTTTTTTGAAAAGCGAAGTAATAGAGTGTTCGTACTTCTCAATTGTTTCGGGCAATAACGGTTTAAACTCGCTTAAAATAAACTCTAAAAATTTAAAGTACATCGGACGTATTTCATAGTCGTCTGCAATCTTTTTAAAGAATTTATATTCTATCAGCTTGTTTAAAATATCGCTGTCGTGTTCGGCCAAAATTTGGTTTAAAGTTTCCTTTCTTACAAGGCCGTCTTTCAACTGCACATCAAACAACTCCTTGATAATATCAAAGTAGTTGGAAAGGAAATTTCAAATGGTCCGTGGTTCTGTTCTCATAATTAAACCAATTGAACGTTTGTGTTAAACTTAATTAATTGCTGGTATTAGTTTGGGTTGATGTATGGAGTTGTTAAATCTCTAACTTCAAATTTTTATCTAATACTTCGCCATAAGCGGCATTGGTTTTTTCGTTGATGTTAATTTTACCCGAGCTACGGAAAATAAAGTAGTATTTACCAAATCCAGGAACCGCATCGGGTGCGGCAAAAATTGGAATAAAGAAATGCTCTTTACAAAAACGCACCAACTCAGGTCGGTTTTGTTTATCAATAGTAGCTACCTCATCAATAAATAGTGCAATACGATTTTCGTGATCGGCAACGGCTAACCTATTAATAATGTTCATTACAATTACCAAACGAATCATTTTATCGGTACCATCACTCTCAATTTGTTGGCTTAAATCTACTTGTTTGGTGCTGCCTTTGCGGCTTAAGTGTAAGGTAATATCAAACAAATCATCAAACTCAATTTTTTGCCCACTCTCTAAATAATGATCAAGTACTTTTAAGTTTTCACTGTTATCAAACTCAAACATAAGTTGTCCGCTAATTTGCTGAATTTGGCTAATCTTACGTACTTCATCAACCAAGCGTTTGTTATCAATTAACTCAATGGTTAACGACTCGATATCTGAAATGCGGGTTTGCGAAAGTTTGGTGTTGAACTTGTTGTACAAAAACTCCTTAAACTCTTCGTAGCGTTTTAGTAGGGTATAAGCCGGGTTTGCAAATTGGGTTGATATACTCTCTAACAATGATTGCACACTGCGTTCTTTATCTTCAATTAAAGCAACCTCTTCTTCTACGTATTTAATAAAATCGTTTTCATCGGCAAAAGTGCTTTGTA
>CAZJHS010000005.1:0-26815 GCA_964545895.1 uncultured Chitinophaga sp. | reverse complement strand
TTGATGGTGATGCGGTCTTGCCAGTTTAATTTAATTTTATTGTACAGTTGGTCTAAGCTTTCGTTGGTTTCAAACTCATCGCCCACTAAGCCTAATTCATCAATCTCGTGTTTAAGTTCAATTAACCTATTAATACGTTCTTGGCGTTTTTGTTTTTCATCCAATAAATCGCGCAACTCATTACTTTTACGCGCAATGGTTTTAGCAATTTGTTTTTGTTCGGCCTCGTATTTTTCTTTCTCTACCATTAAATCGTTTACATCGCCTTTTAATCTATCTAAGGCTTTCACTAAACTTGGTTTAGCTTTTATGCGTACAATTTTGGCTTTAATGGTTTCGATAGCACCCGATATGCGTTGCAATTCCGCATTAGAGGCTTCCATATCTTGCACTACTTTTAGTAGGCTTTCTTGTTGTATTTTTTCTTCTTTTAAACTCGCTAACTCTTCTTTTAGTTCGTCAACGTTTTTAAAATCTTTAATTACAATGTTTTTCGAAATATCAATTTGACCATCAAATACACTAAGTGTTTGGCTTATTTTATGTATTTGTTTCATTACTTGATCGCCTGGTAAACTGCTTACTTGCTCGCTTAAAATAGAGTTTAATAGTTTACGGTTTTCTACCGACCCCGAGATTTTATTGATTAACAAATTGCTGTAGTTTTTTACCTGCATTTCAATACGGGCAATGCTATCAACAATACGTACAATTTTATTTTCTATTTGCTGGCTGCTTAAGCGCTGCAACTCGGCCATGGTAATGCGGCTTTCAATATTTTTACGCTGTTGGTCTTGGTTGGCCAATTGCTCGTTTAAAATATTAAGCGGCTCGTACGAGTCAATTTCTTTTATTTCACTTTCTTTTTCGTGAAGCAATTGTGTACGCGAGTTTATTTCGGCTTCTTTACCACCAATTTTACGATCTAAATCGGCTTTAAGCGGAATAAGCTCTTCGTTCATTTCGGTATTTAACCTACCAATAGCTTTATCTTTTTCGTGCAATTGTACTTGCAACTCAGGCATGGTGTGTTTATAGTTTTTATCAAAACCATAATACAACTCGCTTATAATACGTGCTTTGGCGTTGTACTGACTAACCAACTCGCGAAACTCGTCAAACTCGTTTTTAACCGATTTAAGGTTACGAATTTCGTTGTTTACACGCTTTAAGTCGTTAATATCCTTTTTGTTTTTTTGCGAAAAGTTTAACGTTTCATTTTCGCGATTATCGGCTACAATAAGCGCCTCTTTTAGGTTTTTATTGGTAATTAACTTGGTGTTAATTAAGTAGCGGTAAATGCGCGAAAAGTTATTGCTAATACCTTCGCTGCGCACGCTATCATCAAGCCAAACTACACCATTGTTGCGTTTGCCACGTTGGTATACAAACTGAAAAACTTCGCGTTTATCTTTAAACTGTTCCAAGGTATGGCCAGCAGCCGAAAGTTGTTCTTTTACCTCTTCAAACTTTAGTAAACGTTTATCCTCGCCTACAAAATATTCTTCTTTGTATTCGCTTTCAAAACGGTAGTACTCTAGGTTACTTTCGGCATCGCGTTTTACAATAATGCTGTAATACGATTTTTTAAACACCTCAAATACAATAAAGCTTTGGTTGTGGTTAGGAAAATAGTGATGTATAGTTTCTTTATCGCCTTTGCGGTTACCACTAAAGCTCATTTTTTGTCCATCAATAATAAACAAAAAGTTAAGGGCATAAATAAGGGTACTTTTACCAATGTTGTTTGGTCCTACTAATTGCAAACTATCGCAATCATCAAGCCTTACTTCGGCCTTACCATATACCTTACTGTTAAGTACAATTACACGTGTTAGCATAATTTATCTGAAAATAATTTTGGTACAAGGTAATTGCGACAATTGGGTAGTTACCCACCATTTTTGCACAGTTTGCAAGGGGTTGAAAGTGTTTGGATTGGCCACAAAAAAAGCCCTCGTTGCGGAGGGCTTTGGATGTTATTTACTGTTTATGTATTACAAGTTAAAGGTGAGCATGGTTTGTAGTAATGCTCTTTCGGCTGGGGTAATTAACTCGGCATCGGCTGGGTGAATTTCTTTTGCAGTTGTATTGCGGAAAAACAACATCAGCGGAGTGAAAAGTTCTTTAATTTCGTTATTCTCTGGTATGCGCGAACTTACTTCAACAATAATTTTAGTTTCTTCTTCTATAATATCGCTGTTGGCAATTAGTTCTTCGTAAATGCGGTGCTCATCCTGAAACTCGTCTTCATCTACCAATAAAAATTCGTACAAAAAGTCTTCTAAATCAACTTCTGCATGGTTATCGTTGGCTTCGCTAATGTATAACAACATGTTTAAAAGCTCGGTGCCACGCTCTAGCGTTTTGTCTTCAATTATTTGCCACTCGGGGCTATCAAAATAATCTTCGTCTTCGTTGTGGTTTGCTAGGTGATGGGTCATTAATAAATCAAAGGCATACTCTTCAATTTCTTGGTGTGTGGTATGCTTGGCAAATGCTGCGTCAAATTTTTCTACCTTAACTAAAAAGTCTTCATCGGTATCAAAAATGTGCGCAATAGCCGAAGCTAACTCATCATTGGGTTGGTAAGTGTTAATTAAATCGGTTACTGCTTGTATTGCGTTACTCATAATTAGTATTGGTAATAATTGTTTTTATTAAATGTAGCCATAACCTTACCTGTTAATACTTGGTTGTATACGGGGCTATTTTGGCTTTTTGATTGATTGGTTTTGGCATCAAAGGTCCATTTGGCTTTTTCGTCAAACAGGCATAACGAAGCCATATTGCCGGTGTTAATGCTAACTTGGGTTTGTTTTAAAATGGCCCTTGGGTTGTGTGTTAATGCATTTATTACAACTTCTTTGGTAATGTTTTGTGGCTTGTGTTGAAGCAGTAAGCTTAATGCCGTTTGCAACATAATCATGCCTTTGGCTGCATATTCAAACTCTACCACTTTGTGCTCCACATCTTCAGGACAATGGTCGGTTACAATGCAATCTATTGTTCCATCGTTTAAGCCTTCCCATAATGCCTTTTGATCGGCTTTGCTACGCAAGGGTGGGTTTAATTTAAAGTTGCTGTCAAACGTGTTTAAAGCTTCATCGTTGTATGCAAGGTTTGCTACTGCTACATCGCAAGTTACGGCTATGCCTTGTTTTTTGGCGCGTTTAATTAGCTCAACCGAGCCTTTGCTGCTTATGTGCGAGAAGTGAATGGGTGCTTGGGTGTATTTGGCTAATTCTAAATCGCGCGCTATAATTACTTCTTCGGCCATGTTGGGTATGCCTTTCAATCCCAAATTAACGCTGGTTAAGCCTTCGTGCATGCGTCCGCCCGAGCTTAGGTTGGTATCTTCGGCATGTGAAAGTACAAGGCCTCCAAATATTTTGGCGTATATTAATGAGCGCATCATAACACCTGCATGCATAATGCATTTGTTGGCATCAGTAAATCCAACTGCTCCTGCTTGGTGCATATCGTACAACTCGTTCATGTCGTTTCCTTCGCAATTTTTAGTTAAAGCGCCATAAGGTAAAATATGAACGGGTAAGGTTTGTGCACGTTTGCTTACATACTCCATATCGGCTTTGGTTTGCATAACAGGGTAGGTGTTAGGCAAAGCGGTAATGGTGGTAAAGCCTCCTGCACTTGCAGCTAAAGCTGCTGTTTGCAAGGTTTCTTTGTATTCAAAACCTGGCTCGCGCAAGGTGGTTCGCATATCTACAAAACCTGGCGTAAGTGTGGCTCCATTGGCATCAATAACGTTAAATCCTTTGGTGGATGTATCGCTATCTTTTTTAGAAGCCAATTGAATATCTGTAATAATACCTTGGGAGATAAAAACACGACATTTTTTACCGTGGTATGCCGAATGTTGGTCGCAGATGATTGCGTTTGTAATGAGCAGTTTCATTAAATGGCAAATATAAAAACTTTTTCGGTTTATGAGTTATGGTGTGAACAAACCTGCATAAAAAAACTAATTCAGCGAGAGGTGTTACCATCTCGTGATTTTTTGATAGTGCGAGTTGCGATGCATATTCGCAAAGTTATTGCGCGCTTTCAGCGCTTGAAGGAATAGAAAAGGCATAAAAAATCCCGAATATACATTCGGGATTTGTGCTGCGAAAGAGACTCGAACTCTTACACCACTTAAGGCACCACCCCCTCAAGATGGCGTGTCTACCATTCCACCACCGCAGCAGGTGAGTTGAAATAACGAGGGCAAATATATTAAAAGCCTTGGAGCTTGCAAGTGTGCCCAAGCTTAAAAAAAACAAAGCTGCTGCTACCTATTTGGTAACAACAGCTTTGTATAAAAAGGTTATTATATTGATTACCAGATTTTAGCGCGTGTGCTATCTGCTAACCACATTTTATCGCCTTGTTTTACACCAAATGCTTGGTAAAACTGTGGCATGTTACTTAATGTTCCTATTACTCTAAAACGTGCAGGCGAGTGTGGGTCGGTAACAACTTGTTGGCGTAAAAACTCATTACGTGCATGCCCGCGCCATACTTGGCCAAAGCCAATAAAGAAGCGTTGTTCAGGCGTAAAGCCATCAATGTTTGTGCGCGATTTGTTTTGCAACGAACGTTGGTATGCATCGTAGGCAACGGTTAAACCTGCTAAGTCGGCAATGTTTTCACCTAAGGTTAATTCGCCATTTACAAATACGCTATCCAACACTTCAAAGCCATTAAACTGATTAACTAAAATTTTGGTACGTGCATCAAATAGTTTACGGTCGGTTTCTGTCCACCAATCGTTTAAGTTACCTTGTGCATCGTACTTGCTTCCTTGGTCGTCAAAACCATGGCTAAACTCGTGGCCAATTACGGCACCAATGGCACCATAGTTTACAGCATCATCAGCCTTAGGATCGAAAAACGGAGGCTGCATAATTGCTGCAGGGAAAACAATTTCGTTGTTAACTGGATTGTAGTAAGCATTTACAGTCTGTGGCAACATTTCCCATTCGCTTTTGTCAACAGGTTTGTTAAGTTTATCCAGGTTGTGTTTAAACCAAAATTTACTGCTATTAAAGTAGTTGGTTACAAAACTTTCGCGTGATACTTCTAATTCGCTTAAGTCAGTCCATTTATCAGGGTAACCTAATTTGCGGGTAAACGAGTTTAGTTTTTCAAGTGCTTTAACTTTGGTTGCTGCACTCATCCAATCAAGGTTGTTTATGCGTTCTCTAAAACTCTCGCGAAGGTTATCAACCATTACGTTTACGCGTTTTTTGCTTTCTGGCGTAAAAGCTACTTTTACATACTCTTGTGCTACAAGTTCACCTATCATGCTGTTTGCGTAACCTATGGCTCTTTTCCAACGTGGCTTTTGCTCTTTTGTGCCAGTTAGCATTTTACCATAAAAGTTAAAGTTGGCATTTACGGCATCTTTATGCAAGTATGGAGCAGTGGTGTTTAATACCCTCCATTTTAAGTATAATTTCCACGCTTTTAAATCGCCCATAAATAACATGTTAAGCTGGTTAAAATACTCAGGCTGCATTACTACAAAGCGGTTTAGTTCACCTTCAATACCAATTTTAGAGAAGTATCTTCTCCAATCAATATTCGTACATTGGTTAGAAAACTCTTGCATGTATACAAGGTTGTACTGTATTTCCATGTTGCGTCTTTCTGTGCGCGACATGCAGCTGCGTGCAAGTGATGTTTCTAAATCTAAAATAAGTGCTAAATCACTTGGGTTAACGTTACCATCTATTTGTTTAAAAATTTCTTGTATGTGCTTTTGGTATCCTTGGCGGATAAGTACTGAACGTTCGTCTGCTTTTAAGTAATAATCCTTATCGGGTAAACCTAAACCACCTTGGGCCAAGTAGGCAATATTTTCATTGCTATTTTTTACATCTTGGCTCACATCAAAACCAAACGCAGCCGATATCCCCATCATGTGCAATTCGGCAATGGTGCTTATTAAATCACCCGTGTTATTGATGTTTTTTATTTTACTCAAAAGTGGATTAAGCATATCAAACCTTTGTTGTTCAAGTTTGGCTGTATCCATGGCTGTTTGATAAAAAATACCAATTTTATAGATGTTGCTGTTAGGCAGTGCAGCATTGTTTTTTGCGGCATCTTCTAAAATGGTTTTTAGCAATAAGTTGTTGCGCTCGGCAACAATATTAAATGCACTCCATCTGCCTTCCGATTCTGGAATAGGATTGTTTTTTATCCAATTGCCATTGGCATAGGAAAAAAAATCGTTGGTAGGGGCAACCGATTTATCTATCGCTGCTACATCAACACCTTTGTTAACTGTTGCATAGATAAAAGCTGATGCGCTTAGTGCTGTAATAGCTCCTGCAAGTATTATTTTATTTTTCATGATACGTATATATACAAGTAAAAAGGGCTCAATAATATCATTATTGAGCCACATATCAAACCAAGTGTGTTAAATGGTAATTAACTATTAGGCTTTTTTTACAAAGCAAGTTTTTAAAACCAGTTGTGTTTTTTCTAGCTCTTCTTTATTATCTGTTTTACAACTGTTCTTTTTTAGGCTTGATGGTAATACAATATTAATGTTATCTAAACCATTGTTATAATAATGGTTGTACAGCTTAAATAGCCGATGTTACCTTAAAAACTGCAAGTGCAAAATGAAACTTGGTGTTTTGAAATTTTAAAAATATATTCGGCACTGGTAAATGATAAAATCCCCCCATATCATACAGTACAAATCTGGCGACAATGATTTGGTTGTACAAGCATATAAATTGTATGCAGTACGTATGACCTTTGCTGTTTACAATGTGGTTAAATGCGATGAAGAAAGCAGAGACATTGTAATGGAAGTGTTTGAACGCATGCTAAAAATGCCCCCTTCAGAACGTAGCCAAAAAATACCTAATGATGTAGAGCAGTTTAAAGCGTGGTTGTTTATATCGGCAAAAAATGCGGGTCTTGATTTTATTAGAAAGCGCACGGTAAGGCTTAATTACAGTAAAAAGGCCGAACAAGAAGATGCTGTACTATCGGTTGTGGAGCGCAAATGGGATAAACAAACCATTGATTATGTGCTAAACCAATTAGCCGATAATGAGCAAGAGATTATTCGTCTTCATTTTGATGGTTACTCCAATGCAGAAATTGCAGCCTTAAAAAACATGAATTACTTTACCGTTCGAAATACATTATCAACAGCAAAGAAAAATATTAAACGTTATATTCAACCCTCCCTAATCGCATGCTTACTATGCTTTTCCCTAATACTATGAAACCTATAACTACTCCCGAAATTATACACATAGCCCAAAATGGAACCGATGAAGATTGGAATGCCGTATTGGATTTTTGCATAAACTACACCGGTACTGATGATGAAATATTGGGTGTTAAAGAGTTTTTAAGTAGGCATGAGTTTAGTCGTAGGGCACTTGTAGATTTTGTTTTTGATATTGAACATACCGAACCTGTGGTGCGTAAATCACGTAAATTAAAGCGCGTACCAACTTGGGCAGCTGTTTTAGCTGCTTCGTTGTTATTGGTTTCGGGTTTGTACATAAACCACTTAATTCAAAAGGAATCGCTGCATTATGTTGATCCTGTTATGCCTGTATATTTATCTGCCGATGGCGAGATGATTATGAATAAGGCTATGGCACAATACAAAAAAGCGGATTACAAATCGGCACAAAAAAGCTTTGCCAAGCTTAACTCCGATACTGCATATTATTATCATGCTATTTGCCTCGAAATGTTGGGCGATTACGAACAAAGTTTGAACATGTTAGCTGATATTTCTACTACATCAACCTTTTATAACAAGGCTCGTATACGCCAAGCTTATTTGCATTTGTTTTTAAAACAAAACGAAATGGCCCGAATAATTTTGGATGATATAAAACCAACTGACGAGACCGAGGTTGAACGAATTAAAATATTAAAACTCCGCCTTAATTAGCGAAATAGTAAGGGCTACAAAAACTAACATTGCCAATCCCAGCAAGCTTAAGTTGGTAGTTTTACTTTGACTAACAAATGAGATAGAAGAGCCATTGTATACAAATGCTTGCCACTTTTTAGGGTGACTAAATTTTCGTTTGATTTCTTTTTTTGCTAAGTATAAGGCATCTGATGCTGTAAGTCCTTCGCCAAGATGTTGGTAAAATAAGTTAAGTGTTTGCACCGTAATGTGCTCCTCCACATTAAATAATGCTGTTATAGTTCCGCTACCGCCTGCCGAAAGTACAGCTCTGCTAAACCCATCAATAACTCCGTTGTACTGCACATAACCTACACTGCTTTTACATGCGGCAAACACAGTAAGCGTATTGTTACTGTTTAATTGTTCCAAATCAATATCGTAAAGTACGCTATCTGTATTATTTAGTTCGGTGTAAATTAACGGACGCTCTAGGTTTTCGAAATTGGCGCTTGCATGTGCTGCAATTTGCAAAATAGGTGCATTAAGTAAGTTGTTGGCTAGCTCCTTTTTATTTTGATAAGAAACAAGTTGGGTGTTAAAGTAACGTTTAATATTGCTGTTAATGTTACTTGCTTCCGTAATTTCTGCAAAAGGAGTTTCGGTGTAATCTGGATTCCAAATATTGACTTGTTGTACAGGTATATGATGCTTTTGTGTGGCTACAAAATGGGTGTATGATGGTGTGTAACATATGTTGTAATCATCAAACACATACTTAAATTGATTAAAACCAATTTTGTTTTTACTGCTAACAAAGCCTTCAAAAATTAGTGGAGTATTATAATAAACAGGCGGTAATATGGTTAATTTATTGGTGTGCTTAGCTAGCTTTTTTAAAACAGGCTCTAAAAATAGTTTATACCCTTGGTATGCGGCATTTCCATAGGCATCATCATCGTCATGGTTTATGGCATCAAGCATTTCTTGCGGTATATTGCTTAGCTGATTTTTAGTAACTTTAATGGTAATGTTTTGCTGATTACTTTTTTCAATACACTGCACTAAAAAAGTAACAGTATCGCTGTTTTTAGGGTTATAGCAAAAATAGGCAATAATGGCTTCATTAGGCTTTACAAATTGTGCCACATACTCGGGTTGCGTAACCAGGTTTTCGGTTTGCTTAAACTGTATAGCGTTGGAGGTTTGATGGCCGTTTTCAATCAATACTAAATTAGGCAATGAACCATACACCAACTTACTTGCTCCAATTTGAGTTATGGGTTTATGGCGTAAGTATTCGGCATAACGTAGGGCAAATTTTAAATAGTTTTGATTATTTGTTTTAGCATATAAAAGGTAATACAAATTAGCAATACGTTGCTCTATGGGTAAATATGTTTTATCAGTGTATCTGCGGTAAAAGTAAAAGCCCTCGTATTGTAGTTTATTGTAATCTAACCACAAATTGTTTTTGGCCCACACTAATGCCCGGTGTAAATAATCTTGATTGCCCGTTTCGTTAAATTTTTGCTCGTAAGCTTCGTCTGTTAAATGAAACAGTGAGGCCGATAAATAAATTAAAACTCCATGCGATAAATCGTTGATTTCAATCAGCATTTTTTCAGCTTTTTGATAATGTATTAATGCCGAATCGGTATTTAGTTTTGCCCATGCATAACCCAATAAAATTTGGTTGTGTATTAGTTGAGGGTGTTTGCTATGGTGGGTTAAAAGGAGATGAGTTGATTGTGTTAACTTTGATATCATTGGCTTTGCACTGGCCAAACTGGTTTGTACTTCATCAAACCAAATAAGCGCTGCCAATTGGTATATTTTAGCCTGATAGAAATAATCGTTTTTGTTAAATAATGGGATTAAAGCTAAACCGTTATTGGCATGCACAAAACGTTCGGCATATAAAACCTTGTCTATGTTTTTAAATCCCCTAAGCGTATTTGCTAATTGCAAATAGCAAAGTGCTTGTGTTTTTAGGTTGTTGGTTTTATCGGCAAAAAGTGCTGCTTGTTTAGCATAATTTATAGCAATATTAGGCTGTTGGTGGTATTGATAATAGCGTGCCATAGCCCAATTGTAAGTAGCCTTCGCAAGGTTACTTGTATTGTATGTTGATGTTTGTAGCAACGAGTCGCAGTATACCTTGTTAATTTCTTGCTCATTTAACAAAAAACAAAGTGTAATGTGGTTGCAATAATATTGCTCGGGTAATAAAGTGCTTTTATTGTTTAGTAGCCACTGCTTGGCATTGGCCCACTTGCCTGTATTAATTAATGTTTCCCAAGTTGTAGCGTGGCTATGGCTAATACTTGGTATGGTTAGCAAAAACAGTAAAATTACCTTAGCTAGTCTCATTTGTTTGAATAATGAAGTATACTCATTCAATTATAAGGTTATTTAATCGGTATTTAAAATATAAGATATGTATTTGCATGTAACAGAATTAATTTATTTTGCGACAAATATTTTTTACTAATGAACAACGATAGTACATCTATAAATGCTGATAAAGCACCAGAGCCAGTAGGGTTATATCCTCATGCAAAACGTGTAGGTAATTTACTTTTTTTATCGGGTGTTGGCCCGCGCGAGCGTGGTACAAAAAAAATACCTGGGGTTGAGTTAAACGAGCAAGGTGAGATTGTGTCGTACGATATTGCTACACAATGCCGCAGTGTATTTAATAACATCAAATTAATTTTAGAAGCCAGCGGAAGCAGTTGGAATAACATAGTAGATGTAACCGTTTTTTTAACCAACATGAAAGACGATTTTGCTACTTACAATAAGTTATGGGCCGAGTACTTTGCCGAAAATCCTCCGTGCAGAACCACGCTTGAAATTAATTGTTTACCAACCCCCATTGCTATTGAGTTAAAAGTAATTGCTACTATTGATTAACGATTTAACGTAATTTATACATGAAACTTTATACCATTGATACCGGTTTGTTTAAGCTTGATGGCGGTGCTATGTTTGGGGTTGTTCCAAAATCTATTTGGAATAAACTTAACCCTGCTGATGATAATAACATGATTAGTTTGGCCATGCGCTGCTTGCTTATCGAGGATGGCAATCAACTTATTTTGGTAGATAATGGTATAGGTACAAAGCAAGACAATAAGTTTTTATCGTACTACTTTTTGCATGGTGATGATGCGCTAGAGAAATCGTTAAACAAACATGGTTTTACATCAGCCGATGTTACCGATATGGTGCTAACACATTTGCATTTCGACCATTGTGGTGGAAGCATTAATTGGAATAAAGATAAAACAGGTTTTGAGACGGCATTTAAAAATGCTAATTATTGGATAGGCGAGGAGCAATGGCACGAATCGCAAAAGCCTAATGCACGCGAAAAAGCTTCTTTCTTAAAAGAAAATATTTTACCTATTCAAGAAAGTGGCCAGCTTAATTTTATAAACGAAGCTACAGTTATTAACCCCAATGTATCGTTTAAATATACATACGGGCACACCAATGGCATGGTGCATCCTATTATTAAATATAAAGGATACACCGTTATGTACATGGCCGATTTAATTCCTACACAAGCTCATTTACCTATACCATATGTTATGGGTTATGATGTAAGACCGCTTAATGCCATGAGCGAAAAAGAGCAGGTATTAAAAGAAGCCGCAGATAATAGTTACGTGTTGTTTTTTGAGCACGATCCATCTCTACCTGCTTGCACTGTTATGCATACCGATAAAGGTGTGCGCAAACAAAACGATGTGTTTATACACGAGTTGTAGTTAGCTAATACTACCAACCACAATAATATTTAAAGTACTTGCGTTATAACAGGTAAATTAACCTGTTATGCTTAATCAATTTGGGGCAAACAACAATTTAGATGAAATTGTATTTGCAAACAGAAACAAAGCTTACGGTGCATACCAAATACGCAAAGAATACAACAGCAGTGTTGTAAAATCGGTTGGTATTGTTTTAAGCTCTTTTATCGTGCTATTCTTCCTCTCACTTTTTTACACACCACCCACACCTCGCCAAATTCAAAAAGCGATTGAACAAGTGGTAGAGGTTACCCAAAATGTTATTGAAATAGAGATACCTGCTGCGCAAACTGCGGCAGCATCTGCAGCTACTTCCAATCCCACATCAAATCAAATGGCAATTGTTGCTGATAGGCATGTGGTTCAAACCATACCAACTGCCACTGCAAGTGTAGGTAGTAGTTTAGGCACATCAACCCAAATTACGGGCGCATTAACTGGCCCAACCGGACTTCCTTCGCGCATACAATGGAGCGGAGCAAAACCACAACAGCCATTTGAGGTTGTAGAAGTTATGCCAGCTTTTGGTGATGATGGCGACCTTGGCAAGTATCTACAAAATCAACTTAATTACCCCAAATTAGCCATGGATAATAATATTATGGGCGTGGTTGAAGTGGTGTTTGATGTGGATGAAAAAGGCCAAGTAAGTAATGTAAATATTACCAGAGGTATTGGCTTTGGTTGTGATGAAGAGGCTATGCGTGTAATAGCTAATATGCCAAACTGGAAACCGGGCATACAAAATGGTAGAGCTGTTCCGGTAAGGTTACGTTTACCAATTAGTTTTAGCTACCATTAATTAAAAAGTGTATTAAACAAAAGCCGTCCCAATGAATATCGGGGCGGCTTTTTTTAGTTAAAATAACGAGCCTTTAAATCCCGGAATTTTACCAAAATGTTTGTAGGCTTTTTCGGTTACTTCTCTTCCGCGTGGTGTGCGGGTTAAAAATCCTTCTTGTATTAAGTATGGTTCGTAAACTTCTTCAATTGTGCCACCTTCTTCGCCAATGGCAGTAGCAATGGTATTAATACCAACAGGTCCGCCTTTAAACTTTTCTATAATGGTGCGCAAAATTTTATTATCCATTTCGTCTAAACCTTCAGCATCTACATTTAGGGCATTAAGTGCATATTTAGCAATGTCTAAAGTAATGGTACCATCGCCTTTAATTTGTGCAAAATCGCGGGTTCTGCGCAGCAAGGCATTACCAATACGTGGCGTTCCTCGGCTTCTGCGGGCAATTTCTTCGGCAGCTTCGGCAATAATGGGCGTATTAATAATTTCGGCCGAGCGCGTAATAATGGTTTTCATTAAAGCCCTATCATAATACTCAAGCCTAGCATTAATACCAAAACGAGCGCGTAGTGGCGAGGTTAATAAGCCCGAACGCGTGGTAGCACCCACTAAAGTAAATGGTGCAATTTCTAATTGTATACTGCGGGCATTTGGTCCCGAGTCAATCATAATATCAATACGGTAATCTTCCATGGCCGAGTATAAAAACTCTTCCACTACCGGACTTAATCGGTGTATTTCATCAATAAATAAAACATCACCTTTTTCTAAATTAGTAAGTAAACCAGCTAAATCGCCAGGCTTTTCTAAAACGGGTCCTGAAGTAGTTTTTATATTGCTGCCCAACTCTTGCGCAATAATATACGATAGGGTAGTTTTACCCAAGCCCGGAGGGCCATGTAACAATACGTGGTCCAATGCTTCCTCGCGTTGCACTGCCGCTTTTACAAATACTTTTAAATTCTCAAGTATTTTTTCCTGTCCGGTAAAATCATCAAAAGTTTGTGGGCGTAATACACGCTCAAAATCCTTTTCAGGGCCGGTATAGTTTTCGTCTTCTGGATTGATATTTGGGTTGCGCACCATGCGAATATATTGCTTTTACTACTCTTTACTAAACAACCATTTGGCAATAAGTTTATAGCTGGCTTTTTTGCCGTACATTAAAATACCAATACGATAAATACGTGCTGCAAGCCAAGTGTTAAACACAAAACCAATGATTAATGTACCCATTGATAATGCAATTTGCCAAGCAGGCACATCAAACGGCATGCGCACCATCATTACCACTGGTGATGATAATGGAATAACAGAAAGCCAAAAAGCTAATGCCCCGTTAGGGTTTGAACTTATGGCACTTTGAGCTAACACCAACGAAAATATGAGCGGCATGGTAATAGGCAACATAAATTGTTGGGTATCGGTTTCGCTATCAACAGCCGATCCGATGGCTGCAAACAAGGCTCCGTAAAACAGGTATCCACCAATAAAATAAAACAAAAACATACCTATGTAATAAGCAAAATCAAAGTTAGCTATGGCTTGTAAAATTTCGCCCATTTCGTTGCCAGAGGTAGCTGCTTGTGCGCCTTGTTGCATGGCATCAGCACCAATATTTAACTGCGATAAAATTAATCCCGATACCGATGAACCAGCAACGGTAATAAGCAAAACCCATATAGTAAACTGGGTTAACCCAACACAGGCAATGCCAATTATCTTACCCATCATTAACTCAAATGGCTTTACTGATGAGATAATAACTTCAATAATGCGGTTGGTTTTTTCTTCGATAACCCCACGCATTATTTGCACGCCATACATAAAAATAAACATGTAAATAATAACCGCACCAATGTATCCTAAAACCGTACTTGCCCCAACGCTGCCATTTTGTTGCCCTTTTTCGGTTACTTTTATGGTAGCTACTTTAATATCGGTATTGTTAATTTTAGCCAGCACGTTCGTGTTAATTCCGTTGTTACGGAGCAAGGTGTTTTTTACTTCATCTTCTAACTGATTTTGAATGTACATTACTGTACTTAAATCGGCCTGATCGGTGCTATAAAGTTTTACTTTGCTTAGGCTATCAATAGCAATGTTAGGTATATCTAACAAGGCATCATACGCTTTTGTGTTTACAAAATCTTCTTGCTCAGCGGGGGCAACATAGCCAAATGTAAACTCTACTTTTTCGTTGTTTTTAAGTTTACCAATGTAAATACCACTGGCATCGCTTACGTATACTTTTTTCTTATCGGCACCAATATCGCGGTTAAGGGCAAAGTAAAAAATCAACCCGTAAAAAAGCACAATAAGCATAGGCGCTAAAAGTGTCATTACAATAAATGATTTTTTGCGAACACGCGAAAGGTACTCGCGTTTGGTTACTAAAAATATTTTATGGAGCATGGGTTTAAAATTTGTGGTAAGCTAATTTTTTGTACGCCTTTTTCAAAACTAAAATGATAGAAGGATATAATTGAACATTAAGGGAGGGTAGGTGACTAACAAAAAAGGCTGCTCCAAATGGAACAGCCTTTATGTAAATTGTGTTTAAATTACTTCTTTTCTGGAGCGTTTAATGCTTGGCTTGCTTCCATGCTAATAGAAGTTTTATCCATGCGTAAACGGGTACCTTCGCTATTTAAAACAAACGTAGTTTCGTCCATTTTTTCAATTTTACCGTGCATACCGCCAACGGTTACTACTTTATCGCCTTCGCCTAATGCTTCTCTAAATTTCTTTTGGGCTTTAGTTTTTTTCATTTGAGGGTAAATCATGAAAAAATAAAATACCACCATAATTAAAATTAAAGGAAGAAAACTTCCAATTCCTCCGCCACCTGCTTGTGGGCCCATCATTAATAAAATGTTTGTCATGTGTTTAGTTATTTGTTTGAAGTTATTAGTTTATAGTTTCTTGTTTATGGTTTACTGTTTGTTTCATTCTAACAGCAAAATATTTAAAGGTTAAGGGTTAAAAGTTAAGGGTTAAAAGTCAGTACTACTTCTTCTCCAACACTTCGCCACTAATGGTTAAAATGGTTTCGCGCATTTCGGTATTACAAATTACAGTTACTGTTTTATCAAACATACCTACTTTGCCTTTGCTATCAAATTTTACTTTTAAGTAACCTTCTGTACCTGGTTTAATAAGGTCTTTAGGATAATCAGGAACGGTGCAGCCACAGCTTGCTGTAGCACTTACAATAAGTAAATCGGCATTGCCGGTATTTTTAAATTTAAAACTATACTCTACTACATCGCCTTCTTGCATAGGTCCAAAATTATGTTCCTTTTCAGTAAAGGTAATTTCGGGTTTAGCATTGCTATTGTTGCTTGATGTACTATCGGCTGTGGCCGAGATATTAATAACCGTAGCAGGTAGCTTATTGGTATCGTTATTTTGGCAAGCTACTAATGTTAAAAATCCGATGCTTAACAGGGTGTAAGTTAGTTTTTTCATAAAAAGTGTAATGTTATTCAACCAAGCCGCGACCAGCTTTGTTTAGTTTATTATCTTTTTTAAGTTCTTGGTGTACTTTATCTAAAACGCCATTAATAAATCCGTGGCTATTTGGAGTTGAGTACATTTTAGCTAATTCAAGGTACTCGTTAATGCTTACTTTAACTGGTATTGAAGGGAAATGGAGTATTTCGCACAACGCCATGCGCATCAACAATAAATCAATTAATGCCAAACGATCAGAATCCCAGTTTTTAGTTTTAGCACTAATAAGTTCTGTTAATTCACTTTCATTGTTTAAAGTGCGCAAATAAAGGTCTTTTAAAAACTGTTCATCTTCAGAGCTGGTGTTATCGCTAACAATTAAGCTACCTGTCATGCCCTCTTTAAGTGCCGCAACTGTTTTTAATACTTGTCCGTAAACCAATACTTGGTCGTCTTCCCAGTTCATAAAACGCTCTTCCAAGTAGTTTTCAAAAGCTTCACTTTCGGCCACAAAGGTTTCAAACATTTCGGTTAAAATGGCTTTGTCTTCAAAAAAAGTGTGTTCGCTTTTTTGCGCATATTTAGCAAAAGCTTCGTTCTTTTTTAAGAATGCAAGCAATTGCTTAAACAAGTCTTTGGTGTTATTCCAAACTACATGGTTGTATTTGCACGCATCAATAAGTTGCGGGTTATTTTCAAGCAGTAAAATGGCTTTGTTGTTATACAAGGCCTCTAATGGGGTAATTAATGACGGAACAGGGATGTATTTGTTCTTTTGTGTTTCAAGCTCAATAGAAATAAAGTTTCTGAAAGCAGTGGGCATACCCATTAAAAATACATACAACTCATAAGCTTTTTCTAAGCTTTTGGTTAGGTTTTTCTCGTGGGTGTTACGGTTCGGTTGCTCATCCTGATGGAAAGCATATAATGCATGGAGAACCTTAATACGCAAAAATCTTCTATTAAACATGTAAAGAACTTTAGTAAATGTTGGCTACAAAAATAAAAAAGAATGTCGGGTTACAAAATGGTAACCCGACATTCCTGAAAAAATATATTTTAAGTACTACCTAAATTAGTAAGTAGCGTGTACTTTTTGCATATCATCAATACGCTTTTGAGCCATTTCCATAGCCGCTTTTTGGGTATGAATGTTTTGCTCAGCTGCTAATTTAAAAATATCGCTGGTTACATTAAAAATGTGCTCAGTGTTGCGGAATGCAGTTTCGCGGTTGTAACCAATGTGCTCTTGGTAAACGTTAATTAAACCACCAGCGTTAATCAAGAAATCAGGTGCGTAAGCAATACCTTTTTCAACTAACATTGGTCCGTGTACGTTTTCGTCAGCCAATTGGTTGTTTGCTGCACCAGCTACAACTTTTGCTTTTAATTGATTAATGTTTTCGGTGTTTAAAATTGCACCTAACGCGCAAGGAGCAAACACATCAACATCTAATCCGTAAATTTCGCTTCCTTTAACTACCGTAGCACCAAACTCTTTGCTGTATTTAGCCAACATTTCTTCGTTAATATCGGTAATAAAAAGTTTAGCACCTTCTTTATGTAAATGCTCCAATAAATGGCCACCTACTTTACCTATACCTTGAACGGCTACTTTTTTACCAGCTAAACTTTCGTTGCCAAAAGCATGTTTTACAGCTGCTTTCATACCCATGTATACGCCATACGCAGTAACCGGGCTAGGATCACCTCCTCCGCCCATGCTTTCAGGTAAACCCACAACGTGGTCGGTTTCCATGTTTACGTATTCCATATCGCGTGTAGTAGTATTTACGTCTTCGGCAGTAATGTATTTACCGTGTAAGTTTTCTACAAAACGACCGAATTTACGCATAAGCGCTTCTGTTTTAATGGTTTTAGCATCGCCAATAATAACGGCTTTAGCACCACCTAAATTTAAACCGCTAATAGCTGCTTTATAAGTCATACCACGCGATAAGCGCATAACATCATTAAATGCTTCTGCATCGCTAGTATAATTCCAAACACGAGTTCCTCCTAAGCCAGGGCCTAATACCGTGTTGTGTATAGCAATAATTGCTTTTAAACCGGTGTGTTTGTCTTGGCAAAAAACCACTTGCTCGTGATCGTGCGCTTCTAATTGAGAAAAAATGTCGAATTGGGCTGCACTAGCCATTTGATTTGTAGACATATTTTGGCGTTATTAAAATTGTTTTTAAGGCTGCAAATGTAATCCAATTTTTCAGATTTCATAATGTGTAGTTAGTAGCTGATTTTACAAGGCTTTACGCTAATTTAACTTTAAATTTTTGCCTCCACGTTTTTTTGTGTTGTTTTGTGCCTGCAAATCATCAAATGAAATCACTAAAACACCTAAACAAGTACTTTTACAAATACCGTTACCGTTTGCTGTTGGGTATGCTGTTTGTTATTACCTCAAACTTATTTATGCCCGTACAAGGTAGGTTAGTTAGTGTTGCTGTTGATTTGCTTCTCGAAAACCTATCGGTTTATGGTAGTTTTAAAAATACCACATTACAATCCGTTATTACCAATAGAGTTACCCAAATAGTCTTACTATGCGCTGGGTTAATTGTACTTGCGGCTTTGCTACGCGGTTTGTTTATGTTTTTAATGCGCCAAAGCATTATAGTAATGAGCCGGCTTATTGAGTACGATTTAAAAAACGAAGTATTTAATCATTACCAAAGTTTATCGCAATCGTTTTACCGTAAAAACTCAACCGGAGATTTAATGGCACGCATAAGCGAAGATGTAAGTCGTGTGCGCATGTATATTGGTCCTGCGGTAATGTATTACACCAATTTGTTTGCTACCTTTTTGGTGGTAATACCTATTATGTTTGCCATACATGTTAAGCTGGCCATTTGGGTGTTATTGCCTTTGCCTGTGCTTTCGTATACCATATTTTATGTAAATAATATTATAAACCGTAGGAGTGATGCTATACAAAAGCAGCTATCAAAAATTACAGGTTTTGCCCAAGAAACATTTAGCGGAATGCGCGTAATAAAGGCTTTTGGTGCCGAAAAACACTTTAGAGCCGATTTTGAAAAAGAGGCTGAAACGTACAAGGATAAAAGTATGCAATTGGCCAAATTAGATGCTACTTTTTTCCCTTTAATGATGTTTTTAACAGGCTTAAGTACCATTATTACGGTATTTGCTGGTGGTATGTTAGTTATACAAGGCGAGATAACCATTGGTAACATTGCTGAGTTTGTAATTTATGTAAACATGCTAACTTGGCCTGTTACTTCGCTTGGTTGGACTTCATCGTTGGTGCAACGTGCTTCTGCCTCGCAACAGCGTATTAATGAGTTTTTACAAACCCAACCAGATGTGGTTAATCCATCAACCCAACCTTTGTATTTTAATAGCGCCATAGTTTTTAATAAGGTAAGTTACCAATATCCCGAGAAAACAGAGTATGCCTTGCGCAACATTAGCTTTACTTTGCCCAAGGGGAAAACCTTAGCCATTTTAGGTTCAACAGGCAGTGGTAAAACTACTCTGGTACAGTTGTTATTGCGTGTTATGGATATTAATGAAGGTGAGATTTTAATTGATGGCCAAAATTTAAAATCGATAAATTTAGACGATTACAAGCGCCAAATTGGATACGCCCCACAAGATGTGTTTTTATTTAGCGATACCATTGCCAATAACATAGCTTTTGGTGTGCTGGCACAAGAATCTAACTTACCCCAACGCATTACCGAGGCGGCTAAAAATGCAGCATTGTTAGATAACGTAAATGGTTTTGCCGATAAGTTTGAAACTTTAGTAGGCGAGCGTGGCGTCACACTTTCGGGTGGGCAAAAGCAACGGGTTTCTATTGCACGGGCATTAATTAAAAATCCCGAGATACTTATTTTTGATGATTGCCTTTCGGCAGTTGACACCAAAACCGAAACGGAAATTTTAACCAACTTAAAGCAAATTATGAAACACAAAACCAGTGTAATAATTAGCCACAGGGTTTCAAGTGTAAAGGATGCCGATTATATTTTGGTGCTACATGAAGGTGAAATTGTAGAGGAAGGTTCACATTTACAGTTGATTGAGCGTGGTGGACGCTATTTTGAGCTTTTTGAAAGCCAGAAAACACAAGCCCTTTAATAGCCTCAGATTTTCAACTTCGGTCCAATTTTTATGTTACATTTGTTTACATAAAATATTTTGAAATGTAATTAGCATGCCCTAATTTGCCACGGTTTAAACCAAAAATCAACTAAAAAAAGCAACTGCATTTACACATGGAGGATTTTAGAAAAGGCGATCAACAAGAGATTTTCTCTAAAAAGATCAGAGCAGGGAAAAGAACCTATTTTTTTGATGTAAAATCAACAAAAGGAAACGATTACTTTATTACCATTACCGAAAGTAAAAAACGTTTTGATGATGGTAGTTTCGTAAAACACAAAATCTTTTTATACAAAGAAGATTTTAACAAGTTTATGGAAGCATTAACCGAAACTGTAAATCATGTAAAAACCGAATTAATGCCCGAGTACAACTTTGATGAGTTTGTTAGAGATAACAACGACAGGGGCGACTATTCTGACGAAAATTAATATTAAACAATAAACAACCAATCTAAAATTTATGAAAAAAGCAATGAAAACCATTATGATGTTATTCGTAGCATCATCTTTCATCCTTACTTCATGCTCATCTGAAGATGTAGCTGATGTAACTTTAACAACTATCCCTGCTTCAACCGGCACTACTTTCTTTGTTGGCGACACTTTGAGTGTTACTATCAATGCAAAAGGTAATGCTGACAACAAATTGAAATCATTAACCATTACTAAAGCAGTAACAGGTAAAGCTACTATTACTTACTTCACTAAAGATTTATCAGTAACTGATTATATTTTTGATTTAAAAGATACTTTAGAAATGTCGGACACTGGTACCGTAACTTATAACATTACTTTAACTGGCGAAAAAGGTACTGCACAATCAAAAGCAGTTACTATTTTGGTTAGTAAAATTGGTTTTACCAATGTAACTAATGGTACTCCAGTGCAATTGTTTAGTCATAAGTACGATGGTCCTCGTTTCTGCCAGTTAACTACTTTCGAAACTTGGTCGATTGATACAGCTGATAACTATGAGAAATTGAAAAATAGAATTGACCTTGTTTCATACTACGGTACTTCAAACAAGTTTACTTTATCAAGCCCTGATGATGCAGTTATGCAAAGTTTATACAGTGGTTTATCAGGTTTCTGGACTTCAGGTAATGCACGTGTAACTGGTTTAGTTCGTGTAAACGGTTTAACCACTTATGGCGCTATTACTTCAGTTGGCGATGACAGATTATTAGTACAATTTGCTGCTGGTAAAACATATGGTAAAACAGTAACCAACGTACAAGTAAACGATTTGATTTTGTACAAAACTGCTGGTAATAAATTAGGTTTAATTAAAGTTACAAGCTTAAATACAACTACCTCTGGTGCAGAAGAAGTTCAATTTGAAGTTGTTACTCAATACTAATAACTAATTTAAATTAGTAAAATAAAAGGCCATCTCGAGTTTTCGAGGTGGCCTTTTTGTTTATATTAGTGCCATGAAAAAAATTGCTGTTTATACATCGGGTGGCGACTCGCCCGGAATGAATGCATGTGTACGCGCAGTAGTACGTACAGCCATGTTTAATAAAGTAGAAATAGTTGGAGCAGTGCGTGGATATAACGGAATGATAAACAACGATTTTATTGACTTAAACGCGCGCTCGGTTAGTAACATTATACAACGTGGAGGTACTATTTTAAAAACAGCACGTAGTGCTGCATTTATGACTCCCGAAGGCAGGTTACAAGCCTTTAATAATTTAAAAGCACAAGGTGTTGAAGGCCTAATTTGTATAGGTGGTAATGGTTCGTTTACTGGTGCAAAATTGTTTTACGAAGAGTATGGTATACCTTGTATTGGAGCACCTGGTACTATTGATAACGATTTGTATGGTACAGATTTTACCATTGGTTTTGATACCGCTGTAAACACCGCTGTTGATGCTATTGATAAAATACGCGACACAGCCGATTCGCATGATAGGGTATTTTTTGTTGAAGTAATGGGCCGTCACTCTGGCTATATTGCTTTAGCAGCAGGTGTGGCAGGTGGTGCGGAAAGCATTTTAATACCCGAATCGGCAGAAGATTGGCATAAAATGATTGACTTTTTTGTGGGCAATAAAAAGAGTAAAAAGGCATTTAGTATAGTTGTAGTAGCCGAAGGCGAGGAGCACGGAGGAGCCATGCAAATTGTAGAGCAACTTAAAGCTATGGATCCAACGTTTGAAGCCCGCGTAACCATACTTGGTCATATACAGCGTGGCGGTTCGCCAACGGCTTACGATAGGGTTTTGGCCTCGCGCATTGGCAATGCAGCAGTAGAGGCGTTGTTAAGTGGCGAAACCAATAAAATGGCTGGTATACGTAATAATATGGTAGTGCTTACCTCGTTTGATGATGCCATAAATAAAACCAAACACCTTAATCCTGATTTGTTGCGTTTGGTTGATGTGTTTAATTGTTAAACTTTATTTTATTACCTCATACAAATGCTTAATTTTGCCACCCATATATGGAAGAAAAAGTATTTATCATCGATTTTGGTTCTCAATACACCCAATTAATCGCTCGTAGGCTTCGCGAACTTAATGTTTACTCCGAAATTTATCCGTGCACACACATGCCTCAATTTGATGCTGATGTTAAAGCCGTTATCCTTTCAGGTAGTCCTTACTCGGTAAACGATGGCCTTTTGCCAGCAATTGATTTAAGTGAAATTCGTGGTAAATATCCATTATTAGGCGTGTGTTACGGGGCTCAATATTTGGCTCAAAGTAATGGTGGTAAAGTAACTCCATCAAAAATACGCGAGTATGGCCGCGCCCATTTAAGCGAGGTTAGCGATGATAAATTATTTAAAAACATTGCCGTTGGTTCTCAAGTTTGGATGAGCCACGGAGATACTATAACAGAAATTCCTCAAAACTTTAAAGTAATTGCCAGTACACACGATGTGAAGGTAGCTGCATTTAAAATTGAAGGCGAACCTACTTATGCTATTCAGTTTCACCCAGAGGTAACGCATAGTATTGATGGTAAAACTTTATTAGAAAACTTTGTTAAAGATATTGCTGGTTTAAGTCAAAATTGGAACTCGGCACATTTTATTGAGGCAACTACTGCCGATTTAAAGGCTAAGTTGGGTGATGATAAAGTAATTTTAGGTTTATCAGGTGGTGTTGATTCATCGGTTGCAGCAGTGTTGTTGCACCACGCTATTGGCAAAAACTTAACAGGTATTTTTATTGATAACGGCTTGCTGCGCAAAGATGAGTTTAACCAAGTGTTAGATGCATACAAAGGCATGGGCTTAAACGTTATTGGGGTTGATGCTAAAGATAAATTCTTGAGTCAACTTAAAGGCGTAACCGACCCTGAAGCTAAACGCAAAGCCATTGGCCGTGTATTTATTGAAGTGTTTGATGAAGAAGCTCAAAAAATTGAAGGTGTAAAATGGTTAGCACAAGGCACCATTTACCCCGATGTAATTGAATCGGTAAGTGTAAAAGGTCCTTCCGCAACTATCAAATCTCACCACAACGTAGGTGGATTACCTGAAAAAATGAACCTTAAAATTGTAGAACCATTGCGTATGTTGTTTAAAGACGAAGTACGTTTAGTGGGTGCTGCACTTGGCATTAGCCAGGTTATTTTAGGTCGTCATCCATTCCCAGGTCCTGGTTTAGCTATTCGTATTTTAGGCGAAATAACCCAAGATAAAGTAGATATTTTACAAGAAGCCGATGCTATTTTTATTAACGAATTAAAAGCTCAAGGCTTATACGATCAGGTTTGGCAAGCAGGTGCTATATTTTTACCAGTGCAAAGTGTAGGCGTAATGGGCGATGAGCGTACCTACCAACATGTGGTTTGTTTACGCGCGGTAACTAGTGTTGATGGCATGACAGCTGATTGGAGCCATTTGCCATACCAATTCTTGGCCGATGTTTCTAACAAAATCATTAACCGAGTAAAAGGCATAAACCGAGTGGTGTACGATATTAGCTCTAAGCCACCAGCAACTATCGAGTGGGAATAAGTTAAACCACTACGCTGTAAAAATGCGTGTAACCAAGCATAAGCAAGTACATACCTTTTAATAATAAAGTAGTACCATGATTCAATATTTTAAAACAATAAATGGCAGGTTGCAACAAATCGAACAGGTTGAAAAAGACTGTTGGATAAATGTAGTAGCACCATCAAGCCAAGAGATTGATTTTTTGAGTCAGAAACTTCTTATCGCTCCTGATTTAATTATTGACCCGCTCGATGCGGATGAGAGTCCACGTGTTGAACAGCATAAAAACTGCATGTTGGTGGTTTGTCGTATTCCGGTTGAGTTAGGTGCCGATGAGGATTTACCTTACTTTACCTTGCCGTTAGGTGTTATTTTTAAACGCGATTTAATTGTAACTGTATGCAGCAAACCTACCGAAATTACACAAGCATTTATAGAGCAACGTGTACGTAATTTTAATACCCAAATGCGCGAGCGCATGTTGTTGCAGTTGTTTTTACGTTCATCGGTTTTGTACTTACGTTACCTAAAAAATATAAACAATAAGGCGGATGAGTTGCAAGCTACCTTGCATAAAGCCACACGTAACCGTGAGTTACTGCAATTGTTAAATTTTGAAAAAAGCTTGGTATACTTCACCACATCATTAAAAAGTAACGAGTTAATGATGTTGCGTTTGCAGCAACATAGCGTAATGAGTAACTTAAAGGAGGCCGAGCGCGAGTTAATAGATGATGTGGTTATTGAAACCAAACAGGCCATCGAAATGGCAAAAATTTACAGCAACATTTTGGGTAATATGATGGGAGCACACTCTTCTATTATTTCCAATAACTTAAATATTACCATCAGGTTTTTAACCTCCATTACCATTATATTATCGTTGCCTATTTTGGTAGCAAGTTTATATGGTATGAATGTAAAAGTACCGTTTGAAGATAACCCGCATGCCTTTTGGATTGTGATGTTAATAGCCATTGGCTTATCGGGTATAGGTGTTTGGTTTTTCCGTAAAAAGAATTTGTTTTAAGTATATAAGCATAAAAAATGGCCCCATTCCCGATAAGCGGGGTGGGGCCATTTAAGTTTAAAGGTTAGGTAAAAGGGGCTAGTCTTTTTTAGGGCCAAGCAACGAAAACTCATTTAATACAATATCCGTTGCGTAACGCTTCACGCCATCTTTATCGGTGTACGAGTTGTTGTTTAGTTTGCCATCAATAGCTACTTCGCTACCCTTTTTAAGCAGTTTTTCAACCAGCTCGGCTTGTTTGCCCCAAGCGGTAATGCTATGCCATTGGGTGTCTGTAATGCGTTCACCTGCATCGTTGCGGTAGGTTTCGTTAATAGCAATAGAGAATTTTGCTAATTTTTTACCACTGTTTAAGTTTCTTACTTCAGGGTTTTGTCCGATGTGGCCAATTAGGCGCACGTTGTTTTTTAAGTTGTTCATACGTGTTGTATTTAAGTTTTATGTAAATGTTTATTGTGTGTTTCGTTAGTACAATCGTTTAAGTCGGTTAGCGAATCAACGAGGCAAAGATGTGGCGGCCCCAAAAATTGATTCGGAGTTTATCCGTTTACTTCCGAATTTATCCGTGTTTATCCGATTATTTCGGGCTTTGATGTTGATTTTACAGCAGGTGTAATTTTTATAACGGCATCAAAAAAAATGAAAAAAAGAGGAAGTATATTGCGGGGAGAAGAAATATATGCCTAGGATATAAGTTAGCAGTAATTGTATGAAGACACTCGAAAAAAAATATAGCGTAGCGGCATTTGTAGACATTCTTGGTTACAAGGACTTAATACAAAACGACTCTTTAGAAAGGGAAATTGAATTATTTAATGACCTTAAAAACACAATTGACATTGCACTTGCAGGGACAGTTGAATCAGCTAAATCAATGTTCAATTTCCTTGACAGTAAATACGAAAGTTCCGAAAGAATATCTGACCGACTAAAAGTTAAGCAGTTTTCAGACAACATATATTTTTCATTTGACTATGAAGAACAAAGTGACATTGACCTTTATTTCGGCATCTACATTATTTCAAATATTTCATCACTTTATCAACGACTAATGCTTGGTAAAGGTTATTTTGTAAGAGGTGGAATTGCTTGCGGGTTAAATATGGTAGACAAAAATTTCATTTTTTCTACTGCTTTAATTAAAGCGGTAGAAACTGAAAAGGACACGGTCTATCCTCGAATTACAATGCACTCAGAACTTAAGGAAAAGTTTATTTCCGGACAAGAGAATCCATTTAAAGAAATAACTCAAGGACTTTATATTCAAGATTGGGCAGAACATATTTTCTTAAACCCATTCAATCATACATCAAGAAACATTAAAGCAATGGGTAGTTTGCCACAAGACGAATTACTTCAAATAGAGGAAGCTATTACAAAGACACAGAAAAGAGTAATAAATAAAATGAATAAGGGTTTTGCTCACTTATTTGACGACAAACAATTTAACTCTATTGCAAGAGGACATATCAGTAAGAAAATTAAAAAATACAAAAACAGAAATCAGAGTGTTTATGAAAAATATCTTTGGTATCGTAATTTTTTAAACTGGGTGGACAACAAACAAAGCGACTTAACATTTAAATACGTGTGAAAACAACTACTGCTAACAGCACATTTGCAATAGGCGGGGTTTCGTGCTCCGCAGACAGTTTAGTGGTAGCCGAAAGTTTTGTGCTCCGCATAAACAT
>CAZJHS010000004.1:24977-69708 GCA_964545895.1 uncultured Chitinophaga sp. | reverse complement strand
TATCGTTAAATATGAAAGATCCAGATTTGCGTGAGTTTTACCACGAGTTTATGGTAAGTGAAGCGGGACATTACGTAACTTTTATTGATTTGGCCAAAGAATACAAGGGCGAAGAATATGTAAAAAAACGTTGGCAAGAAATTTTAGATGGCGAAGCCGAAATCATGAAAAACATGACTCCGAAGGGGGAAAGGATACATTAGTTGTTAAAAGTTTAAATTTTGCTATTTCCCATTAATGAGAAAGTAGCCATTTTATTGTTTTCTCAGTATCCATAATTGACCACGAATGTGGATTGCGTTTACCCGTGAGTTTACGATAACCTTTGCCTGATGTCAATACAAGTTCAGCATTTTTATTTCCTAAAAGTCGTAAAGAATTTATCACTAAAGAGCAGTCTAAGGTATTTAAATCATACATACTTCTATTTCGTTCTTCCATTTGCCACATGATGTCAGGTTCGGATATTAGCATGATAGGACAGCTTACCAAGGTCTTAATATTTGCTTGTGTGGTGTCACTAAAAGAATAAGGTGAAACTCTTTGAAATGGTTTGTTGTCAATTTGCGGAATACTTTGAAATTCATATTGAAGTCTTTGAATAAAATAATCAGCCTCTCGTTTAGATATTTCTGACTTACTCTGTCTAACAGCGTACTCCAAACTAAAATACATTTTTTCGAAGTCAAGCGGAGGATCAACTGCAAAAATTGCTTTTGGTTTTTGTAAGTCTGATCTAGAGTATGCTCTCTCAGCATACTTTACGACACCTGAACCACCTAGCGAAAAACCGCCCAAATAAAAGGGTTTGTTCGTTAATTTATAACGTTTCTGGAGGTTTGGTATAAGTTGATCCAGATTTGCTTGAGATAAACTATCAATAAAAAATGTTTGAGTTCCATATTGTAAACTAGCAAATACTGTTACCAATCCTTCCTTGTTTGCAATGGTTGATATGTCTGTTTCATTTGATGCATTTTGTGGAGTTTCCCCAAAAGAGGTCAAAAGCAATAAAAGGCCTTTGGGCTCAACTAACGGTTTAAATGCAATAAAATAATTAGAAGATGAATCATTTGGATTAAAGTATACAATTTCTCTTGATTGGCCGAAAGTACAAACCAATGAAAGGAAAGAAATTAAAAGAAATGCAATTACTCTCATATCTGTATTTGATTGTTATATTTTGATTAGCAATATACTCTATCACAATTATTAAACAATCCCCCACAAACAAAAAACCGAACGCTCATACTCAAACCAACTCCACATTAAAACTCACCTTGGCTCCTAGTGCATCAAATACTTTTAATATGGTTTCGAAACGGGCATTTTTACGCTGTTATACCTCTTTGGGTTTGATGTGTGCCTCAATCCAACTTTTGATTTCATCAAAACGTGCCTCTCCTTTACTTGCTGATATCACTATTTGATATTTTTCGTCATGAGTGGCTGCAATATCATAACCATCATCAAGAAGAATAAGCCTCATCAAAACATAAGCAGTTCGTTTATTTCCGTCTACAAACGGGTGGTTGATTAAGATACTTTCAAGAATAGCCGCTGCTTTGTCAGAATGTGTTGGATAAAGGTCTTGATTGTCGAAGGTTGCAAACGGTCTGTTTATTGCAGACTCGAGTAAACCTTGGTCGCGAACACCTTTGCTTCCACCAAATTTATCAATAAGTAAATTGTGTATGCTTAAAACATCTCTTATTTCTATCATTGAGCAAGCTTTTCAAGAAGTTCTTTATCCTCAGATAGAATTTGACGTAAATTATTGGCCAACCTAATCTTGTCTGCAGGTTGATTTTGAAGCTCTTTTAAAAAGTCTAACACATCTTGCAACACACTTTCGGGTACGCTCTCAAGAACCTTCTGTATTTCTAATTGTATTTGTGCTTTAGTCATATTCAAATATACAAAAAGACATTTAAGAAAATTACCTCTTGCCACGAGTGTAATTGGTTACCTTATCTAGCATCAAACCAAAAAGCCGAACATTAGTGCTCGGCTTTTTACTTAAAATTATGAATTGCTATAATCCATCGCGGCTTTTACAAACCTTACAAACAATGGATGTGGTGTAAGTACCGTACTCTTATACTCAGGGTGAAACTGCACTCCCACAAAGTATGGATGATCTTTAATTTCTACAATCTCGGCCAATTTAGTATCGGGGTTAATACCTGTTATACTCATGCCCGCTTTTTCAAAATCTTTAGCAAACTTGTTATTAAACTCAAAACGGTGGCGGTGACGCTCGGTTATTTTAGTTTTTTCGTAAGCTTTGTATGCTTTGCTATCTTTACTAACCTCGCAAGTGTAGGCACCCAAACGCATGGTTCCGCCTTTTGCAGTAATTTTCTTTTGCTCAGGCATCATATCAATAACCGGATGTTTGGTTTTAGCATTCATTTCGGTACTGTGTGCATCTTTAAAACCTAACACGTGGCGTGCAAATTCAATTACACAAGTTTGCATACCTAAACAAATACCAAAAAACGGAACTTTGTTTTCGCGCACATATTTTACTGCAGCAATTTTTCCATCAATACCTCTATCGCCAAAACCCGGAGCTACTAATACACCATCTAAATGGCCTAGTTTATGTTTGGCATTTTCATCCGTAATTAATTCGCTGTGTACGTATTCTAATTTTACTTTACACTCTTTGCTTGCACCTGCATGTATAAAGGCTTCGGCAATACTTTTGTAAGCATCTGGTAGTTCTACGTATTTACCTACTAAACCAATTTTTACTTCGTGCTTAGGATTTTTGTGGCGTGTTAAAAAGTTTAACCAGCTATCCATATCCGGTTCGTTTTTAGCCGAAAGTTTAAGCTTTGATAAAACAGTTTTATCTAACTTTTCTTTAAGCATAGCCATAGGTACATCGTATATGGTTTGCATATCCAAAGCCTCAATAACCGAGTTAGGAGTTACGTTACAGAATAACGCAATTTTCTTTTTAATATCTTTATTGATTGGATGCTCAGAGCGGCATACCAATACATCAGGTTGTATACCCGACTCAAGTAACATTTTTACCGAGTGCTGGGTTGGTTTGGTTTTTAACTCGTGTGCTGCACTTAAGTATGGTAATAAAGTTAAATGTACCACCATGCAATCTTCAGGTTTTAATTCCCACTTTAATTGGCGTACAGCCTCAATGTATGGCAACGATTCAATATCGCCTACCGTACCACCTAACTCAGTAATAATAATCTCGTATTTGCCGCTATCGCCAATAAGCTTCATTCTGCGTTTAATCTCATCGGTAATATGCGGAATAACCTGAACGGTTTTGCCTAAGTAAGCACCTTCACGTTCTTTGTCAATTACGTATTGGTAAATACGGCCTGTTGTTACGTTATTCTCTTGCGAGGTAGGTACGTTTAAAAAACGTTCGTAGTGACCTAAATCTAAATCTGTTTCTGCACCATCTTCAGTTACAAAACATTCGCCATGTTCGTAAGGGTTAAGTGTTCCTGGGTCCACATTTAGGTATGGATCAAATTTTTGAATAGTAACGGTATAACCACGTGCTTGAAGCAATTTGGCTAATGAGGCTGCAATGATACCTTTACCTAAAGAAGAGGTTACACCACCGGTAACGAAAATATATTTTGGATTGTGCATAATGTTTTTACTGCGAGTGTTGTGCTTTTAGGAGAAAACCTATGGAATGATGGTTTTACCCGCAAACCATATAGCATTTTCAACTATATGGGATACAAAGGTAATAAAATATCAGAGGCTAAAAAGCTAAGTACACTTTATGGGGCTAACTATTTTTCAACACGCACGTGGGTAAGTTGCTAAGCGCTGATTGCATAGCACTATACAGCCTAAATAAGATAATAATCAGGTTAAATAAATTTGCTTAAAACATGTTGCAAATCGTCAGGTGTATCTATGGCAATGGTTTCAAGTTCGGTTTCTTTAAGGGTAATGCTAATGCCATGCTCAACCCAACGCAATTGTTCTAAACTTTCGGCTTGCTCTAAATTACCTAAGGGCAATTGGGTAATGGTTTTTAAAACATCAACACGGTAACCATAAATACCTACATGTTTAAAATAAGTAATATCTACTCCTGGGTTTCTGCGGTACGGAATGGGTGAGCGCGAAAAGTAAATGGCTTGTCCGTTTTTATTAGCAATGGCCTTAACAACATTGGGGTTACGCACGTCATCTTCGCTGCTAATTTTTTTAATTAGGGTAGCAATTTGGGTTGATTCGTTGCTAAAAGCCGAGGCCAGTAACTCAATTTGTTTCGGGTCGATAAAAGGTTCATCCCCCTGAATGTTAATTACAGCATCGCATTGGCCTTCATATTTTGATACCACTTCGGCACATCTGTCTGTTCCACTTTGGTGCGTATCTGCTGTCATCACCACTTTGCCTCCAAAGGCCATTACATGTGCAGCAATGCGTTCATCGTCAGTGGCAACAATCACATCAGCTAATATTTCAGTTTTTTTGCATTGCTCATATACCCGCTGTATCATACTTTTTCCGCCAATATCAATTAATGGTTTGCCGGGGAAACGAGTAGATGCATAACGTGCAGGAATAATGCCTAAAATATTTTTCATGTGTAATTATTTTTAGTAAAGCGGTGTTCAAAAATAGGGTAAAAAACCGAACTCCATTATATTCGCACATGCACGTTTTTTATCAAACCCAATTAAGCAGCCCTCAAATTACGTTAACCGAAGACGAATCAAAACATTGTGTACGGGTTTTACGTATGCAAAAGGGCGATGATGTTTATTTGGCTGATGGCTTGGGTACCATGGTAAAAGCTGTGATAGCCGATGATCATCCTAAAAAATGTGTGTTACAAATTACCTCGCGAACGGAGTATACTCAAGCACAATCATCGGGGCGAAATTATTATTTGCACCTGTTGGTAGCGCCTACTAAAAACTTTGATCGTATGGAGTGGTTTATTGAAAAGGCTACCGAAGTTGGGGTTGATGAAATTACGTTTATTGAAACCGAAAACAGCGAACGTGCTAAGGTAAATTTAGAGCGTTGCTTAAAAATTGCGGTTAGTGCCATGAAACAAAGTAAACAATGGTACTTGCCCAAAATAAATGCTTTAGTTGGTTTTGATGCTGCTATAAAAGCTGTTGGTCAAACTGCAAAGTTTATGTGTTGGTGCCCAACAGCACAAACTGATTTGTTGTGCGATTTAATGCCACAAGCTCAGTCAAACCAATTGGCCATATTAATTGGTCCTGAAGGTGATTTTACACCCCACGAAGTGCAGTTGGCCCAAGCCCAAGGCTTTGTACCTGCATCGTTAGGACAAACAATTTTACGTACCGAAACTGCTGCGCTTTTTGCTTGTATGGCGGCCAAATCAACACTTCGTTAAATGAAACTAAAAACAATTTTAGTACTGGCGTTTATGCAAATGTTGTTAAATGGTTTTGCACAACAGCAATCGCCATTTTATAAAACAAAAACATTTAAAACGTTAGCCGCACCAACTGCATTAATTACTTACGGATTGGTTTGTAATGGTTCGCAAGGTTGGCCAAGTAGCCATGATGTGCGACAGTTTAGGCAAGAGCACTTGGCTAATTTTAATGTTAGTTTTGATGACTATTTAGTTTTTGCGCCTGCCTTGGCCGTATATGCTTTGGATTTGGCTGAAGTAAAAAGTAAACACGATGTGTTGAATCAAACCTTGTTGTTTGCTAAAACAACGGCATTAACCATGGGTGTAGTTTATGCATTAAAATATACCACCCACGAAACGCGTCCAGATGGTTCAAACCAATATTCGTTTCCATCGGGCCACACCGCTATGGCATTTGCCTTAGCCGAGGTTTTGCACCAAGAGTTTAAAGCAACAAATAAATGGATTGGTACTTTAGGTTATGCAACTGCAGCAAGTGTAGGCGCTTTGCGTATGGCTAACAACAAACATTGGTTTAATGATGTAATGGTGGGTGCAGGTATTGGTATGTTGGCTACAAAAGTGGTGTACTTAACTCATCAAAATAAATACAAAACCAAGTGGTTAAACAACAGTGCTTGTTTGCCCATGGTGGGTAATAAACAATTAGGATTATCTTTGGTGCATGCCTTTTAAAACCATGTATACATTTAAAAAATATAGCATAGGATTAGTACTAAGTGCAGCAGTTTTGTTGCTGTTAAACTTTGCTCCGCCCACGCTTAAAATTGCCAAACTAAAATACAATGGTGGTGGAGATTGGTATGCCAATAAAACTTCATTGCCTAACTTAATTAAATTTTGTAACCAAACTTTGGGTACTAACCTTGCTCCCGAAGAAGACATTGTGGAAGTGGGCAGCCCTGATTTATTTAACTATCCATTTGTGCACCTTACTGGTCATGGGAATTTAGTTTTGAGTGATAGCGAAGCCGAAAACTTACGTAAATATTTAATTGCCGGAGGCTTTTTACATGCCGATGATAACTATGGATTGGATAAGTTTTTAAGGCGTGAAATGAAGAAGGTTTTTCCGGAGCTTAACTTTGTGGAGTTACCCTTTAATCATCCTATTTACCATCAAAAGTTTAATTTTAATAATGGCTTGCCTAAAGTGCACGAGCACGATGGGAAAGCACCTCAAGGATTTGCATTGGTTTACAAAGGCAGGGTTGTTTGCTTTTATACTTACGAGTGTGATTTAGGAAATGGATGGGAAGATGCTGATGTGTATAACGATCCAGAAACAGTTCGCCAAAAGGCTTTGCAAATGGGCGCTAACATGATTCAGTATGTTTTTTCTGAAAAGTAATTAGTTACGTAATACAACTTTTTTCCTTAGGGTTGATGTGCTGTTGCCTTGTAGCAGGGTTACATCAACAAAATAAATTCCAGCCGCTGCAGGTGTAGTAAGTATAAGTTGATTAGCGGCATTTAACAAGGTAGGAATTTCTTCGCCAAGCATATTAACTAATTTAGCCGATGTAACTTTTAAGTGACTATTTACATCAAGTTGTATAGCTGTAGTAAATGGGTTTGGATAAACCGCAAGCATGTTGTTGTTTACTTGTAAATCATTCACACCAATTAGGGTTGATGTATCCATGGCCAAATGCAAAAGTGTAGTAGTTGCAAAATGGCTCATGTCGTAAAAATATTTAAGGTTAAAGGTGCTTAGCGAGTCGGTTAACCTGTGCCAATTTGGGTTCATTTTTGGTCCGTTGTAAATTTCGTTAATACCAACTGCTGTTAAGTTGTATTGCCAAAATGCCCCATGGTCTGTATTTGGGTCACCCGGATTCATAATCACAGGATTTAACGGAATAGCATATAAGCTGGCTATGTTTACCACCTTATTAGCCAACTCTACCGAGTAACCTGATGTGGTAGTATGTATTTCGGCTACACTATCATTGTTTGGGCTCCATGCAATCATGTCTAAATTAATATAAGCAGCCAACTTGTGCATGTACTCCAATACACTGGCTTTACTGCCTAATAAACCCTGCTCTTCTTCGTCCCAAAAGGCAAACTCTAAACTAACCGGAAATTGTTGTTGCGCGCAAACACGCACGGCTTCAAGCACAGCAGCAGTGCCACTTGCGTTATCATCAGCACCAGGGTAAAAAAAGTTAAAGTTGGTTGAGCTACCTACTGCATCATAATGAGCTCCAATAAGTATAACTTTATCGGTTCTGCGGCCTGGTATTTTTGCAATAATATTTGTGCCAGTGGTGCCAAAATTTACCGTATCAAAAGGTACACCCCATTGGGTAAGTTTTTGTTTAATAAAGTTAGCCGTTAATGTATTGCCAACTGTTCCGCTTACACGGCTATTTAATACAGTTTGTCCTTCAATAGGTAATAATCCAGTAAGCTGTTTTACGTAGGTAATTAACGAGTCTTGATTTATGCCCGCAGCTGTTTGCTGCACCTTTGCAAATTGTGCCCACGTTTGTGTGGCCAACATCATCAACCCAATTAACAGTAATTTTCTCATGCAGTAAAGATACGTTAAGTATATAATTAGTTGTACGGCTACTGTTTTTCTATGTCCTCAAGCTCGTTGGCCGCTTTAAATGATATGCTTTGTAAATACTCGGCTTTGGTGTAGTTGCTTACATTTTTTAAATGCGAAGCCGCAATTTTGGTAAAGCCCATTTTTTTGTAAATAATACCCATTTGTAAACAGGCGTTAGGCGCAAAATAATAAGGTGTGTTTAGCGGAGCCATTTTAATTACCAATTTAAAGCAATCGGTTGCTTTGCTTAGCTTGTTTTGCTCTTGATAAATGCGGCCTAAACGGTAGTTGTATTCCAATTTTTGATAATCGGTTTTAAGTAAATCGGGGTTACGTAACTTAAGCACTTCTTCTGCTTTGCTGTAGTATCCACCATCAAATAATAAGCGTGCTCTTAGCACAATAACATCTAGGTTTTGGCCTGATGCAATTTCGTTTTTGATGTATTTTTCTTCTTCGCTATCCGATGAGCCATTGCGCAAACTTAGCTCGCGGTAAGTTTTATATTTAGCCTGATCGTTGTGTATTAAATAATACCAACTTAACCTTCGGTAGGCATCGCTTACCAATTGCTTGCCTTTAAAAAACGATACAAATTTTTTTAAGGCTTGGTCTGCATCTTCATCTAATCTATTCAGTTTACACTGCCCCAATAAGTAATCTAACAAGTAAAAATTTTCGTACTCGGCACCCTTAGGTCGGTTTTGCAGTACCTTAATGGCTTCATCGTTTTGGGCTACTTTACTGGCTGTAAAAGCTCGTAAATAACAACTCATTAAATTAGTTGGATAATCGTTGGTGTGTTGTTTGCAAAACTCCCAAGCAGCTTGTTTATCGCCAAAGTTTAATGAAAAAAGCCCGTAATAAAATACGGCAAGTTGTTTATCAATAATAAAATCGGGAGCGTAATCTTTCTTTAAATAGCTTTCCATTTCGCTCATGCCTTGTTCAAAATTTCCTTTTAGTCCGGCTACACTTAAAATCCATTTATAGTTTTTAGGAGTGCTGCCCAATAAGGCCTTAAACATGCCAACCGTTTTTAGGCTAGGTTTAAAATCAGGAAATTTTTCTAAGTTTTGATTAGCCATTTGATAGGCATTTTTAAACTCCAGCATGGCTCCTACATACTCTTGATGAAATACTTTAATAAAACCCCACTGTAAGTGAATTTCGCTTTGTGCATACAAATGAAATGGGCTATTGGTAGGAATTTTTTTAGCTTGCTGTAAGCGGCTGTCTCGGCTCGATTCTAAGGATTTAAATCCCGAAAAATCTTGCACGGTTACCATGCGGTAAAACAAAATGCTGTTTTGTAGCAAAGCTACGGCTGCATTATTGGGGTGATCTTTGGCTTCTTGTGCTAAAAGCAACTCGGCTTTGGCAAGCCTTAATGCAGCAATGTGTTTTTGAGCCTCAACACAAGTAGGGCTGAAAAAAAATACCGATTGAGTTTCGGCCCAAACCATTGGGCATAAAAAAAGGAGCAATAAGGTTATAACCCATTTTGCTCCTTTGTGCTTTATCATAACTAATTAGTTTAGTTACAGAAAAAAATTATAAGCTAACTTCTTCCGCTAATAACGAATCAACTAATACGCGTCCGCAATGTTCGCATACTAATATTTTTTTACGTTGACGGATATCTGCTTGACGTTGAGGTGGGATTTTTGAGAAACAACCGCCACAAGCATCGCGCTCAATAATAGCAATACCGATACCGTTTTTAACGTTACCACGAATACCGTTGTAACCTTTTAATAAACGCTCTTCAATACCTACTACTGCTTTTTCGCGCAAGTTTAATAAATCGTTTTCTTCTTTGTTTGTTTCTTCAACAATGGTATCTAACTCACCTTTTTTGTTGCTAAGGTCAATTTTACGACCTTCTAATTCTGCTAAAATTGAGTTTTTACCTTCTTTCTTTTGCTCAATATCAAACTGTAAATTTTTAATACGTTTTTCGGCTGCTTGAACCTCTAATCCAGCAATTTCGATTTCTTTGTTCAAGGCATCAAACTCGCGGTTATTTTTAACGTTTTCCAGTTGTTTTTCGTATTTTTTAATATTGGCTTTGGCATCCATTATTTTGGTTTTGTTTGTCGAAATAGAAGCCTCCATTTGAGCAACCTCTGCCTCTAAATTCTCGCTGCGTGTTTCTAAACCAGCCAATTCATCTTCTAGGTCGGCAACCTCCATTGGCAACTCGCCACGTACCGATCTAAGTTTGTCTATTTTCGAGTCGATTACTTGAAGCTTGTAAAGGGCTTTAAGTTTTTGTTCTACGGTTAACTCTGTATTAGCAGCCATATTTTAAATATAATAGTTTATTGGATTCGTGTTAATCTCTGATAAAATGACCGCGAAAGTAGGTAATTTTTTTAAAATTTCATCAGCTAATAAGTTAATTGTAAAAATTTCACTCTCATAATGACCAATATCCGCTATCATCAAGCGATTTTCGGCATCAAAAAATTCGTGGTACTTAAAATCTCCTGTCACAAATGCATCAGCCTGAGCACCAATGGCATTTTTCAGTAAAAAGCTTCCTGAGCCTCCGCAAACAGCCACTTTTTTTATCTTACCCTCAACAGGGGTAAACCTAACCACATTCAGGTTCATGGCGCTTTTAAGGTGTTTTAAAAATGCATCACCCGATAATGATTCGGGCAATTCGCCTATCATACCGCTGCCAATGGTAGTGTTGGTGTTTAATATTGCGTACACATCATAAGCCACTTCCTCGTATGGATGAGCAGCAATCATGGCCGAAATTGCACCATTTAACTTGGCATCATCTACAATTACTTCTAATTTAAACTCTGGTTCTTGGTGTTGTTTTCCTACCTGGCCCACAAAGGCATTACTTTTTTCGTTGCCTTTAAAAGTTCCCATTCCGGTAGCGTAAAAACTGCATTCGCTGTAGTTGCCAATATTGCCTGCACCTGCATTAAATAAAGCCTCTTGTACCACCTGTAAATGATTTTGTGGCACAAACACACTTAGCTTTTTTAGCGTGTTGGTTTTAGGAACCAAAATTTTGGTGTTAATCAACCCTAATTTTTCACAAATTTTAGCATTTACGCCATGTTGCACATTATCTAAATTGGTATGTATAGCATAAATGGCTATATCGTTTTTTATAGCTTTGATGATGGTGCGCTCCACATAATTTTTACCGTTTAGCTTTTTAAGTCCGCTAAAAATAATGGGATGATGAGCCACAATTAGGTTACAGCCTTTGGCAATGGCTTCATCAACTATGGCCTCGGTACAATCTAGCGTTACTAAAATTTGGGTTAAAGCCCAGTTGGCATCGCCTGTTAGTAAACCACAATTGTCGTAACTCTCTTGATAAACGGGAGGAGCCAGCTGCTCTAAGTGTTGAATAACTTGTTTTATTGAACTCATAAATTTAATATTCAAACATAAATAATTACCTTCACTAAATTAAGTTAGAAAATTAAGGCCAATTAATGAAAACAATAATAATACTTAAATCTAGGCATTTTTCTTGTCTTGCAACATTCCTTATCTTAATTAGTCAGTGTGCTTTCAGTCAACCCAAAGAAAAGCCTGCCAACAGAACAAATCTTGAGGTATTAAGTGAAATGTATGGGGTGATAAGATTTTATGATCCTAGTATAGGCTGTGATACAATGATGCACTGGGAAGATTGGTTACTTGAAAACATTCCCAAAGTAGAAAGTGCTAAAACCGAAAAGGAATTGATAAGCACATTAAGCAATGCGTTTAAATTTATCAATCCATTAATTTTAGTTGATAAAAAAGGAACCCAATCCAGGAATAGCAGTATAAACAACAACACTTGCGGCTTATTGGTTAGGCGAAAAAATATTGGTTTTGGGCATCGGGGTGAAAACGCTATCAGAATGAAATTTGTATACGGAAGTGAGCTGATACCGGCAGATTCACTTGAGGTGTTTACACATAACGTTGGCAATTTGCAGGTTTCATTCCCACTAACAAATTGCCTTGGTGATACTGCTTTGAGAAATGAAGCTAAAAATAGAGCATTTAATGTGAATGATAAACTTAATAAGTATTCTATTGAAGACAGAAGTGTGAGGCTAGCTATCATCATCGAAGTATGTAACGTGATGCGACACTTTTATCCATACGCTGAGCAAATGAAAATTAATTATGAAGCCATTCAGAAACAATATTTAAACAAGGCTGCCATTATTCAAAACAATATTGATTTTGGCATTTTGCTAGATGAGTTAAGTGCCGAATATAAAGATGGTCATGCCGCATTTATGCCTTTTGTTAAATTTATAGACTGGCCTGATTATGTTCCTGAGGTAGGCGTTAAAAACTTTGACAACAAACTTTACGTCAGCTATACATCCGACTCGTTAAAAAGCTTTATCAAAATTGGTGATGAGATAGTGAAAGTAAATCAACAAAATGCCCATCAATTTTTTAAACAGAAACAAAAAAGAGTATCAGGAGCAACAGAGGGCTGGATTGAGTTTTTGAGTGAAAAAGAATTGTTGATGGGAACAAAGAATACGTTGGTTAATTTAGAACTAATGAGGGATGGAAAGGTATACCAAATTGCTCTTCCACGAACGTTAAAAGTAGATGCAAATCAGAAAAACATTGCTAAACGACCTGATTTTATAGAACTAAAAAGTGGTTACTATTATGTTAATTTATTTGCTATCAACGATTCTGTTTTATCCCACATCACGAACAACTATTTGTTTAATGCCAAAGGGATAGTTTTTGATACAAGAGGTTATCCTCGTGCTAAAATAACCGACCTTTTTAGTCACATGTCCTCCGATACATTATTTTCCATTACTTATTTAGTTCCTTACAAGCTATCGCCAAGTAGTCCAATATTGTATCATCAGTTGGATCGATGGAAAATAGCACCACAAACACCCAAGTTAACCTCTAATATTGTGTTTATTATCGATGGCAGATGTATTAGTGCTGCAGAGGGTTATTTAGCAATTGTTGAACATTACAAATTAGGGAAACTTGTTGGGCAAAATACGGCAGGAACAAATGGTAACATCAACTCATTTCAGGTTTTTGGCCTCTATCAACTTTGGTATACCAACATGTATATTCCTACTTATAATGGGCAATGTTTTCAAGGGCTTGGCATTAAGCCTCAAACTCAGGTTACATCGTCACTTGCAGACCTTATAAATGGTAAAGATCCATTTATAGAAGCTGCTATCAAGGAGCTAGATTAGCCTTTCTATTTTCCACATCATAATGGTTTTATCATCGCTGCCCGTTAGTAGGGTTTCGTTATCAAACCAAAGACATTTGTTTACGCTGCTTAAATGGCCATCAAGCTTAAACTTATCTACGACTTTTAACAACTGAAATTTTTCTGTTTCCCAAATTTTAATGGTTTTATCCATGCTTACGGTAGCAAATAATTTTCCGCTTGGGTTAAACGCAATATGATTAATGTGCAAAGTATGTGCTGCCACATCAATATCTAAATTGTAGTTGTTATTAACCAGCCAGCTGCGCAACATCACATCTCTGCCACCACTTAATAATTCATTTCCATCGTGGGTAAATGCAACTGTAAACACCGAGTTGGTGTGCGCATCAAGCGTATTTAATAAGGTAAAATCACTAAGTTGGTATATTCTTATTTTGTGATCGCTAAAACCTACCGCCATAGTATTTTGCGGCTGGTTAATGGCAATGCATCGCGCACTTTTAGTACTTTCTTGGTGGTGATGAAGTAATTTTAAATCGGGTAAACTCCATACTTTAACTGCGCCATCGCCACCACTCGTTACCAATTGATTTTGGTGTATTTTAATATCATAAATACCTAAGGTATGGGCTTCAATATTTCTTATTTCTTTGCCTGCATGCAAATCAATTACATGCAAATTGCCACTAGCAGCTCCGCAAAACAGGGTGTAACTTGCGGCATCTAAACACAAGGAATACACGGGTCTATTTACTTGCACCAATAGTTTTCCATCGGCTTTGGTTTGTGTATTCCAAAGCACCACGTAACCATCATTACCACCGCTGTAAAATTCGTTTGTATTCAGTGCAGGACACAACGAATAAATGGGGCCGTTATGTCCGCTAAAATGTGCTACTTTCGTAACGTTAATTATACTCATGGCAATTGTTAAAACTTTTACTCCGGGCGAAAATACCTTTTTATTGGTATGGAAAATTACCGAAGACACCGAAACACTAAATAAATTTTTGGTGAATTTAACGGACGAGCAAACTACCTCGCCAAGGCATAGTTTGCATTGGTTGGCCAGTAGGGCTGCTATTACCACGCACTTTGGGCTAGATGCGGTGGTGATTATTAATAAAGATATTTACAATAAGCCTAGCATGTTGGTTAATGGCGAAAAATATCATTTATCTATTACCCATAGCAACAGTTATGCTGCGGTTATTTTTAGTAAATATAGAGCAGTAGCAGTTGATTTGGAGCGAATTGATGACCGTGTTGGGCGTGTTGCTTCTAAATTTATGAACGCAGCCGAGGAGGAGTTACTGCAACAATCAACCAACCTAATACACGACCAAACACTTATTTGGAGTGCGAAGGAAACCTTGTATAAATTTTATGGGCAAAAGGAAGTAGACTTTAAAAAGCACATGACTATTTTTACCAGTGGGCCACAATTACGCGGTTGTTTGCACAAACACACACCGCTTTTTTACGACATGCACTTGGCTTTGGTTGATGATTATATTTTGACTTATATGCATGAGTAATTTTAATTCGTATAATTTATTTTTTAGATTAGTCTAAATAATTACTTTTGCTCCCATAATGATGAGAGCCCCCTTTTTTATTGCTTTATTAGTTACCACATTAACCGCTTTAGCCCAACCCGGAGCTATTAAGGGTAAAATAACCGATGGTGCTGTTGCTGTTGGGTTTGCCAATGTTGGTATACAAGGAACTACACTTGGTGCAACTGCCGATAGTGCAGGTAATTTTAGTTTAAACAATTTAGCACCTCAAACTTATACTTTGGTAATAACTGCCGTGGGATACCAAAAAGTAATGCAAAAAGTATTGGTAAAACCGCAAGAGGTTACACGTATTAAAGTGGTGCTTGAAGAGTCGTTAAATAATTTAAACGAGGTTAAAGTAAGCACAGGTATAAACGAAGTAAGCAAGCAAAATGCACCCATTGCAATTGAGGTTTATTCGCCCAAGTTTTTCAGAAAAAACATCAGCAGTAATTTGTTTGAATCGTTGGGTATGATTAATGGCGTGCAGCCAACCTTAAATTGTAATGTTTGCAACACGGGCGATATTCATATAAATGGAATGGAAGGTCCGTACACACTTATTTTAATTGATGGTATGCCCATAGTAAGTTCGTTAAGTACAGTATATGGCATGATGGGAATTCCTAACAGCATGGTGGAGCGAATTGAAGTAACCAAAGGCCCCGCAAGTAGTATGTTTGGTAACGAGGCCATGGCTGGTATTGTAAACGTAATTACTAAAAATGCGGCCACTGCACCTAAATTAACCGTAGAGGTTTTTGGAACTACTTATGGCGAATTGAATGCAGATGTATCGGTAAAATTTAAACTAAAAAGTGTTGATGCATTGTGGAGTGCCAATTACTTTTCGTTAGCCAAAACTTGGGATAAAAATAATGATGGCTTTACAGATATTACTTTGCAAAATCGCATATCGTTATTTAATAAATATAGCTTTAACCGTAAAAGTAAACGCGAAGCCAATTTAGGTATAAGGTTGTTTTACGAAGACAGATGGGGCGGACAAATGCAATACACACCTAAGTATAGAGGTGGTGATAGTGTGTATGCTGAAAGTATTTATACAAAAAGGGTAGAGGTTATTGGTAATTATGTGTTTCCTAAAATTAATAACCTAAAACTGTTGTATAGTTACAATTGGCATAATCAAAATTCGTATTATGGTACAACGGCTTTTATGGCTAATCAGCAGGTAGCTTTTTTGCAGTTGCAGCATCAAGCAAAATTAAATGCAAGGCATAATTTATTATCGGGGGTAACTTGCCGCAATACTTGGTATGATGATAATACACCTGCAACACAAACTTTAGATTATAAAAATGCACCATCAAACCAATTGTTGCCTGGTGCTTTTATGCAAGATGAATGGGCGGCATCATCAACCCAAACCTTTTTGTTGGGTATGCGTTACGATTATTACAAAGCGCATGGTAACTTGTTTTCGCCAAGATTAAGCTACAAGTTTCAACCCAGTAAATTTCATACACTGCGATTAAGTTTTGGAAATGGTTTTAGGGTAGTAAACGTATTTACCGAAGATCATGCTTCGTTAACAGGTGCTCGCAAGGTTGAAATTGCATCAACCCTAAACCCCGAAATAAGCTACAACTCAAACCTAAATTACACCTATTTTAAAACAGTAAAAAATGGTTTTGTAAATGTAGACGCAGGTGCTTTTTACACTTATTTTTCGAACAAAATTATTGCTGATTATGCCACCGATGCCAATAAAATTATTTTTAATAATTTAAATGGATATGCCGTAAGCAGAGGGGTTAGTTTAACCACCGAACTTACCTACAAACAACACCTAAAAGCTAATGTAGGAATGACCGCCATGCAGGTTTTTAAAGCCGAGGAAAATGCCGCACATGTACTAATCAAAAGTACACAAGTGCATGCTCCTAATTTTAGTGCAACCGCCCAATTAAGTTACACTTGGCTTAAACGTAAACTTACTTTTGATTACACCAGTCAGCTTTACAGCCCTATGCGTTTGCCTATTTTGCCTAACGATTTTAGGCCTGAGTATAGCCCTTGGTTTAGCATACATAATTTGCAAGTAACTAAGAAGGTAAACAACCATTGGCAAGTATATATGGGCTTTAAAAACTTGTTTAATTTTATGCCTAAAAATCCAATTATGCGCCCGTTTGATCCGTTTGATAAGCGAGTAGCCATCAACAATCCTAATGGGTATACCTTCGACCCAAATTATAATTACGCACCATTGGTAGGTTTTAGGGTATTGTTTGGCTTTAGATTAGTGCTTTAATTTACTTAGAATAGCTTGATAGTTAGCAGGTTTTAAAATGTAAGCGCTTAAAATTTAGCTAATTGGTAAAAAGTACACAGTTAACCCGCTAAATGTTTACTTTTGCACGCTGTTTTTAAAGCATAACACAATACAACATGGATAGAAATTCGATGATTGGCCTTGGGCTAATTTTTGCCATTTTGGTAACATTTGCATGGATTAATCAACCAAGTGAGGCCGAACTAAAAGCATTACAACACCAAAAAGACTCGATAGCTTTAGCTGTTCAACAACAAGATAGCTTAGCTAAAATACAATTGGCACTTAAAACCAAAGCAGATACAATTGCAGTGGTTGATACTGCCTCAGTTAAACAATCGTTTGGCACATTTGCAAGTGCTGCTATGGGTAAAGCAACCGAAGTTACCTTGCAAAACGATGAAATGATTTTAACCTTTAATACACTTGGTGGTAGCTTATCAAAAGTAGAATTAAAGAAACATAAAAAGTATGATGGTACACCAGTAATATTGTTTGATGGTACTAACCAAAGTTTTGGTTACGCGTTTAAAACAAGCGATGGTAAACAAATTAATACAGCCGATTTATACTTTACTCCACAACCATCTGCCGATGGCAAAAGTTTAAGTATGGTGCTTAACTTGGGCAACAATCAATACATTGAGCAAGCTTATGCATTAACGGATAACATTAACCTTGTTGATTATAAATTAAACTTTGTTGGCGTTGAAAAATTAATTGCTGCTGGTACAAGTTTTATTGAGTTAAACTGGAAAGCTGCTATCAGACAGCAAGAAAAAACAATAGAAGCAGAGCACCGCACTACTACTGTTTATTGGAAACCTACTACCGAAGAACCTGATTATATTTCGGAAACTAAAGAAGAAGCTAAGGATGTTGCTACGCCTGTAAAATGGGTATCGTTTAAGCAACAATATTTTAATGCAAGTATTATTGCCGATGATGCTTTTGCTAGCGTTAAACTAGAAACCAAAAATGATGCTTCGCAAAAGTATGTTAAGTTTTTAAGCACAAGTGCTGTATTGCCATACAAACCTGCGGCTACTCAAAGCTTTGGTATGAAATTGTACTTTGGCGAAAATCATTACAAAACCTTAGCTAAATTGGATATTGAATTGGAGCGCATTGTGCCAATGGGCTGGGGTATTTTCCGTTGGGTAAATAAGTATTTAACCGTAAATGTGTTTTACTTCTTAAGTCAATACATTGGTAGTTTTGGTTTGATTATTTTCTTGCTAACCTTAATTGTAAAAACGTTCTTATTCCCGCTGGTATATCGTTCTTATTTATCAACCGCAAAAATGCGTGTGTTAAAACCAGAGATTGATGAGATTAAAGAAAAGTATGGTGATGACATGGCTCGTATTCAGCAAGAGAATATGAAAATTTACCGCCAAGCAGGTGTAAATCCATTGGGTGGTTGTGTGCCAGTTTTGTTACAAATGCCAATATTGGTGGCCATGTTCCAATTTTTACCAAGTGCTTTTGAATTACGTCAACAAGCATTTTTATGGGCTACCGATTTAAGTACTTACGATAGCGTTTTAGATTTTGGTTTTAGCATACCAGGCTATGGTAGCCATGTTAGTTTATTTGCTTTGTTAATGACTATTTCATCGGTTGTGTTTGCTATATACAATAGCGACCAAAGTGGTATGAACGGGCAAATGAAATGGATGAGTTATTTAATGCCAATTGTGTTCTTGTTTATGTTAAACAGTTACGCATCAGGTTTAAATTTCTACTACTTTGTAAGTAACGTATTTACTATTGGCCAGCAATTAATGATTAGAACTTTTGTTGATGATAAAAAGTTGCACGCCCAAATTCAAGAAAATAAAAAGAAGCCTGTAACCAAAAGTAAGTTTCAAACCAAGCTCGAAGAAATGGCCAAAAATGCCAATCAAGCTAAAGAAACTAAAAAGAAATAAGTTATAAATAGCATACTATAAAACGCCCCGCCCGAGAAATCGGAGCGGGGCGTTTTGGTTAAAACAATGTACTTACAATGGGGAGCCAAAACAATAACTCGGCTAGTTTGCGGTATAGTAAATGTTTTTGTAATTGTGGTGCATTTAGGTATATCAAACAATTGCCAAGTATTATTAATCCGTAGCACCTCAGTAAATTAAGGTGTGGTGATTGAATATAAAAATGAAGCACCAAAACAGCCAATAAAGCCAGCGAGGTTAGCGTCCACCAAACTGTTTTTCCTTGCTTTAATCCGATGGTTCTAATAAAACTGGTGTTATTCATTTGTTCATCAATATCAAACTCAATAATGGAGCACAGCAATAAGTTTTGATAAGTGATAAGCAGAAACAACAAAAAGAAATAACCGGTAATTAACCACATGTTGCTATGCATAGTTAAATACAAGGGATAGATAAAAATGCAAGCGGCATATATACTTGCAACGCTCAACTCTTTATTATTAAACAGGTTTTTACCTTGCGGATTAGCGCGAGTTATGGCTAAATGCAGTAAAATAACCAACAACATAATTGCGCCACAAATTACCAATGAACTGTTCCAACACAGCAGCGTAATAAATAAAATAGCAACGCCAATTAATACGCTTAACACAATAATGCGTTTAAAATGTAGTTTAATAAACTGATGTCGTGGAGTAGGAAAATCTTGGTGGGTACGTTTTACATCCACCAAATGATCGGCAAGGTAAATAAGCCAAGTGCCTAAGGGTAAGGCCAAATACCAAGCCATTGGTGCATTTAGTTTAAATACATGTGCTAAGGCAAATGCACTGCAAAAAACACCTCCAACTACATCAAGGCTTAGGTTACAAAATATTTGATAATATTGTATCAGTTTTTTCAAAGTAAACACATGCTAAATTATACAACCAAAGGTACCATTTTATGGGTATGCATTTTAGTTTTTACCTTAAATTTAAAGGCCCAAGAAAGGCCCTATCGCGAACCTGATGGTACTAACAATTGGTATTTTGAGTTAGGCGGTGCCGCTTTTTTATACTCTATAAATTACGAGAAAATATTAGCCAGATCAAGCAGCATGAGTTGGGTAGGACGTGTAGGTGCAAGCTATGGATTTACAAGCCGTGTGTTTTTAAATAAAATTGAAAATACCCCTAATCAAGTGTTGGCTCCTTTTACTACTTCGGTAATTTTGGGCAACCGCGAGCGTAAAGAAAAATTGGAGTTGGGAGCTGGTTTTACTTTGGTTACCACTTCGGCAACTGATAGAGAAATTGTGCCAACAGCTGTAATTGGATTTAGGGTTATAGAAACAAATGGCGTTTGTTTTAGAGTTGGCTACACACCATTTATACGCGATGGAAAATATGTGAGTTGGTTTGGTGTAAGTTTAGGACAAAACTTTTCGTTGAAATAAGTTCGTCAACCCAAATAAAAACGCCCCGTTCTGGAACGGGGCGTTTTCTTTATTTTAGCCTTGATTAATTGCCATCACCATCTAATATATTTCCTAATGCACCTAATATGCCGCCTTCTTCTTTGCGGTTATAAGTACCATAAGCCATAATTCTTGAGGCCAAACGGCTTATTGGTAAAGTTTGAATCCACACTTTTCCTGGTCCTGATAAAGTTGCAAAAAATACACCTTCACCACCAAATAGGGTGTTTTTAATTCCACCCACAAACTGAATATCGTAGTTAATGGTTTGGGTAAAAGCAACAATACATCCCGTATCAATTTTAAGCATTTCGCCAGGTTGTAACTCGCGCTCAATAACGTGGCCGCCACTGTGCACAAAAGCCAAACCATCGCCTTCAAGTTTTTGCATAATAAATCCTTCGCCACCAAATAAACCAGTGCCAAGTTTACGCTGAAACTCAATGCCAACACTTACACCTTTGGCTGCACATAAAAACGAATCTTTTTGGCAAATCATTTTGCCACCCAAGCGGTGCAAGTCAAGCGGAATAATACGGCCAGGGTAAGGAGCTGCAAAACTTACTTGTTTTTTGCCTTGTCCAATATTGGTATAGGCTGTCATAAATAAGTTTTCGCCAGTAAGCATACGTTTACCTGCCGAAAATAACTTACCCAATAAACCTCCATTTTGCTGCGAGCCATCGCCAAAAATGGTTTGCATATCAATGCCATTATCCATCATCATAAAGCTGCCAGGTTCGGCTACTACGGTTTCTTGTGGATCTAGTTCAATCTCCACACATTGCATTTCATTTCCTAAAATTCTGTAATCAATTTCGTGATTGGTACGCATGGTATTTTTATTTAATTAAAGTTCAAATATAAAATCGGGCTAAAGTTTATGGCTACTAATTACGTAAACGGATAAGCCGGAATATCCGTGGTTATTTTATGGGTTTTAAAATCGGGTTGATATTGGCAAAATTGCAGTTGTAACCCATTAGTTATTACTAAATTTTGTACTTGCAAGGCTTGGTTATACACGGCAGCCTGTAAAAAAGTTTGGGTTGATAGGGCAATATCGGGTGCTTTACATTCGGCCAATAAAATGGGCAGCCCCAAATTGTTGTATACTAAAACATCAAAACGTTTTTGTAAGCCATTAATAACTAGGCCTTTTTCAACAGCTATTAGCGATGTTGGACACTGGCAAACCTCTATTAAATAGTGCACCAAGTGCTGCCTAACCCACTCTTCGGGGGTAAGTACCACAAATTTTTTACGGATAATGTCGAAAATATAATTTCTATTTTCAACCTTTTTAACCTTAAAATTGTATGTAGGAAAATTAAGCTGCATTACATTTAAATATATCAAGCAAAATGGCGTCCGAAAATAGCTCAGATTTCAATAAAATACTATCAAACCTTAAAGCAAAGAAATATGCTCCGGTATATTTTTTTTATGGGGCTGAGCAATATTACATTGACGAACTAAGCCACTATGCCGAACATCACATTTTAAATGAGGGCGAAAAGGGATTCAATCAAAGTATATTTTATGGTAAGGATAGTGATGTTGGCTCAATTGTAAATGCAGCCAAGCGCTTTCCTATGATGTCAGATTATCAGGTGATTATTGTGAAGGAAGCACAAAATCTGAAAAATTTAGAAGACTTTGAAGCTTACTTAGAAAAACCTGTTCCGAGTACGATTTTAATTATTTGTTACAAAAAAGATAAGGTTGATAAACGTACTCGTTTTTATAAAGCCTTAGCCAAACATGTGTTGTTTGAGTCGAAAAAACTTTACGATAACGAATTACCTGCATGGATTGAGCGCTATTTAAAAAGCAAAGATTTTAGCATTAGCAACCGCAGTGCTACTTTAATTGCCGATAGTTTGGGTAGCGATTTAGGTAAAATTGCCAACGAGCTTGAAAAGCTGATGATTAATAAAGATGGCGACAAACAAATTACCGATACCGATGTGGAGTTAAAAATTGGTATTAGTAAGGAGTTTAACATTTTTGAATTGATGGGTGCAATTGCCACTAAAAACAGTGGAAGAGCCATGCACATTGCCCATCACATGGGTAAAAATAAAGATTTTAGCATTATTGCTGCGCTAATTAACATGAATAACTTTTTTAGTAAAACCTACATGGTTAAGCAAAGCAATGTTAAAGACCCTAACCAATTGCAGCGTCAGTTTGGTTTAAACTATTACCAATCAAAAGATTATTTAAATGCAGCCAGCCGCTATAGTGCTGATGAACTTGAGCGTTGTATACGTATTATACACGAGTACGATTTAAAAAGTAAAGGCGTAAATAACGCTTCAACCACTCAAGATGATTTATTGAAAGAAATATTACTACGAATTTTATAAGGACAATTTTTAACATGTTGTTGGGTAAACAAATTGTGTTTTGCATTGCGTAAAACATGGTTATATTGCCATCTCTAAAAATCAAACATTATTGTATGGGATCTTTTTCAACCAAAAATATTGATCATTTAATTAAGGAGTCAGAAGGTCACGGATTAAAACGTACGTTGGGCGCTGGCAATTTAGTTGCATTAGGTGTAGGTGCCATTATTGGTGCAGGATTATTTGTACGTACTGCTGCTGCTGCTGCCGAGGCTTCTGGTCCTGCGGTAACGCTTTCGTTTATTGTAGCTGCTATAGGTTGTGCATTTGCGGGGTTATGCTACGCAGAGTTTGCAGCCATGATTCCTATTGCAGGTAGTGCGTATGCTTATAGTTATGTTACTATGGGCGAGGTTGTAGCATGGATTATTGGTTGGGCATTGATGATGGAATATGCTTTGGGAGCGGCCACGGTTGGTATTGCTTGGAGTGAGTATTTAAATAATTTGCTCGGAGGTGCAATTCCATACGAGTGGTGTCATAGTCCATTTGAGAGTTTGCATAAAGTAACTTCTGCTAACTTGGCTCAAATCACTTCATTTAAACCCGAGTGGGCTGCTATGGTAAAAAATGGCGAACTTATTTTAAGCGATGAGCAGTTTGCTTTATTGCCTACTAATTTGGTTAGCTTAGTTCAGATTACTAGCGGTTATGTAAACTTACCAGCTTTGGTAATTTTGTTTGTTATTACTTTAATATTAATAAGAGGTACACAAGAAAGTGCTATAGTAAATGCCATTATTGTATTTATAAAAGTGGCTATTGTATTACTGTTTATTGCTATAGGTTGGCAATATATCAACCCAGCAAATCATACACCTTATTTAGTTCCAGAGGGTACAATTGGCCACGAAGGTTTTTTTAAATGGGGTTGGGGTGGCGTATTAGGCGGAGCTGCCATTGTGTTTTTTGCTTTTATTGGTTTTGATGCGGTGAGTACTGCAGCACAAGAGGCTAAAAATCCAAAACGCGATATGCCAATAGGTATTTTAGGATCGTTGGTAATTTGCACCATTTTATACATTTTGTTTGGCCACGTGTTAACAGGTGTGGCTAATTGGCAAGAGTTTAAAACTGCTGGTAAAGAAGCTTCGGTGGCTTACGCCATACAAAATTACATGCCAGGTTTTGAGTGGTTGGCAACTAGTGTAACGGTGGCTATTTTAGCCGGATTTAGTTCGGTTATTTTGGTGATGTTAATGGGTCAAAGCCGTGTGTTTTTTAGCATGAGTAATGATGGTTTAATGCCAAAAGCATTTAGCGAGTTACATCCTAAATATAAAACACCATACAAAGCTAATATGATGTTGTTTGTTTTTGTGGGATTGTTTGCTGCGTTTGTACCGGGCAGTGTTGCCGGAGATTTAACCAGCTTTGGAACTTTATTTGCCTTTGTGTTAGTAAGCGCAGGTGTACTTATTATGCGTAAAAAATCACCAAATATTGAGCGTCCGTTTAAAACCCCTCTTGTTCCTTTAATTCCTATTTTAGGAGTATTGGTTTGTACAGGTATGATTGTAGCACTTGATGGCGAAACTTTAAAAGTAGCCATGATTTGGATGGCTTTTGGATTGTTGATTTACTATGTATATGGTCGTAAGCACAGTAAATTGAATAAGGCTAACGAAGCCGCTAAATAGAAAGAAAATATACAAAAAAGGCCTCTTGTAAAAGGGGCCTTTTTTTATGCTTATTGCTTAGGTGTAAACTGTAATATAAATTTAGTTTTTCCTTCGTTGGGTATTACCAATGAGTTATTCTCTACTTCAAATTGCCATAGTTTTTCGCCTGTTTTATCTGCTTTTTTGTTTGGCAATGGACTTAACAGGATAGGAATTATTTTCCCTCTATATTTCATTTCACCTTCAATGTTTTCTGCACGCTTGTTTGGCTCTGGACTTGTAATCATTTCAAGCGAGCTTGGGTTGGTAAAAATGATATAAGTTTCGTCAGCATCAACTTGCCCCATGTAAGTAATAAAATCTTCTAAAACAGTAAAGGTGGTTAACGAAAATAACCAGCCCGTTCTGCCATTTAAATTGCCGGTAAAGTTTAGTTGCTCGTTGCTAATTACACAGCCCATTTTGTTGCTGGTATCTGGGTATATTTTTAACGAAGTATTCCAGTTTTCTAATTGTGCTTTTGCGCTAAAAGTAGCACCAATAGTAAATCCAGTTAATAGTATTGATTTTAAGTTCATGTGTAGTTTGTTTAATATTAATTATAGGCTTTACTGTTCAATTCTAGTAAGATTAATAATAATTTTTAACAGCTTATCGTCTGGAGTGAGTAAGCTAGGAACAGCTAGATTAATAGTTAATTCATGTTTTTTTGTATTATCAGCGGCCGTTTTCTTTGTAACATTCATGGCAACTATAAATGGGAGTGTGTTTATTTTAAGTTCTGACTCAATATAATTACTTGTATTTAGCGCATGTTCAACGAGTTGATTATTATAAAACACGAGCTTACACTCGCTATTGATATAGTCACCAAAGTAAAGTTCATTATTGTCTGAAGGAGTGAAGTTCTTTAAATCAAAATTGTATACTATTTTATTTGTTCCATGTATTGGATTTATTTCTTCACTGGTAAAAAAACAACCATCTAAGTTTGAGGTGTCGGGATATATTTTGATTTGTAACTTATATGATTCGGATTGGCCATACAAATCAAATTTTAAATTAAAAAGCAGAGCTAAGATTAGTATAATTCTAAGGTTCATGTAATTATTCTAATATTAATTTAGTTAAATCATCAGCTACTTTACTAGCTAGCGCAATGCCCATGCCATTAAGTCTTGCGCCCACAACCACATGTGGCGATACGCGTTTAACTAAAGGCGTTTTTTGTTTATTAAATGCCATTATACCACTCCATTGTTGCTCAATGGTAAAAGGTGTATTGGGCAAAATCATTTCTTCTAAAAAAAAGGAGAGTTGCTTTTGTATGCGTTGGTTAAGTTCAAATTGGGTGGTTGTTTCCGTTTCAAAATCAAGGTTTCTTCCTCCACCAAAAATAACTCGGTTTCCCATATTGCGGAAGTAATAATAACCTTCATCAAAACTAAAAGTTCCTGTAAATTTTAAATCCTCAATTGGGCTGGTACACAACACTTGTCCGCGGCCAGGTGTCACTTCCTCATCAGGTAAAAATTGCTTGGTAAACGCATTGGTACAAATAGCCGCTTGGTTGGCTTTAAATGTTATGGAGTGATTGTTTTGTTGGCAGGTAACATGCACGCCATCATTGGTTTCTTCTATATGTTTTACATCAGCTCCAGTTAGTACCCTTATTTGCAAAATACCCGCGTAATTAAGCAGGGTATTCATCATTTTTCCAGTGTCTATTTGTCCTTCAAAAGGGTTAAAAACCACATCAGTTACCATGTTATCATTAAACCCAAATTGGTTAATAAATTTAGGAGCAATGTAAAAAACTTGTTTTTTTAAAATGGGTTCTAGCAGCTTGTTTAAGGTTTCTACTTTATGGGCATCAGCACCACTTTCATTGAGCATTAGTTCAAATCCACCATGATTAATGTAATCAATGTGTTCATCACCAAGTCGCTTGCGCAATAAGTACAAGCCCAACCATCGGTCTTCAATTAATTTAAGAAAAGCCGATTCGCCTAATCGTTGGTAATCTTCCCATTTTTCGGTGTAAGAGCCTATGCAGGCAAAACCCGCATTTTTGGTTGATGCACCTGATGGCAGCAATCCTTTTTCAAGCACTAAAACAGATGCTTTAGGATTGCGTTCTTTAAGCGCACATGCCGTACTTAAGCCTGTAATGCCACCACCTACAATAATATAATTGTAGTTTATAAACGAATTACTTTCCCAAAAACTAAGCATAGCTTGCTAATTTGTTATGAGCAAAATAAGAGTTATCAACTACAAATCAAACTAAAACAAATTAGCAAGCCTTTTAATAAAGCTGATTAGAATTTATAGGTAATACCAAATTTGCCTCCCGAGAATGCATTTCCTCCACCAAACTCTAAGTTTAATCCTAGTTTGCTACTTAGGTAATAGCGTGCACCTAATTGTGCTCCTAATCCTAACCCTGATGAGTGATTGCCCGGGTAACTGCTGGTTGATGACCAAACATAAAAACCTAAATTTAAACCTGCGTACACATCCCAAGGTTTTGGAATATTTAATAGGCTGTTAAAATGGTAATTACCGTTGGCCGAGACGCCCATAATCTGATGGCTGTAGTAATAGTTTTTCCAGTTTTCGCGGTACGAGCGGAAAGATAATTCGCCACCAAGTGTGATATCTTTTTTAAATCCATAATCCAATCCTACATAAATTGGAACGCCCCACGATGATAATCCAACTCCTAAATTAAGTTGTGTTTTACCCAAGGTAAGTGGCCCTTGTGCAATTAGTGTTGATGCAGTGCCTGTAATTAACAAGCCCAACATAAAAATGTACTTTTTCATATGTGTATGGTTTTACCTTACAAAGGTAACCTCATTTAATACGATTGATTGTAAGTTGGCAGTAAATATTGAATTAAATAAAAAGGCCGCCCCGAAATGCTTCGGGGCGGCCTTTTTTATAGTAAAAATGGTGTTAGCTAAACAGCTCCATGCATCATTTTCTTTAATTGGTTTGATATAATTAATACCACTAAACCAAGTGTTATTACTACTGCTGATATGATTGCAAAAATTGTTAATGCACCCATTGAAGCAAAGTATTGAACCAAATAGCCCGATAAGAAGTTTGCAATAAAACTACTTAAGAACCAAACGCCCATCATTAATGAACCCAAGCGAATAGGAGCTAATTTGGTAACCATTGATAAACCTACTGGTGATAAACAAAGCTCGCCCATGGTATGTATTAAGTAAGTACCAATTAACCACATTAAGTTTGCTTTTATTGCTGTGTCAGCCGAATCGCCACCGCGCTCTAATGCTGCACCAATCATTAAAAAGAAACCTACGCCAAGTAATACCATACCTAAAGCCATTTTAATAATGGTGCTAGGCTCTTTACCACGTTTGCCTAACCATGTCCAAAGTATAGTAAATATTGGTCCTAATAGTACAATAAATAATGGGTTAACAGATTGGAACCATGATGTTGGTACAGTCCAATCGCCAATGCTTCTATCAATAAAACGATCGGTGTATAATGATATAGAACTACCTGCTTGCTCAAAACCAGCCCAGAAGAAAATGTTAAACAACATCATAATTACAATTACACGTAATCTATCTTTTTCTTCTTTGGTTAATGGTTGTTCAACAGTGCCTTCGGCTGCTGCTTTAGCTTTTAAAAGTTTAGCACCCGGCTCTTTACCTAAATCGCCTAAGTATTTTTGACCAAGCATGTTAAACATCAATTGGCCTAAAACCATACCTACGCCTGCAGCTAAAAAGCCATAGTTAAATCCGTATGAGGTAACTGTGCCTGCTGCATCTTTAACAGCAAACATGTCTTCTGCTAAAAATCCGCAAACTAATGGTGCCAAAAATGCACCTAAGTTAATTCCCATATAAAAAATGGTAAATGCCGAATCTTTACGATTATCGCCTGCTGGGTAAAGTTGCCCTACGATGGTTGAAATATTTGGTTTAAAAAATCCATTACCTACAATAAGCAATATCAAACCAAGATAAAACGGCATTAATGCAGTAGCCGATGAAAAGAACAAACTGAATTGACCTAAGGCCATCATAATACCACCTATGGTAATAGATTTACGTTGGCCAATGTAATTATCGGCTAACCAGCCACCAAAAATTGGAGTTAGGTAAACTAAACCGGTATAGATACCGTACAACAAACCTGCGTTAGCATCATCAAAACCTAAACCACCTTCAATGGTAGCTTTTGTAAGGTAAAGTGTAAGTAAGCCACGCATACCATAGTAGCTGAAACGTTCCCACATTTCGGTGGCGAATAAAAGGTATAAACCTTTTGGATGTCCTGTATTTGATTGACTCATTTTTTAAGTATTATAAAGATGCAATATAAAATTATGGTTGATTTATGCAAACTCAATTAAGCAAGGTTAATCCAAGCATTAAAAAGTATAGTGCAATTATGGTTACAAATAAAATTCCAACCACAAAAAGCAAATCGATGAAAGGTTTTAACCACTTAGGCATTATAGTTTTTCTAAAATGTAGCGAGTCATGCGCTCGTATAAATGTAAGCGTGTTTTAGCTCCACCAATACCATGGTTTTTGTTTGGATAGTATTCACTATCAAACTTAACGCCCTTGTTTATCATGGTGTTTACCATTTCTACTGCATTTTGAAAATGCACATTGTCATCAGCAGTTCCATGTATTATTAAGTAGTTGCCTTTTATTTTTTCTACATGATTTATTGGCGAGTTATCATCATAACCAGTTCCGTTTTCTTTAGGTGTGCGCATAAAACGCTCGGTGTAAATGTTATCGTAGTATCTCCAGTTGGTTACTGGTGCAACTGCAATAGCTGTTTTAAATACATCTGCTCCTTTGCTTATACCTAAACTCGACATATATCCACCAAAGCTCCAGCCCCAAATACCAATACGTTGTGCATCTACATAAGGTAATTTGCCTAATTGTTTAGCCACAAAAATTTGGTCTTCAATTTCATATTTACCTAATTGTAAATAGGTAACTTTTTTAAATGCTTCGCCTTTAAAGCCAGTGCCTCGGCCATCAACGCAAACCACAATGTAGCCTTTTGCGGCTAACATTTGATACCAAAAATAATTGCTACCCATCCAACGGTTTACTGCCAACTGATGGCCTGGTCCGCCATAAACGTACATTAACACAGGATGTTTTTTGGTAGCATCAAATTGTTTGGGTTTAATAATAAATGCATTTAATTGTTCGCCATAAGCATTGGTGTAATTTACCATTTCGGCTGTTGCTAACGGAAACTGGTCCATTTTTACCTTTAAGGCTTGGTTGTCTTCCAACACGCGAACTTCTTTACCTGTAGCATTGCATAACGCAAAGTAGCTTGGTGTATTTATGCTTGAGTTGCTTAACATAAAATACGTGTAATCGGCATTAAAGGTGGCCGAGTTCCAGCCTTTGCGCGTGGTTAATTGTTTTTTGCCTTTACCATCTAAACCAATTTCATAAACGTATCTTTCGGTAGAGTTAATTTCAGAAGTGCTTACGTATAGTTTTTTTGTTTTAGGGTTGATGCCATAAAATTGATCTACATCCCAATTGCCTTGTGTAATTTGTTTAATAAGTTTACCCGCAGTGTTGTATTGGTATAAGTGGTTCCAGCCGCTTTTTTCGCTGTTTATAATAAACGATTTTCCATCGACTAAAAACGTTACCTCAGGCACATCAATATATGATTTGTTTTCTTCGGTGTAAATTATTTGGCTTGTACCATTTTGCGTATTTGCCATTAACAGTTCCAATTTGTTTTGAAGCCTATTCATGCGTTGTATGCAAAGGGTGTTAGGATTTTGGGTCCAGGTAATACGCGGAATATAAATATCAGTTTCTTTTCCAATATCAAGCTTTTGCTTTTGTTGGGTTGATACGTTGTAGGTGTAAATTTCAATAATAGAGTTTGCCTCGCCTGCTTTAGGGTATTTAAATTTATAATCCTCAGGATAAAGTTTTCCGTACATGGGCATATTAAACTCGCGCACGGCACTTTCATCAAACCTGTAATATGCCAATTGGGTGCTGTTGGTATTCCAATAAAAACCTTTACTTAATGCAAATTCTTCTTCGTAAACCCAATCGGTAGCACCATTTATAATTGCATTAGTTTTTCCATCAGTGGTTAATTGTATTTCTTTTTGAGCCACCAAATCGTACACAAAAAGATTGTTGTTTTTTACATAAGCCAATTTGCTTCCATCGGGCGAAAACTCAGCCAACATTACCGCATCTGTAATGGGTTGTGTAATGCTTTTGGTTTGTACATTGTATACATAAATATTGGCCGAAAACGAGTGGCGATAAATTTGCTTAAAGTTTGTTTGCAACAATATTTTTTGCTCGTTTGTACTAAAAGTGTAGCTGTAACCGGCAATACCTAAATCTTGTTTGCGTACCAATGTATCAACAGCTTTACCATCGTTAAATTGATACTTAATAATGTTTTCGTTGTTATCTTGTGCAGTGTAATACCTGCCATCATTCATAGAGTTAAAACCAGCCACTCCTTTAGCAGAGAATGTTCCTTTAGTCCAAATATCTTCTAAGGTAATTTCTTGTGCGTTGGTAAAAAACACTGCGGTACATAGGCATAGTGTTAGTATAATTTTATTTTTCATATCCATTAATAAGTCTTTTAAATCCATCACTTTTAGTTTTATGGGAGTTTAGTTGTCCATAAATTTCTTTGGGTGTTTGCGTGTTTGCATTTAAGTTTGAATCATGCAATATAACAAAGTAACCGAAACGCAAATAAAAAGCTTTCAGCAAATAGTTGGCCAACCGTTTGTCATAATTACTCATGAGGATAAGGCATTGTATGCACAGGATCATACAGAGGATTTAACCTACATGCCAGAGGTTGTTGTAAAGCCCAAAACAGCAGCCGAAGTTTCGGCTATTTTAAAACTTTGTAACGAGTACAATATTCCAGTAACTCCACGTGGCGCAGGTACTGGCCTAAGTGGTGCTGCATTGCCTATTTATGGTGGAGTTGTTTTGGCCATGGAAAGGTTTAATCAAATTATTGCTATTGATGAACGCAATTTTCAGGTTACTGTGGAGCCAGGTGTAATTAATGAAACTTTGCAACAAGCCGTTAAAGAAAAAGGATTGTTTTATCCGCCCGACCCAGCAAGTAAAGGCAGTTGTTTTTTAGGTGGAAATATTGCTCATGCAAGTGGTGGTCCGCGTGCATTAAAGTATGGCACTACCCGCGATTATGTGCTGAATTTAGAAGTGGTTTTGCCAACTGGAGAAATTATGTGGACAGGAGCCAATACGCTTAAATATTCAACAGGATATAATTTAACACACTTATTTATTGGCAGCGAAGGTACTTTAGGGGTGGTTACTAAAATGGTATTAAAACTAATACCCCATCCACAACAAACGCTATTAATGTTAGCTCCTTTTTCATCGCCCGAAAAAGCTTGCGAGGCAGTAAACGGCATTTTTTTAGCAGGATGTAATCCTAGTGCTTGCGAGTTTGTGGAGCCTAATGGCTTTAAGCTTTCTGCACAAATGCTTAATATAAATTTTACGTTTGATGATAGTGTGGAAGCTTATTTGTTGATTGAAGTTGATGGGAACGATTTAGATCAAATGATGTTGGAGTGTGAGCGAATAAGTGATGTATTGTACGCGCACCAAAGTGGCGAGGTTTTGTTTGCACAAACAGCTGATGAGAAAGAATACTTTTGGAAATTGCGTAGAAGCATAGGTGAAGCCACCAAGTTTAACAATACCTATAAAGAAGAAGACACTGTGGTGCCGCGTGCCGAGTTACCTGCTTTGTATAGAGGTGTAAAAGCAATAGGGGAGCAGTTTGGTTTTAGAACTGTTTGTTACGGACATGCAGGTGACGGAAACTTACATGTTAATATTTTACGTGACGATTTGTCGGATGATTTTTGGGAGCATGAAATAACCAAAGCCATTGTTAAAATATTTGAGTTGTGCAAACAACTTGGCGGAACAATAAGTGGCGAGCACGGAATTGGGTTGGTGCAAAAGCCCTACATGCAAGTGGTTATGCCCGATTTTCAGCTTGCATTAATGCGCAATATTAAAACCGCCTTCGATCCTAAGTATATTTTAAATCCGGGAAAGATTTTTTAGCTAACAGACAGCATATGGCATAAAAAAATCCGCTTAGCAATTTGCTCAGCGGATTTTTTGTTACGTAAAAAGTAGCTATTACATTTGGCTTTCTAACTTGTTAACCAAAACGTGCTTAGGCACTGCACCTACTTGTTTATCTACTACTTGTCCGTTTTTAAAGAACAATAAAGCAGGTATACTCATAATACCAAAATCGGTTGCTACCTTAGGGTTGTGGTCAACATTAAGTTTACCAACTACAGCTTTGCCTTCGTATTCTTTAGCTATTTCTTCCACAACTGGTCCTACCATGCGGCATGGTCCACACCATTCTGCCCAAAAATCAACCAATACAGGTTTGTCGCTTTTTAATACTAACTCTTCAAAGTTGCTGTCTGTTATTTCTAATGCCATAATTTTATGTGTTTAGTTCTTGTTAATTGTATTGCAATATTCAATAATAATTCCAAAGTTTAAAGCAATTGCTACTTGGCAGTTATTTTGGTAATAAGTTTTTATTATTTGTGGTTGATGAATAATAGTCACAAATGCTAAAGTATATCGCTAAACAACATCAAAAATCAAGATAAATTACCGCAGCGATTTTTTTTAAGAAGTCGTGAAAATATTTGAGCATAGTAGATTTAAAAGTTTGAGGTACTTATAGCAAAACTTTGGGCTTTGTTGAACTGAAAGGTTAGCAAAGTGAATGGTTCTGCTATGCTTATTTTTCGTTTCACATGGCATAATTTAAACAGGTTTGATTATGCACATATTCCCGTAATTTTGGTTAAATGAGAATTCTTGTGTACACACACACGGTTCTTTTCTTTAGGTTAAATGAAGATTTTATCTAACGTATTTTATTGATTTACAAACAGCCACTTTAGTTTATCTACAAACAACTTTTCCAATACACTCTTATCGTCTAATGCAATAGTTGCGACTCCGCTTAATCCATATTTGGGAATTATTTTTTTATGATAGGTGGTAGATAGATTTTTATTTATTGATACTTGGACTAAAAATAGGTTTTGAATTCCTTCCTTTGCCTGAACTTCCTGAGGAACATTTGAAACTGATTTAACCAAACCTTTAATGACACCGAACTCCTCAAAATTATAACCATCAAATTTAAGAATAGCTTGCTGACCAACATTTATCTTACCAAAGTTTTGCTGTGTAAGAAGCACCTCACAAATCCAATCACTGCTATCAGGAATGATATACAAAACAGGATCGCCTGCCCTAACATTTAATCCTTCGTAAATATTTTTTGGAAGTGAAACTTTACCAGAAAATGGAGCAACAAACAAATACTTTGAATTCCAATCAGAAATAGCTGATTTCAATACAGCATATGTTTGTATGAACATATTCTTCTGCTGAAAAATGGTTTTCTCTAAAACTAATAATTGTTGCTCAATGTCATTTATTGCCGTTTCGTTATTCAATAAAGTTTGTTGCAAATTACTTAAGCTCAACTTCCGTTGTAACCTTGCGGATTCTGTATTACGCAATTCTGTTTTAGTAATACTGCGTTGCTGATTTAGAGTAGAGTCTGCCTGCCATGCTTCAATCGCAAGTGCATATTCTCTCTCGTAAATTTGCTTTTGGTTTTCTAAATTTTGGCGTGTTAACTTTAAATTGAATAGTCTTTTGTTAATGATACTTTTTTCTTGCAAATATTGCCCACTGGTCAGCGCTAAATAAAGTTCATTATTACTTTTCTTAAATTGCTCGTAAACTTGTTGCAGTTCTCCTAAATTTTGGAATGATGCTGTACCGATATATTTAAGACTATCCAGTTTATTGCTATCACACAATTGTTGAACATAGCCTAAACTATTTTCGAGTAAAGCAACTTCTTTTTCATCTGCTACACTTTCTAATACAACCAAGATATCGCCTTTATTTACATTAGACTCATCATGAACTATTTTTTTGACAATGCGGCCATTTACTTTAGCTACTAAACCTTTGGGTGGATTACTACTGCTTAATTTAAATTGACCTTCCAAGGTATCGGGGGCTTTAATGAAGTACAGCGTAATAATAACAATAAGACCAAGTATAAAAAGAAAAGTCATGCCATAACGTAGCGTGAAACTTAACCTACGATTAAGTAAATAGTTTATATTTTCGTTGCGTTGATATAGTTTCTCTTCACTCATTTTTAACTCCCTAACTCTAATTGATTTTTTACCAACTCATAATACTTGCCTTTAACTGCTGTTAGTGTTTGATGGTTTCCTGTTTCTATAATTTTACCATTCTCCATCACAATAATTTGGTCGGCATGTTGCACCGTACTTAACCTATGGGCAATAACAACTACTGTTCTGCCATTAAAAAAAGCATTTAAGTTGTCCATAATTTTGCGTTCATTGTTGGCATCCAAACTGCTGGTGGCTTCATCTAAAAATAAGTAGCTTGGATTTTTATACACTGCACGTGCTAACAATATACGTTGCCTTTGCCCCATACTTACCTGGGTGCCATCGTTCCCAATTTCGGTAAGGTAGCCATTGGGTAAAGTGCTTATAAAATCGTCAATATTTGCAATTTTTCCTGCCTTAATAATAGCACTCATATCCACAGGTAATCCAGAAGCAATATTTTCTGCAATGGTGGTATTAAATAATCTGCCATCTTGCATTACTACTCCACATTTGTCTCGCCAATGGCCATGATGAAGGTTTTTAAAATGAGTTGACCCTAAAAAAATATTTCCTTTTTTCGGATCATAAAACTTCATTAATAATTTTAACAAGGTGGTTTTGCCACTCCCGCTTGCACCAACTATGGCTGTTATTTTACCCGCAGGGATAGTAAAACTTATATCATCAAGTATAGGAGATAAACGCTCGCTACCATACACAAAACTCACATTTTCCATAATAATTGGTTCTTGTTCCGGTATATCATTTAATAAATTAAGTGTTGTATCTGTTTCATCTTTTTGCAATACCACATCACCAATTCTATCCATTCCTATTCTGGCTTGTTGCAGCGAATTTACTAAACCATAAAGTTGTTGTATTGGTGAATTTAACTGCCCTATAATCATGTTAATGGCAAACATGCCACCCAAACTTAAATCACCATTAATAACTGCGGTTGCCGATGTAAAACTAATTAAAATACTAGTGGCTTGCCCCAACATACTACCACCAATACTTTGAAATTGACCTACGTTTAAGTTTACAATTTTTTGTTTGTAGAGATTTGCTTGTATTTCTTCCCATTGCCAGCGGTGTTGCTTGGCACTATTGTTTATCTTAATTTCCTGTATTCCTTCCAACATCTCTATTACCTTGCTATTTTCCTTGCTACCCAAGTGAAACATTTTGTAATCTACCTTTTTTCGCCATGCTAAAAACAAATACGTCCAACCTAAACCCAACACTGCACCAATAGAAAATATAAGTAATATGCCCGGATGATAACCGCCTAACATAACCACCAAAATTGACATGTTAAGCAGGGAAAATATGGTACCTAATGAGCTTACGGTAAGTAGCCCCTCTAATCGTTTATGATCACCAATTCGCTGCATGATATCACCTGTAACATGGCTATCGAAAAAAGGAATATTTAAGTTAAACAGCTTATAAAAAAAATCTGACACCATGCCCACATTTATTCGCGTACCCAAGTGCATGAGTATTTTGGTTTGAATAAACTGTATAAGAATGCCTCCTACAAAAACTGCTAATTGTGCCATAAGCACTAATTGAACCATACTTTGGTTGTGCATATTTACACCCTTGTCTATCATAGCTTGAGTGAGCATGGGGCTAGCTAAAGTTATTATACTACTTAACAACATGCCCATAGCCAACTGCACAAAATAACCTTTGTAGGGTTTAAAATAATGCAACAAATAATTAATGCCTAATTTCTTTTGTTCCCCATCGTTTTGCTCTCTGCTAAAAAAGTCAGGAGTAGGTTCTAATACTAACGCGTAACCTTGGGGTTGGTTTGAGGTTTGATGATTTATGTTGTCGTCAGTTCGTGTAGCACCTGAGTGCGTATCGAGAACGGTATTTTGGTTTGAAGCAATTGCCCAATGTTCAGCAAGTTCTTTTTCCGTAAGCTGCAATAACTCTTTAGCAGGATCGGCTATGTAAAATTTGTTTTTACCAAACCACCTGCGTTTGTAATCATACAGCACCACAAAATGGTTATTATCCCAATGTAAAATACTGGGGTGGCTTTGGGCTACTTCTTTTAATTTCTCTATATCAATTTTTACACCTATAGTTTTAAAACCAATGGCTTCGGCAGCCTCACTTATACCCAACATGCTTACACCTGTTTTAATGATGTGGCTTTTTTCACGCAGGTAATCAATGTTATAACTTCGACCAAAATACTGAGCCACCATTTTTATACATGACGGGCCACAGTCTTTTAAACCTAACTGATGATAGTGAGGAAACGCCATGTTTTAGTCTAAATTGGGGTTTTGTTGATGAGTATAAACATCCCCTGGTTTTACCAAGTGATTAGCAACTGCCCAAGCCGTTGCCTGAGCTAGGCTTTTAAATTCGAGTAATTGTAACATGGCAGCGCGGTATTGTTCAACCGTGTGTTTTTTCAAGTTCATTAACTCCCCAATTTCTTCGGTGCTTAACCCTTTACAACTGTATGATAAAATTTTATGGTGATGGGCATTTAGCAAATCAATTCTTGGGTCTTTATCCTTGTGATGCAAATTATTTGTTGACGATTTTTGCTTCCAAGTTTCAAAAGAATTTTCATCAAAACTTACTATATTATTTTCTGCATTCACTAACGCATGTATTAATGATTCTTTATCTTTATGGCAATACCCATGCGCACCTGCATTTTTAGCTTCTGCCATGCATTTTAAACTAAACGCATGACTCATTAGTAAAAGTTTACCTTTGTAATTATGTTTTAGCAAAATGGTGGTGGTGTTAACCCCGTTTAGCAGTGGCATGTGTGCATCTATTAAACAAAAATCTGTATTAATATCTTCCACATTTGCAATGGCATCAATGCCACTGTAGTATATTGTGTGTACTTGGTAAGTTTTATCTGTTTCTAGCCAGGCTTTAATTAAATTTGAGTCTAAATGGCTATCATCTACAATGGTTATTGTTTTCATATTTAAGCAATACATAGATAAATATTTACAGGCACAACCGCAATAGAACTTTTTCTATTTTTCTTTTATCAATAGAACTTCTTCTATTGTGCATTACATTTTTTGCTACGAAAATTGAGTAATTAATTTTACCACCCACCCTATTGCGCACATGGGTTATTGGTAAATATTCTTTAATTATTTATTTTTAACCTAAAGTTTTTAGCAGGTTTTGATATATAAACCGCGAAGAAAATGAAAATCAAAAAAATTAAACTTGAATTAAACAAGCAATCTATTGAACGACTGTCGGAAAAAAGCATGAGTATGATTAATGGTGGTGTTCAAATAGTTGGCACTAACACTTCAGACAACCTTTGTGGAAATACAAATATTGCTTGTGTTTCCAAAGATGTTAAATGTCCCACGAAAGTATCACCTGGTCAAAATTTTGACAATATTGTCTACGAAACTGACGATAATAGTTTCTACGATTTAATTGAGGAAAGATTTTATACCGATGATGAATTAGGATTTTGGCCTGCTCCTCCAGTTGTGGGATAGTATCAAAAAAACAAAGGTATTTTCGACATTTGTCGAAAATACCTTTTAAATAAACTCTAAAAAATGAATAATTTTTTTTGTATGTTATTTCTGCTCTACTCTATTACCTTAAATGCCCAGGTTGTAGAGCTTCAAAACAAGCCTGTGTGTATTGATGACTTTAACAATATTGCCGATTTAGATAGTATTTTTAATAGTTCACGTATTGTTTTATTAGGCGAGGCGGGACACGGTGATGGAGCTACATTTGAGTTGAAGTCCCGGCTTATCGAATATCTTTATAAAAAGCATGGATATACATTTTTGTTAAGTGAAGCATCAGGATTTACGGAAAGTGTTAGGATGAATTTTGACAACGCAATGGCATTGCAAATTTTCAAAAAAACAGCTGATACAAAGTTTTCGTCATCTGCACAATATAATGGATTTAAGCGTTTTTTATCCGATAATCCATCATTCAAATACTATGGCATAGACTGTCAACCCGTGAGAATTAATCTGTTTTTAGACGAAATGAATGTGGTTTTAAAACAAACTTCTAATCAACTGGCAAAAATGTATTTAAAAGACATCATTTCTTATTATGAACAATCAACAAGTATAAAAGAGTTTACGTTAACGCTTGAAGACTTGAATAAACTTGATTCAGCTACAATTCATTACATGAAAAATCTGCAGGTGTTTAATCACCCAAATGCTTCATACATAAAACAATTACTGTTAAATGTAAGAGCTGCTTTACATATAGCAATTCATAACATTGAAGAAATGAGCTATTCATATAAAAGCATTAATTGGCGTGATAGTGTAATGGCTTCAAATATAGAATGGATAATGGCTCGGTTTCCAAATGAAAAAATTATTATTTCAGCTGCTAATTTTCACAATGCAAAAAATATGGGCAACTTATATCATAACGAAGACAGTACTTATTACAGTTTAATTCGACCAGTCGGCTCATATATTTCCAATAAGATGGGCAAGTCGGCCTATTCGCTTGCAATAACCAGTACAAGCGGTATGATGGGATATTGCACAGATACGGTAGTTTACAATATTGAGGAGGTTGCTAAATTTAAAATTGATGAAAATGTTTTAGAATCACATTTACTTATCCCAAATTGTGAAATAGCCTTTTTTGATTTTAGAAAAGATAAAACGTTAGAAACTCAGGTTTATCGTTCTTTGATTTTTGGGACTAACATGCATCGCGGTAAATGGTCAACAGCATTTGATGGAATTATAAATATCAGAATCCAAAAAGTAAGTACATCAACAAAAAATGAATAAGTTAGATCGTGAAAATTTATTTTTTCGCATTGAAGAAAAATTATCTGAAATAGAGGAGGCTTTGTCTTCATTTCAATATGAAAAGTCAGATAATTACGCATTTTTCAGTGGTACTGGTGGTTTAGCGTTATACTATTATCTAAAATACACGGAAACAAATAATCCTAATTTTTTGTCCAAGGCAATCAATGTATTTGACTTAGGTATACGAAAACTATTAGAACAAGACAATATTTATACAAGTTTTATGGAAGGAATTAGTGGCTACCTCTGGTTTTACTACCGATACTCTTTTCATAGGTATTACACAATAGATGTGACCGTTATTTCTGCTATTAAACGTATTTTAGTATCTCAATTCAAACACAACCTAATTATAAACGACTGGGACTACATGTATGGTAATATTGGAATTTGTTTGAATGACATTGATAATAGACCACTATTTAAAAAAGGACTTTCAAAACAATTGGTACAATATCTTTTTGAAACAAAGCATTCTAATCAAGAGTGTTATTGGTTTTCTAAACTATATCCTCAATGGATAAACTTCAGTCTTGCACATGGTATTACAAGTATTTTGGTGTTTCTGAGATATTGTTACTTGTCAAATGTTCAAAAGGAAAAAGCAAAAGAGATGTTGACTTTAACCGCAACTTACATATTAGCTAATGCTAACTCAAAAGAAAAACAATATTGTGTTTTTCCTAGTTATATAATGGAAGGTGGAGAAATAGTACAGTCAAGGCTTGCATGGTGTTATGGAGACCTTTCAATAGCAAATACCCTTTGGGAAACGGCTGATTTGATAAATGATGTTAATATGCGTTCAAAAGTCTTTGATATTGCTTTGAAAACTTGTGACCGTAAGAGCTTTAGAAGTACATTGATTGATTCTCCTACTTTCTGTCATGGGAGTATTGGATTAGCATATCTTTACTATAAACTGTTTAATCGGAGTAATCATAATACATTTGAAGATTCAATGTTATATTGGTTAAATATAACGTTACAGTTTTCAAAATTTGACGATGGTATCGCTGGATTCAAGGACTTTGATAGACACACAAAAGAATGGAAAAACAATGTAAGTATCCTTGAAGGAGTGATTGGAGTGTATTTTAGCTTGGCAACTATCACAAATAAAATTGAATCCTCTTGGGATCGTTGCCTATTATTAAGCTAACCTAACCTAATGAAACAGCAGTATGAAAGTAACGGAGCAATCATCAGAACTCCACTTTTACCAATAAATGTATTAAACAAACCCGCTACTCAAGAGTCCTTTGAAAAGCCCACATTAAACAATACGCTTTTTATTGCATCGCCTGTATTGCATGCCCAATTGCACAAGCTTAAACCAACAGATAAGCCAGATGATAAGCTGCAAAAAAGTCTCTTGAAATACTATACCCGTGCCTGCACCCGCTGCACCCCTTACGGTTTATTTGCAGGGCTTCATACTCTACCAATAACAAGCGAAGAAACGGTTATGAACATATCCTGCACTCCAAAACCCAGCTTGCGTTTGGATATGGATTATTTGGCAAATGTATATCATGATTTGTGCAAGGATGAAACACTGATTGAAGAATTAATTTATTACCCTAATACCAGCTTGTATTTGGTAGGCCAAAAGTGGCGGTATCATGAGTTTAGAACGCTTAATTCTCGTACTGTTTTTCATTTGGTAAACATTGATGATAATGTGGTGCTTAGTAAACTGATTAAAAAAAGCGCAAAAGGACTGAGCTACAGACAATGTATAAATATCATTGCTGAATTTGGTTTTGATAAAGCAGAAGCAACACAATACCTAAGCGAACTAATTACAAGCCAGATACTTATTAATGAACTTTACCCAAACGTGAGTGGCGAAGAATACCAAACCGTATTGTTTAACAAGCTCAGTCAGTTTAAGCTATATGAAAATTTGCCAACCGAGGTTAATGCAATTTTAGCTTCAAACGAGTCAATAATAAAAAAGACGGCAAGCATAAAAGAGATATTAGCATCATACTTTACAACTGCCATTAACGAAAGTAAGTTTATTCAAGTTGATACACTTAAAGAACGTATTCAATCGAATATTAATCAAGAAATTCCTAATCAAATATTAGAAGCGGCCGAAGTATTGGATAGATTAAGTGCATTTGATGAAAGCCAAAATACACTTACCAAATTTAAACGCGCCTTTTATGAACGGTACGAAGAAGCAGAAATCCCATTACTAGAATTATTAGATACCGATATTGGCATTAATTATAAAAATGCAATAAGCGAAACCGAATACCGCAGCAGCAATAAAAATAACATGCTATGGGATGCCCATGCAAAATTTAGGTTTGATTTGTATGTGCGAGCACAAAAAGATAACCTAACTGAAATAGAACTAACTGATGATAATATAAAACCATTTAAAAGTAGCCAACAACGTTTGCCAGATACAATGGCCTTTATGGGTGAGCTGTTGCAAGAGGGTGAAGTTACAAAAATAGTTTGGGGCGGAATGAGTAATAATGCAACTATATTACCCGGTAGATTTGGTCATTTAGATAAAAGCATAGCCGATTTGTGTGTTGACATAGCAAAGAAAGAAGAAGCCTTACAACCCGATAAAGTATTTGCCGAAATTGTTCATATTTCGGAAGGGCGTTTGGGCAATATTTTGACACGCCCACATTACCGTGAATACGAAATACCATACTTAGCTATTAGCACCTTGCCACATGAGCAACAAATACAAGTGAATGACTTGATGGTAAGCGTTAAAAATGATAAGGTTATTTTGCGTTCAAAGCGATTAAATAAAGAAGTATTGCCACGTATGGCCAATGCACATAATTATTCAGCGATGGGTTTACCCATTTATCATTTTTTATGTGATTTGCAGCATCAAGGTATTAAAACATATTTAGGCTGGAGTTGGAGCTTTTTAGGTGGTGAAAAATTTTTGCCACGTATTACCTATAAAAATATCATACTGTCACCTGCCTATTGGAATGTGCAATCGGCAGAGCTAAAGGCCATACAAAAAGCCAAGCCGGAACAACTCAACCCGATGTTTGCTAACTTGATTAAAGAATATAACTTACCTGAAAAAGTATTTTTAAGTGAGGGCGATAATGAATTGTTGTTAGATTTAACAAATCAACTATGCAGAGACATTTTATTGGATGTTGCAAAAAAATATACTACTGTTAAACTTACGGAGTGCTTGTTTACTGAAAACAACTTATTGGTTAAAGATGAAAACGGCAATGGTTATACAAATGAAATTATTATACCATTTGTAAAACAAGCTGATAAGATAGAAGTAATAAAAAATGTTAGCAACCAAAAGAAAACTACACAAGCTAAAGTACAACGAACCTTTGAACCTTACAGCGAATGGGTGTATTTTAAACTTTATACTGGAACTAAAACGGCAGACAAAGTGCTCATTCAACAGATTGATAAAATAACTCATAAACTGCAAAAAGAAGGCGTTATAAATAAGTGGTTTTTCATACGCTATACTGACCCGAAAAATCACATTCGTTTACGATTTCAATTGACCCACAAAACGGATTTTACCACTTTAAACACAGTTGTTAAAAAGGAGCTAGCATTACTTGTTAAACAAGGAATAATCTGGAAAATACAGACAGATACTTACCAACGAGAATTGGAACGATACGGACATAAAACAATGGATGGATCAGAATCAGTTTTTCATATCAATTCACAAATAACTTTAGAACTCCTGAAATTAATTAAAACAGACCAGTTACACACACACCGATTTTTGGTAGGTTTGCTTGGTGTAATAAATTTGTTTGATGCTTTTGATTATAACAGCGAAAAACGTTTAATCTTGATAGAGCAAAGTGCTTATGCATTTGCAAGGGAGTTCGGGCTTCAACAATCACAAATGCTGAGGGATAGAATAAAAGATAACTTCAGAAACAATTCAGCAAATATTGAACAATTGAACAACGGAAATATACCCGAAAAGTTAAAGGTTGCCCCATTTTTTAAAGACGTGCTAACTATTTACAAAAAGCAAAAGCAACAATTACAACCTCTAGTAAAAAATATTCAACAAGCAAAAAATGGTAAACACATTGATGAATTAATACCAAGCTATGTACACATGTTTGTCAACCGTTTTTTCAACTCGAACCAACGATTTGAAGAGTTTATGATTTATCAATTGCTTCAGAAATATTACACCTCTGCATTAGCCAAAGCAAAATATGCAAAAGCAAGGTAATCTAAATATGCACATTGTTATCATTAGATTAATGCTATTGTTGGCATTCTGTGTTCCTTATTATTCATCAGCCCAAACAACTTTAAACTTATCACAAGCCATAAAACTTGCACAAGAACAAAGCATACAAGCAACTCTTAATAAAAATACGTACGAAATCTCAACCCAAACATTTAAGTTACAACGCGCACAATTGTTTCCTCAGGTTAACTTAAATGCAAACCTGCCTGGTTACAACAACAGTATAACCAGCGTTACCCAACCTGATGGTACCATTAAGTTTACAACTGTAGAACAAGCATACAGCAATTTAGGTGCGAGCCTTAGCCAAAAAATTTCAGCTACAGGTGGAACATTTACAGCAAGCAGCAATATAAATAGGTTTGATAGGCTAAGCGGAAACCGCAATAGAACTTTTTCTATTTTTCTTTGGCCAATAGAATTTCTTCTATTGTACATTACATTTTTTGCTACGAAAATTGAGTAATAAATTTTACCACCCACCCTATTGCGCACATGGGTTATTGGTAAATGTTTTTAATTATTTATTTTTAACCTAAAATTTTTAGCAGGTTTTGAAGTATAAACCGCAATGAGAAATGAAAAAATTGGAAAGATTAAATCCCAAGCTTTTTGTAAAGCTTTCGGCCGATGAAATCAAAGTTAATTTATGTACAATTACAGGAGGAGAAAGATATGCTACATGTGAGAGTCGAAGTGTTTATGTACCGGAGAAAAAAACATATAGAACTGATTGGTACAGTGATTCTAGAGAAGGTAAGATGGGAAAGAATGGATGGGAATGGACAGAGCCAGCAAATTGGCAGTTTGTTGAAAGTTGCTTGAGCCCAGTAGTACAAGAACCAGAT